>CAIVEH010000012.1 GCA_903904855.1 uncultured Bacteroidota bacterium | reverse complement strand
CCTCACCCCGGCCCTTCCCGATGAAAAATCGGGATAGACTTCCAAAGGAGAGGGTGCTATTGCAAAAATATTGAAATTTTAGAGTGCGCAAATGTATTCAAATGTATAGTGGTAATAAAAATATGAGATTTTCAATCGCCGAAATCATCGAGAATGTTTGAATATTCGATTTTCAATCGCCTAAATTAGCGGGAATGTTTGTGTTCCTGGTTCCTGAGATGGTAAAAAGCCCTTCGGAATACTTATTATAAAATAATGGTAGTTTCATAGTTTAATAAATTATATTTGTCTATAAATTTGGAACGAAGGTATGGTAGATAGTTGATAATTCCTAATTATTTAGCATAATTATTTTTTTTTTGATGGCAAAATATACGATAATAGGAAAATTTGTGCGTTGCAAACGCACTACCGAGGCATTCGCGTTGCAAACGCGAACGAGTGGGAAAACTTAGAATACGGCGGAAAATGGTCTAATAGTGCCTATTTTTTATTGATTATTACATCCATTTAAATTGGAAAGACTTTACAAATGCAACGTTTGGTAGTGGTGAGTCAATAAAAATTAAAGTAAAGATTACCTCTGTTAATAATAGAGGTAATTTGAATAAATTGTTTTAATTTTATAAAAACAAATACGTGAAACAGATAATTAAAAGGATAACTTTAGTGTTGATTTTAATTTTTATTACTGCTTTACCAGCTCAAAGTCAGCAATTTAAATGGATCAAAGGCGGGGGAACAGATCAAGATCTAAGCTCCTTTGGGTCTAGAGAATGGGAGCAAACAAAATTCATGTGTACTGACCCCAATGGTAATATATATGCGCTTAGTATTGTTGGGAATAATCCGATATATGCCGATACTTTCTATCGTTCAACTGGAGCCTATGGGGCAAGCAATAATATTTTAATAACAAGCTACAATTGTAACGGTCAAATGCGTTGGGCTAAACTTCTTGCCTCTTCGGCGGATATTTGTACCCCGTTTGGAGTTACCTCAGACAATCTGGGGCATATCTTTGTTGCAGGTGAATTTGGTGGTAGCGGCGGTACATTTCATATTGGGTCTGATACCAGCTTTGCTTCAGGACACTTGCTGACTGGATTGATTCAATTTGATACTATTGGACATTTTGATTGGATTCGGTATATAGGTGTTAATACTTTTGCGTGTGAAATTCTATTAGGAAGTCTTGCAGACCCTATCGCAATTGACGGATCAAATAAATTACATTATTTTTGTTATATGAAATCAGGGGTTCCACTTCTCTCCGGCACCAGCGTATATGGTGTTTATGACTATACTTATAATACTTCAGGTACCTTGCTAAGTACAGTGAGGTTGGCTTTGGATTCAGCCTGGTATTTGCATGGCGCAGTAATAGACCCAGCTACTAATAAATTATATGTATACGGAGAAATAAACCAAAGTATATATGGCGGCACTACAACAGATTCATTTTACGCTGCTGCATTTACTGCAAGTAGAAGTTTACTTTGGCAATATTTTTGCGGTCACGGGGATGACGATGGGATTGGCGGTTTGGTTATGGACCAGTCTAAACATTTATATTTTGGTGGTGGTGCTCAACCATTTACTGGTTCGCCAACATTTTCGTTTAATGGTGATTCTGTTTCTGCACCAAGTTTTACTGATATTTCTATTGTTATGAAAACTGATACAAACGGAAATGTAAACTGGATCAAACATTTTGACAGTCATACTTCAGTAAACGGGTTTGGCAGTATTACCCTTTTACCCAATTATCAACTTGCAGCATTTGGTACATTTGCTGGTTCTACTACTGATGGATCAGTTACACTTACAACACCTACTGGTGATGGCTGGAGTCCATATTTTGTAGTACTTGATTCAGGGAAAAATATGCTCAGTATCAGGCAGATTCATGGAGATGGCCTTTACAATGAAGGAAACGCCATCACATCCGACAAAGTAGGCAATATCTATGTAGGTGGTGAAGTGGTTGACAGTATCTGGGCGGGATCACCAGCTATTCCGGCATATCATACAGTTGGTGGCAATACTGATTTCTTTGTCATGAAGTATGGTGTTGATTGCAGTTGTACAGCATCTCCGATTGCATCCTATACAGATACCGGCACGCATACAATCGGCGTTACCTATACAGGCACAACCACTGGTTTAGACAGCATAGTATGGAATTTCGGGGATGGTCATACTGCAACCGGCACACCAGCTTTACATACCTACAGTCTTTCAGGTTCCTATCATGTTTGCGTTACTGTATATACCACCTGCGGCAGCGATATTCATTGCAGCAATGTAAACATTGAGATTCCTTCTGAGACATCTCCCATCCTTTCCAAAGGAGAGGTGAAGGTTTGGCCGAATCCAGCTAATGATGATTTAAATATTACTGGGATAACTGAAACTACCAAATATCGCATATTGAAAGTAACGGGTATCACGATAAAAGAAGGGATTTTGGAACCTGGGAGTAATTCAGTCCAACTGCAAAAAATTATTCCTGGAATTTATATTCTTGAAATGACTTCAGAGAATGGAGAAAGGGAAATTATTAGAGTAGTTAAAGAATAAATTACATTCTTAAAAACCAAACTGCACCTAATCTTATTCAATTACTCAAGAAAAACATCAAATTGTTCGCTCCACCCTTGTGCGGGTGGAGGATTGTTGGGTAATTGTATGCCCCGGTAGCGGGCTTGCGCTTGTTAGTTATCATATTTTAATTTTTACACGTACCCCTTAGGGGTGAACCTAGTTATAATTGATCGTTGATTCATAAATAGCAGTTGCGGTGCAACGACTCTACAAGATAAAAAATTTACGTGCGTATTGCAAACGCGAACGAGTGAAACCTGGCAGAGAAAAGAACATCAGCTTTAGTGCCCTGATGCGCCACAGGTTCACCCTACACACAAAAGGCTGTGCCTATCGGCAGGCAAGCTTTGCTTTGTGGAAATCGGCTGCGATAGTAGAGAAACTTGGCGCAGAGTTAATACTTGCAAGGCAAAATAGCGCCTGACTGAATTTATGAAACGGCAGCGGGGCTGCAACATATTAGGGAAGCGGATGCTGCGACCAGTATCCATTTTTTTATTTTTTATAGCCTTAGACCAGTGGGGAAGAACTATTTTTCACATAATCCTGTTTATATTTATTATTATTTAGATGTCATTTCGAGATATTTTTTATCCGTGTATTTGTTGATAATTGTTAAAATTACCAAAATTGGAAGCACAAACCCCTCAAAATGAATGCCTTTTCCAATTCTGTCCTCAAATTAGAATAACATCTAATTAGCATTTGAGTTTAAGCTTAATTTGTACTGATAGTAATCAGTCATGTTCCTGTTTTTATCAGAACCGGAACTAATAATAAACAAAGCACCTATTGACCGTTGTCAGTCAAACGCAATCAAAGCTAATATAATTTCGCACTGGAATATAAATGATTGGATTATAAGATAAAAAGTGATTTTACAGTAAAAAAATAAATATTAATGTTGAAAAAAGAAAGCTACTTGTAACGATAATAGAAAATAAAAAATATTAACTAATATAAAATTGTAAAGTTCGTAAAATGCAAATAAACAAAAAAATAGCCGCAAAACCGTCCGTTGGAGTATCTGGCGGGCAATTTAAAGAATTAGATCTCCTTTATATAGAATACATCATGATGTCACCTCCATAATAAATTATGGGGAATCGCCGATAGGAGGTGAAAATCGGATCGAATCTTTATCAATTAAATAAAAATAAGGTGTTTTAAATGGAAGTAGTAGAATAGTGATTGTTTAATATTAATAAGAGGGATAAAAAACATATTATGAAAAAGATAGGATTTAATGTGAAGCGTATTTTGGTGATTGCTTTAATACTTACTTCAGGGATTGCAAGATCTCAGATTGTGATTGATGGTAATCCGGGAGACTGGCCATCGCTACTTGCGAACAGTAGCTATTTCAGCAGATTCGCTACAGATTTAGTTAATAACTCTGGCGATGATATATTTACAGGCGGAGGCTCAAAGTCGGGAAATGATATTTCATCCTGGAAATGGAAAACCCATGCTGCAACTGATAAACTGGATATTGAACATGCAGGTGTTGCCCTGCTAGGCACAAAAATATACTTCTGTGCCGACCGTTATGCCAACAATGGCGATGCCTCACTGAATTTCTGGTTACTCGGTTCAAATGTTAGCAAGGTTTCGGGATCGGATTTTACAAGTGCTCATAACAATGGTGATGTTTTGATACAGGTAACATTTACAACAGGAGGAAGTTACTCGAGTTATGCTGCGTTTATGTGGCAGGGTACTGGTTTGGTACCAATAAGTATAGATGCTGCACACCTTTATGCCAGGTGCAATTCTGTATCTGTTGCTTCCCCATCAGGCTGGGGATATGTCCAGAAGGGAGTTAGCGGCAGCGGAGGTAATTACCCGGTAAATGGATTTTGTGAAGGAATGATAGATCTTTCTGCCTTGACCATTCCCGCACTCGGAACATGTTATCAGACATTGGTAATTGGTACGAGCGCCTCTCAAACACTGACTTCAAATTATGAGGATTTAGTACTTATTCCTATACCCTTATTACCTTCGATAAGCGTAACAAACAATTCGCTGTCGGTTTGTAATGGCGGATCTGTAACTTTTAACGGGCTGGTTACTTCCGGAACCGGAAGCGGACCCTATACCTATATGTGGTCTTCAAGCAGCACATGCTCAAGCAGCAGTTGTGTTTTAGCTACCACACTGAATTATTCCCCGGGAACAGCAATTACCGGAACGTATACCTATTATTTTACAGCAAAAAACAGCATTGGCTGCGCCTCCACTCCAGCTACAGCTACCCTAATTGTAAATCCGTTACCCGTCATTAGTGCAGTTGCAGGAAATAATACTATATGCAAAGGTGCAACCACAGGGCTTACTGCTTCAGGTGCAGGCACAGGCGGGAATTACAGGTGGGCTCCCTCAGCCGGATTAAGTGCAACCACAGGTGCAAGTGTTATCGCATCTCCAACTGTAACTACTATTTATACTATAACAGGAACCAATTCGAATAACTGCAGTAATACAGCCACTGTTGCGGTTACTGTTAATCCACTGCCAACAATTACTATAAGCGGAACAGCAGCAATATGCGCTGGCTCATCCTCAACCTTAACGGCAACTGGTGGTGTAGCCTATACATGGTCTCCTGCCACAGGGTTGTCAGCAACAACAGGGACAACTGTAATAGCCAACCCAGCAATTACGACAACCTACACATTGACCGGGCGTAATGCGCAAAGTTGCAGTAACACAGCCACAATGATAATGACAGTTAATCCATTGCCCAATATTATTTTATCTGTAGCCACCAATCCGATATGTTCGGGTTCGTATACGGTTCTAACAGCTACGGGGGCAGGTTCAGGCGGATCCTATTTCTGGTTGCCTGCGACCGGCTTATCTGCAACTACTGGTGGAAACCTGGCCGCCGCTCCTTCTGGTACTACTACGTATACAGTAACAGGTATTAATGCGAATTCTTGCAGTAACAGGGCTATAATAACCTTAACGGTTAATAACCTACCAGGTATTTCCATTACCCCATCAATGAGTATATGTAACGGGTCTTCGGCCACATTGACCGCCTTTGGGCCAAACAACTTTACATGGTCACCATCAACAGGTTTATCTGCCACTACAGGGGCACGGGTAACCGCAAACCCAACAGCTACCACAACATACACTGTTACCGGCAGTAATTCACCGGCTTGCAATAACTCAGCTACAGTAACTGTAACAGTTAATGATCTGCCAACTATATATACTGTTACAGGCGGTGGCAGCTATTGCAGTGGTGGTTCAGGTGCAGAAGTAAGATTGAGCAGCACAGAGACAGGTGTTAATTATCAACTGAAGGCAAATGGATTGAATACTGGTACCCCGATTGCAGGTACCGGGTCTGCAATCAGTTTCGGCCTTCAGGTATCGACAGGCACTTATACCGTAATTGCCTCGAATACCGCTACAACATGTATAGCGAACATGACGGGCAGTGCTGTGGTGAATATTAATCCATTGCCAATTGCCTACACTGTAACCGGTGGCGGCAGTTATTGTTCAGGCAGTACAGGTGTGGTAATCGGATTGAACGGATCTACTTTGGGTGTTAATTACCAATTGCAGGCAGATGGATTGAATACGGGAACACCTTTTGCGGGTACCGGATCTGCAATCAGTTTCGGACCACAAACAACAGCAGGCAAATATATCGTTAAGGCTACCGATGCAACAACAGGATGCAGTGCGGAAATGAGAGGGAACGCCAAAGTAATCATTGATCCAATGCCAAACTTAACCAGCATAATTGTGTCACCTAACCCAATATGCGTGGGTTCAGTTCTGACAATGAGCGCTACGGGTGAATTGGGTGATCCAACCTATATCTGGAGTGGCCCCAATTCATTCAGTTCTACAAGCGCCACACCCTCATTTACAGCAACAACAACTGCAGCAAGCGGAGTATACAGCCTGACAGCAACCAACAAAATAACTGGCTGCACAAGCACGATGGCTATTTCTCCTTTTGTAACAGTTAATCCGTTGCCAGGCGTTATTGCCGGAAATAACACAGTAACAATACCAATTACATTAACAGATGCTACTTTGGGAGGCACCTGGAGTAGTAGTAATACCAGTATCGCAGTTGTTGACCCACTGAACGGTATTGTTACAGGGGTTACATCTGGTACTGCAACTATAACATATACCCTGAACACAGGTTGTTATGTTACTACCGCAATAAATGTAGTAACCATAAGTGGCAAACGAATTGTATGTGGTGGGGACACTACAACACTTACCTACGCAATAAGTGGAGGTACCTGGACGAGCGCCAACTCAGCTGTAGCCACAATAGGCTCTTCAAGCGGCGTAGTAACAGGAATATCTAATGGTACCTCAGTAATCAGTTACACCTTTGGGGATATTACCGTAACAACTACTGTAACTGTAGATGTTCCATTTGTTGCGGACATAACCGGGCCAAGTGGACTATGTAAGGATAGTATTGCCGGGTTTAGTAATGCTACTGCAGGAGGAGTATGGAGTACCGGTAGCCGCATAGCTGCAATAAATAGTGCCGGGCTAGTTTCAGGGCTGTCTATTGGGTATGTAAATATATCTTATACTTTCACTGATTTAAATGGATGTAGCACGTCGGTTGCAAAGACAATCAATATTGCAGGCCATCCTTCCTATCTGTATACAACTTCTGGTGATGGTTCAAATACTTCACTTGGAGATGATGGTCCGGCATATCTGGCCACTATACAAAGTCCGAGGGCTATGTGTTCTGATACCGGAGGAAATGTGTATATATGCGATGTATATGTAAATAAGGTTAGAAAAATAAATATTAATGGTATTATAAATACAGTAGCCGGCAACGGAGCTACAGGAGATGATGGTGATGGCGGACCTGCTACCTTAGCTTCACTAAATATGTCGGGTGGAGGAGGTGTATATGTTGACAGGGAAGGCAATATATACATATGTAATACAACAGGCATGACCATAAGGAAGGTAACAGCAGCTACAGGGATAATAAGCACAATATGCGGAACAGCGGCTAAGAGTGGATCTTCAGGTGATGGCGGCCCTGCCAAAGCCGCTCTGATACAAGGACCATTGGGGATTTGTGGCGATACTACAGGTAATCTGTATTTTGCGGATGCAGGCAACAATAAGATCCGTATGATAAATACCAACGGTATAATATCAACTATAATAGGAACAGGATCAGGCGCTTATTCAGGTGATGGCGGGCCTGGAATATCAGCAAGATTATCGGTGCCAAGAGATTTGGCAATGGATAAATTTGGAAACTTGTATATAGCTGATTACGGGAATTATGTAGTCAGAAAATATGTATTGGCAACAGGTATTATTACCACATTTGCCGGCACCGGAAAACCTGGCAATACAGGTGATGGTGGTCCCGCCACTGCAGCTACATTGAATACACCTGCCCGTTTGGCGTATGATGGAGCGAATATTTTATATATCGCTGATCAGTTCAACTTTAAAGTCAGAAGTGTAAATCTTACCACCGGAATAATTATCACATCTGTGGCTAATGGTATATCCGGTTTTGCGGGGGATGGCGGACCGAGCATAGAAGGCCAGTTGACCCAGATAGGAGGACTTGCTTTCAATAATTTAGGAAACATCTACATTTCAGATATAAGTAATAAGAGGATAAGGGTTTCTCCATACAATGCAAGTATCTATATTACCATAGCCAGCCCTACAACAGTTGAGTCTGGCACTACCTTAACTTTTATAGCACATGCTTCGATGATAGACGATATAACCTTCCAGTGGCAGCTTGACGGTACGAACATATCCGGTGCTACGAATAGTTCCTATACTGTTAGTATCCCAGGAGCAGGTTCTTATAGTTATTCCTGCATACTTACTGTGTCTCCGGAATGTGGTGAAGTATTTACATCAGCAAGCAATAGTATAATCATAACCAGTTATAGCCGGGGTGATTTACCATCCGGATTGATTAATCCGCAAATTTCTGAGGGAATTAAAGTTTACCCTAACCCAGTACGTGGTACATTGGAGATAACAGGTACAGGTATTGCAGATGGGGAAGCCAAAGTAAACATAATTGACCCGCTGGGTAGAACCATCCTTTCGAAAATAGCTTTGGTAACCGATGGTAAGCTACAGGAACAAGTTGATATGCAAAATTTGCCAGCTGGTATGTATTTGATATCAGTAACAGATAATTCTGGTAAATCAAGAATTTTCAAATGCGTGAAGGAATGATATCGTACTTCTTGTTTTTCTGGAGTATTTTTTGAAATTTAAATAACCACAACAATGCCACCCAACGGGTGGCATTGTTGTGTAAAATGGTAATAGTTATAGTTTTAATGAAGGAAGCACATGTCAATATCCAATTTCTGAAATCTGGTTTGCTGTATACTCTAAACACCTTCAGTTATGGTATTCTTTGGAATTTCGATTCCGGAATAAGAAATAGTAGTACTTTTGCGGCCTATTTTAATATAAATTGATACTGAAGGAGATGCCCATAAAGGCAAAGTGGCACTTTTTGGCCTTGTCGCGGATGAAGGATTACCGGCAATTACTGAAGCCTAACCTGAGTGGTATGGTTGTGTTCAGTAGTGTGATTGGTTACCTGATGGGTACCGTTACTCCGTTTTCGTGGACCAATATGTTACTGTGGCAGCATATCATAACACTGTTTGTGGGGGGGATGCTGGTTACAGGCGGGGCCAATACCATTAACCAGATTCTGGAGCGCGACAGCGATATGCTGATGAAGCGCACCCGCAACAGGCCTATGCCTGAGGGGCGTATGCACCATCATGAGGCCTGGATATTTGCTGCTATAACCGGGGGGAGCGGAGCTTTGCTGCTGGGTTATTTTTTCAATCCGCTGGCGGGTGCTCTTAGTTTTCTTTCGTTGCTGCTTTACGCATTTGTTTATACGCCTATGAAAAAGGTGCATCCGGTGGCTGTGCTGATAGGCGCTGTGCCGGGAGCATTGCCTCCGCTTATTGGCTGGGTTGCAGCTACAGGCAGCCTTGGGGTAGGGGGATTGGTGCTTTTCAGCCTGCAGTTTTTCTGGCAGTTCCCGCACTTCTGGGCTATTGCCTATGTGGCTTTTGATGATTACAGCAATGCCGGGATACAAATGCTGCCTACAAGGGAGCGCGATACAAGGTTTACTGGCATACAATGTATGCTTTACAGCATGGTGCTGATACCTATTGCTATGGTGCCAAGGGCAATAGGGCTAACCGGGAATATTGGTACTATAATTTGTGTGGGTTGCGGAGTGATGTATTTTGTGGCTTCTGTGTTGTTTTATGTGAAGAATGATTACAAGTCGGCAAGACGGGTGATGTTTGCATCGTTTATTTATTTGCCGGTGATATTGCTGGCGCTGATAATGGATAAGGTGTAACCCCCGGCCCCTGAAGGGGGGTACGTAGGTGCTGGGTTTTGGGATTTGGGATTTGGAATTTGGGATTTGAGGTTTGGGATTTTGGATTTTGGGGATTTGGGATTTGGAATTTGGAATTTGAGGTTTGGGAGTTTGGAGTTTGGGATTTGGAGTTTGGGATTTGGAGCTTGGAATTTGGGATTTGGAATTTGGAGTTTGGGATTTGGAGTTTTGGGATTGGGAATTTGGGGATTTGGGATTTGGAGTTTGAAATTTGAATGTTTTAAAATGGGAACATTGGTAACAAATAGTGATTCGCCTTCTGTGGCAGGGGGAGAAAAGAAGAAAATTCATCCGCAGAAGTTTATGATGTGGCTGGCAATTGCCAGTATGACCATGGCTTTTGCGGGGCTGACCAGTGGTTATATGGTACGGGAGGCACAGGGCAACTGGCGGTATTATACTTTGCCTCATGTGTTCTGGTATTCTACTATACCTATAGTATTAAGCAGCATTACCATTATTATAGGTATCAAAGCTTTCAAGAACAGGGACATGCCGAGGTTCAGAATGCTCATCTCTTTAACTTTATTGCTGGGAATAATTTTTGGCGCAATGCAGTTTGTGGGTTTTTACCAGCTGTACCATCAGTTGCAACAGGTAAGGATAAACGGGCAAGTACTTAATGAGTCGGCAACAGTGCGCGTGAATGGTAACCCCAGTGAGTCATTTTTATTTATAATAGCAGGCATGCATTTGCTGCATTTGCTGGGCGGAATTGTAGCTTTATTGATCGTATTTTTTCGTGCTTTTGGCACAAATATTAAGTCATTCAGCACCACCGGATTGGAGATAACTGCAACGTATTGGCACTTCGTTGATATATTGTGGTTATATTTATTTGTCTTCTTTCTAGTAAATCAGTAAAATTCTTTAGAAATTCGCACGCGGATTCAAAAGATCACAACCTCTTAAAACAGTCTATGTCACAATCAACAGTAGTAACAACAGCGCCGGAACCGAAACTATGGGCCGGCGGAAGATCGCCATTTAATGTGAGCTATGGCAAAATGATGACCTGGTTCTTCCTTTTGTCGGATGCTCTGACATTCGGGGCATTACTTATAGCCTATGGAACCACCCGGTTTTTCAGTTCAGTTTGGCCCGATGCCAACCAGGTGTTCAAATCTTTCCCTTTTATGGGCGAGCATGATCTCCCACTTTTGTTTGTGAGTTTAATGACGTTTATACTGATCATGAGTTCGGTAACAATGGTACTTGCAGTACATGCCGGACACTACGGAGATAAAAAGAATGTAGCAAAATGGTTGTTGTGGACGATTATTGGTGGTATATGCTTCCTCAGCTGCCAGGCATGGGAATGGACACACCTTAATGGAGAGTGCGGCGGATTGTGGGGAACCTTTACAGATCTGGCTACAGCCCATGATTTCAAGCGGTTTTTCAGTGAAAAAAGTATGGATATTGTTAACGCACAGCCTTTGGTGGCCATGCAGAGTACCCACAATTTCTTCAATTATTTCTTTACCATTACCGGTTTCCATGGCGGCCACGTAACTTCAGGGGTTATTTTTAACATCCTGATCCTGGTAAATACCGTAAACGGTGTTTATGAGCGCAGGGGCCATTACGAAATGGTAGAAAAGATAGGCCTTTACTGGCACTTTGTAGACCTGGTATGGGTATTCGTGTTTACCTGTTTCTATCTGCTGTAATACCCCAAACCCCTAAAGGGGCTTACCATTACTAACAATATTATTTTTACAACTAAAATATTTAATAAAATGTCGGAAAATATAGATAAAGCAACGTTTCAGCACTATTACGAGGGGGATCAGTCCAAATTATATTCGGGATTAATGCAGCATCATACTGATGTTGAATCAGCCGAAAGCAAGAAGCAGGTAAAAACTATTTGGAACATTTTCTGGTTTCTGCTATTAATTACTGTAGTCGAAGTAGTAATGGGTATGAAATTCAGCCACCTGATGCCACGGGGTATCGCCAATTTCCTGTTCCTTGCACTTACGCTTGTAAAGGCAGGCTATATTGTAAAGGTATTTATGCACCTTGGCGATGAGTATAAAGGTTTCATAACAACGGTATTAATACCGCTTGTATTATTTGTATGGTTTATTATTGCGTTCCTGGCCGATGGTAGTTTCTGGCTGCGTATGAATGATGAATCTCCGGCACGCCATAACAGTGCTACACAGCAAGTTTCACATGAGTCAAAGTAACAAAAGCAATAAGTTTTTTTTAGGGATAGCGGTAGCCGTTTTGGTGCCGCTATCTTGTTATTTGGTGGTAAGCAAGCTATCGAAGGGTAAGTCGAGAATGCCATTGTATTATAACGAGGAGCGGGTGGATAGCATGATGAAGGATGGGAAAATGGTAACTAATACTATATACCACCAGGCTGCCGACCTTGAGCTGACCAATCAATTAGGGAGGGTGGTATCGCTCAATAAGGACCTGAAAGGGAAAATTCTGGTAGTTGACTTCTTTTTTACTACCTGCCCTTCTATCTGCCCGGTATTGACCATGAATATGCGCAAGCTGCAGACGAGCTTTGCCAAAGACCCAAGAAAAGAATCTTCGCTGGATACTGTGGTACAGTTTATTTCGATAACGGTGAACCCTGAGCATGATACATTTCAGGCTATGCGGGCTTATGCCGACCGGTTTATGGCTAACCATGACCGCTGGTGGTTTCTGACAGGGAACAAACGGAATATTTATAACTTTGCCAGAAATGAACTAAAAGTTACTGTTGGTCCCGGCGATGGTGGAGCCGATGATTTTATTCATACTGAGAAAATGGTTTTGCTGGATAAAGACCGGGTAGTGAGGGGATATTATGACGGGCTAAAAGACAGCAGCGTGCACAGGTGTGCCGATGATATAGTTTATCTGACATTGGAGCGGAAGAAAAAAACATAAACCCCTGCCCCCTAACGGGGAACCATGAATTTAGCTTTGGAGCATTATTTTGGAATTTGAATATGATTGGACTGAATTGCTTAATTGCTGAATTGCTGAATTGCTTAATTGCTTAATGACTGAATAGCTTAATGGCTCAATGGCTCAATGACTGAATAGCTCAATGACTGAATAGCTCAATGGCTGAATTGCTTAATGGCTCAATGACTGAATAGCTTAATACACCAATTGTTCAATGACTGAACGCTTTGGACGTACGACTTTAGACTATATACTAAATACTTTAGAATTTTAAATTTATGCTGACACCGGTATTAAAAAAGAATGACAAGCAGGCTAATCTGCTGATATGGGCAATTTCGATTGTGGTTTTCGGGGCGGTTTGTTTCCTTACAAATGTTAAGGTGCTTACGGGATTGAACCTGGGCTTTAATGTGCATGTGCTTGCTTTGATCAATGCTATAATTAATGGTACAGTTTCATTATTGCTTGTATGGGCCTTGGTAGCCGTAAAGAATAAGAACTATGTGCTGCACAAAAATCTGATGCTTGTGGCTATAGTTTTGTCGGTACTGTTTTTGGTTACGTATATCGGGCATCATTTGCTCGCCAATGAAACTAAGTTTGGAGGGGAGCATAACGGGTTCTATTATTTTTACCTCTTCATTCTTATCACACATATTTTTCTGGCAACTGTAATACTTCCTTTTATTCTTTATACAGCCTACAGATCGCTTACAGGGGAGTATGAGAAGCATAAGAAGCTGGCAAAATATACGTGGCCCTTATGGCTGTATGTGAGCGTAACAGGGGTGCTGGTATATGTGCTTATCAGCCCATATTATTTGCCGCATCTGTAGACTATGATGATTACCTGCACCTCTGAATTTAGATAAAGCCATTTTTAGCTGAATTAATAACCGTAGTAATGGTGTGAACTGAAAATATATTCTCTTGCAAAGGGCAATGTGATTTGGGGTTTTTCATTTTTTATATTACCTTCGCACTCCCATAATAAACACGGAGGTTGTAGCTCAGCAGGTTAGAGCATCAGATTGTGGTTCTGAGGGTCGAGGGTTCGAGCCCCTTTAGCCTCCCCCGTAAAAAATAAAAAAAGTGTTCCATTACGGGAACACTTTTTTTTCTTATACTTGTGAAGGTTTCAGTTTAAGTGATGTTGATTAAATAAAGTACACCATCTTACTTGTTCTTTTTCCTTTTTACTTCGTTGTAAAAGTCTTTAAATAGTATACTATTCGCAGATTTTACGTCTCGTAAAAAAGAAAAATAACTTCGCAATATAGTGTACTTTATTTAATCAACATCACTAATTCATGCAATCTTACTCGTTCTTTTTCAGTTTCTCTTCGTTGTAAAAGTCTTTAAATAGTATACTATTCGCAGATTTTACGCCTCGATAAACTGAAAAATAACTTCGTAATATTGCATGAATTATTCTGAAATCTTCACTTTGCCAACTCAATAATTGTATCTTTGTAATCATTGTTTTCCACATAAATTGTACCAATATGAGTTTAGAACTAACAGGTAAGCTATTAGTAAAATACGAACCACAAGAGTTTGGAGAGAAGAAATTCAAGACCCGTGAATTTGTTATCGAACTGGCTGAAGAAATAAACGGCAACATTTATACCAACTATGCAAAAATGCAGCTGGTACAGGCTAAATGCGATATTATTGACCGTTTCAACCTGGGCGATGCAGTAAAAGTAAGTTTCAATGTAAGGGGACGTTCTTATATTGATAAAAAGGATGGCAGCACCAAGTACATTTCGAATCTGGATGCATGGCGTGTAGAGGCTGCAAATGCGGCGCCTGCAGGAAACCAGGGCAATCAACAAGCCGCACCTGCTTACAACAATAATAACAACAACAATTACAGTAACCAGGGAAATAATAATTACAATCAGGCGCCTAATTTCAATCCGTCGCCGGAGACAATAGACGATCTGCCATTTTAACCAAATTGCCCCCCAATGCAAAAACAACAGCGCAAATTAGTTTGCATGTTACTGGTATTAGCGCTGCTTAGTGCCTGTAACAAGATGCCGGATCATGCACGTTATATCCCCAAGGATGCAGTAGCTGTAGCCGGGATAAACCTTAAAGGCCTTTCGAAGAAAATAGCCTGGGCTGTGATCACCGACAGTAAGCTCTTTAAGGAAATGCAGGACCGTATTTCGGAAAAAAATACCAAGGATGCCATGAACGGCATAGAAAAAGCGGGTATAGATTTTCTGAATACACTGTATGTATACGTAAAAACTGATAACCGCTTTAAGGGTGGCAACCGGATAACCGGCATTATCCCATTGTCGGATGCAGGGCAGTGGGAAGATTATATTAAGAAAGTAGTTCCAGGTGTGCAGATTACTCAGCATGGCAGCCATAAAGAGGCAAGCCTTGGAAGAGATATGTATGTGGGCTGGAGCAGTAATGTGCTGATGATTATGAATGTAATCTCGGCAGGGCAGGATGGAGCTGATTTATCGGGAAATGGGGGCACAAATAAATCCCCGGATGCTAATGCAATATCTACCGAAATGGAGAGTGCGTTTAATATTACTGTAGACAATTCGATCAAAGGAAACGCTCATTTTAATGAACTGGATGCACAGGGGCATGATATCAGTTTTCTGCTGAACTATGAAAAGGTTATGGCCCAGATGAGTGGGAATATGGCTGAAAAAATAGGGATGAACCTGCAAGGGGACTTATGGAAAGATGCTGCATTTACTACAGGGCTGGATTTTGAAAAAGGTAAAATAACCGGTGATATTCATTACTATATTCCCGGTATGAAGGATATTGGCACAGAGCTGGGCAGTACCAACGCAGATAAGGAAATGCTGGATAAACTGCCCGCACAGAACCTGGATATGCTGCTGTCTATGCATATCTCGACCAAGGGTATCAAAGCAATAATGGAGAAACTAAGTTTGCTGGGAATAGCAAATGCAGGTTTGTCGACCCAAGGGCTGAGTGCGGATAATGTGCTGGATGCATTTACCGGTGATATGGCCTTTGCGATGAATGATTTCAGTCTGAAGAATGAGAAAGTTACAGACCAGTTTATGGGGCAGACAGTAGTGCATGATGAACAGAAAACATCCATGAGCTTTACGTATGTAATGAAACTGAATAAGAGTGAAGAATTTCAGAAACTGGTGAAGCTGGCAAAGGAAAATGGACTACCTGCATCGGGTAAAGGATTTGTTATACCTATTAATTCAAAGGATTCGGTTTTTATCCTGATGAATGACAAGTTTGCGGTGGCGTCGAACAAGTATGCATATGCAAGCGGTTTGCTTGATGGCAATGCTAAATCGGGCATGGCTGAAAGCGCGGCTTCGGGCGCATACGGCCATCCGACAGCTTTCTTCCTTGATATGCAGCAGTTGCTGAAGAATATAGATCCGGCAATCAGCCATTCGGCTCATGATTCGGCAATGATAAGCGAGAGTAAAAAACTGCTTAACACAGTTTCGTTTACCGGCGGAAGTTTCAAAAACGATGCCTTTGAATATCACCTGGATATCAACTTTATGAATAAGGATGAAAACAGCATACTTATCCTTAAAGATTTTGGTACAAAAATGAGTGAAGTAGATAAAACCAAGGGGAATATTAACCCTTAAATCAATGATTAAATTTGCGGTTTGATATTCAACTGAATCTGTTTACATTTGTAAGAATACAACTAAATTAGAATTACTTTTTAATCCAGGACAATGAGACAACGCATTTCACCCTTTATTCTTTCGCTTGCACTGCTTGTAATGATTTTTGCAGCTATAAACAGCTGTACCAAAAAAATCAGTGGTATCAGCAATAACCAGGTGGTAGAAACCCCATTCAGCCTGTTTTTCTCTGATACTTCAGGCGCACTTTACAGTTCGAATGACGGGCTGCATATAAGGAAAACGCTATTTCATGCTGATGGATATCCATCAGTGGCTATCTGTGTGGCAGGCGATAATATTTTCTTCGGGAAAGATAATCTTTATTACAGTACCAATAACGGTGTTAATTTCAATCATACCCTTGATTCATTCGGTTATTATCCGGGTGTTGCGTGCAACGGGCTGCCAATAGGCCTTAACCAGAGCAGCATGATAGAAATAAGCTCATGGAACAGGATATATACAGTAAGCAATGAATGGTTTCCGGCAAATGACCTCGGTATTTGTTACAGTCTTTCGCAAGGAGCACAGGGAACCTGGTATACTGAAGGTCGCCCGGATACGGATGGCAATTGCGGCGGATATGGATTTAACACCGCAGCTTCGCCAGTTGATTCCTCTTTAAGTATCAATATCAGTTCACTGACTATGCTTAAGAATCAGGTACTTTGCGGCTATGATGCCAGGCATAACAGGAATTTTTATAAAACACCGGATATTCTCTGGAAGGAAGTTACCTCAGTCAATACTGATGACTCACTTACCTTCCCATTGATTGGCACCGGTCATCCTTACTATTATGGTTTTAGGCTGCCGCATCATAACCCGGTTCAATCGACGGTTGATACTACTGCACGCTACTCTTACGGGCATTTTAATAACCGGTTAATTGCAATTGACCAGATCAACTGCTACGGTGTCGGGGCTTATTACAGCGATGATACCGGCAAGAATTGGTATGCTTATTCCGGATTGCCCAGTAAACCAATGTTGTGCGTTGCTGCGCCATTTGAAGAGGTTTGCCTGATTGGTACAGACTCAGCCGGACTGTGGATACTGAATAATAATACAGGAGTATGGACTCAGTGCAATCGCGGCTTAGGTACCAACCTTGTTGTGCGCAACATTACTTTTAAGGAGAACATTTACAAAGATGCATCTATAAAGAAATTTATCTTCCTGGCTACCAATAAGGGTATATACATGAGCAGCGATATGGGTGGCAACTGGACTATGACCATTCCAGGGAATTATGTTACGATTTATTGATTTTACATTAATAATGAAGTTTGTGCCACGGCTTTTATGCCGTGGTTTTTTTGTGTGATGATATACTGCATTGTTGAAAAATCGAATCAATTTATACCGATAAAACCATAAAGATCGGGATGAAAAAATCTCACGCGAAGGAGCAAAGGCGCATTATGCAAATGTCAACTTTAAGGCCGCAAAGAATACCAATGCCGATTTATAATGTCTTCAATACAACGAAATTTTTTATGATTGAAAATCAATTAGGTACCTATTTTTTTCGTTGTTCTTACCGAAACATCACGGCCACGCGATAGGGGGACTATTTGGTATTAGTTACATTTTTACTACTCCAGCTACATACTCATTTGCATCCTTTCTTGTCATGTAATACTAGATTTACAATATTTGCGGCTTACTTTGAATGTTTTGCCATAAAACTTTATTTTCGTCACCAAAGCCCGGTGAACAAAAAATCAAATAATTGCATCCAGAAATAACACCTATATCATTTACCTTTGCGCCCCAATGTCAATAATAATATTACAAAACATATTATGCCCTTTCATGGCTTGTCAACGTTGTATTTTGTACCGGGGGCTTCGCCTCCGGCTATGATATTTTACTCCTTCAGAGCTATAAAATTGCTTTACCTGGAGATTGTTATGACCCCGGAGTTTTAAACTGTACGTTCCCCGACGCAATATCCCGGCACTAAAATTTCAACAAATTTCTTTCTACTTACGACTAACTACTACAAAAAATGCGTGTTTATAAATTTGGCGGGGCATCGATAGCAGATGCAGGAAGGATGGCAGCTATATTGCCCATTATTAGTGAGGAGCATGAGCCATTGCTTTTGGTGCTTTCGGCGCTGGGCAAGACTACCAATGCGCTGGAGGTGATAGTCAACCTGGCTACAAAGGGCCAGAAAGAGGATGCCCTTGCTGCAGCTAAAGTACTGGAGGAGCAACACCTGGAATATGCAAGGGTTTTACTCAACGAGGCTTACTATGTGGAAGCTTCTATTGCCTTACGCAATCATTTTGCCGAGCTGGAGCAGGCGGTAAATGATGCCCACCCGGCTTTTTATGATTACTCGTATGACCAGATAGTATGCATGGGAGAGCTGCTGTCGTCGACCATGTTCTCGTTTTTTCTGCTTCAAAATAATGTGCCTAATGAGTGGCTGGATATACGTACCGTAATTCGCACAGATGCCACCTACAGGGATGCTGTGGTGGACTGGGATAATACTGCAAAGAAGGCAGGCGAGACCATTATGCCCAAACTGCACCAGGGAAAAATAGTAGTGGTTCAGGGCTTTATAGGGTCTACCGATGATGGTAAATCGGTAACGCTGGGACGCGAGGGCAGCGACTATACTGCTGCTATACTGGCTGCTATGCTGAACATGGACAGTGTAACCATATGGAAGGACGTGAACGGCCTTCAGAATGCCGACCCCAAGCTGTTTCCCAACACCGTGAAGATTGATGCCATCAGTTACAATGAAGTGATTGAAATGGCTTTCTATGGTGCACAGATCATTCACCCAAAAACTATTAAACCTTTACAGAACTCCAACATTCCGCTCTATGTAAAATGCTTCTTCGATAAAGAGCTGCCAGGCTCGGTAATAAAGGGTGGGGTAGACCAGGCGCATTATCCGCCACTGATTGTGCTGAAAGATAACCAGCTGCTGGTACAGGTTACTACCCGCGATTTTTCATTTATCACCGAGGACAACCTGAGTACACTCTACTCCATCTTCCACGACCTTAAAACCAAGATCAACCTGATACAGAATGCGGCTATCAGTTTTATAGCCTGTATAGATAACCGGGAAGATAAGGTGAAGGCGCTGATACATGCTCTGGGCAAGCACTACAAAGTGGCCATCAACGACCATGTACAGCTGCTCACTGTGCGGCATTATACTCCCGAAGTGATCTTTGAGCTAACCAAGGATAAACAGATACTGCTACGGCAGGAGACAAGGAAAACGATACAGGTGGTGATGAAGTGATGCTATTGAGAAAATGGGGGGATTTGAGAATTGTGTTCATGGGCTATGGGCGCTATGCTATGCTACACTTTGAAAGTGAAACAACTATGCAGAACTACGATTATTTAAATTGAAAATTAATAATTTGCAATTCTCACCTGGTTTTTGCAATCTTTTCTTGTGTGTAAATGTGTTTTTTCTCTGTTTTACAACTACCTTAGTTTTAAATAAAATACTTTCTTAACCAGGCTCAAATAGATTCCATGAAAAAAAATCAACTTAAACTGAAATTCTATCCGGGTTTTAATTGCTCCTTTTTAAAGAGCTGTAGCACACTTGCTTTAATTTTTGCATGCATTTCTGGTTTTGCGCAGAGCTGGGTGCCGGTTGGTGGCGCCGATTTCACATCAGGTAGCTGCCAGTACAATTCTTTAACCATTGACCACAGTGGCAATCTTTTCTTTGTCTATGAGGATGGCGTGCTTGGAGGCGGCGGTGCAGGAAAAGCATCTGTGATGAAATATGATGGCACTTCCTGGTCATTTGTTGGGTCTGAGCGTTTCTCAGCTGGTGATGCCACCTATACTTCGATAGCCCTTAACAACAGCGGAACTCCTTACGTGGCTTACGTAGATAATGCTACTGCCAGCGCCGGCGCTACCGTTATGAAATACAATGGCACAAGCTGGGTAAACGTCGGCACTCCCGGTTTCTCTGCCGGTGAGGTAAACTACACCACTCTGGCCCTGGATACTGCAGGAACACCCTATGTGGCCTACGAAGATTACACTTGTGCACAGAAAGGTACTGTAATGAAATTCAATGGTACAACCTGGGTTAACGTTGGCGCTTCCTGTTTCACACCCGGCCAGGCCAACTTTGTTACCATGGCTGTATGGGGAGTTACACCCTATGTTTTTTATTCTGATGTTGTTAATGGCAGCAAGGCATCGGTAATGAAGTATAACGGTACCAGCTGGGTTAATGTAGGTGTTGCCGGCTTCTCCACCGGAGCAATTACGGCCACTTCAATGTCTATTAATGCGGGCGGAACTCCCTATGTCGCATTCCCGGATTTCACCTTGAATGGTAAGCTGGTAGTTATGAAATTCAATGGCACAAGCTGGGTTAATGTGGGCACCCCTGGTTTCTCAGATACAGCCGTAGGGTTTACATCTCTGGCTATAGATCCCGGTGGCACACCCTATGTAGCTTTTGAAGACATGGGTACGCTTAAAATGACCGTAATGAAATTCAATGGTATTGCTTGGGTAAATGCTGGCAGCCCTTCATTTACTCCAGGTACAACACAATGGATTTCAATGGCAATCAGTGCAAGTGGTAAACCTTATGTAGCATATCAGGATTGGGTAAACAGTAATAAGGCAACCGTTGTTACTGCCGGAGGATGGCTTGGCGAAACAGATCCTGTAAACATCCATTCCGGTTCCATTTCTGTTTTCCCGAATCCGGCACATGGCTCATTTAATATTCTGGTAAAGGCTTCTGGCAATGATGATGCTCAAATCACCATCACCAATATCCTCGGTCAGAGGGTGAAAGAAATTACTCTACCTACCAATATAGAAACTAAGCTGCTCCTGAATGAACCAGCAGGGGTTTATTTTATTACTGCGATATCGAATAAAGAAAGAGTAACTTCTAAGATTGTAATTGAGTAGTTAGGTATCATAGTTGTGCCACCCCTCCAAAGTGTGGCACAACTTATCAATAAATACAATAAGGCATTGAGCAATTAATTCTTTACGCATTATCTCAGCTTCTCATTATTCTTATGCCGTTCCCCATCCCGCACATTCTTCTTTTCAAAGTTTTTTTCTAGCGCATCGGTGAGGTCTACACCTGTCTGGTTGGCCAGGCATAGGAGCACCCAAAGCACATCGGCCATTTCATCGGCAAGGTCTTTTTGCTTGTCGCTTTCTTTGAACGACTGTTCACCGTATTTGCGCACCATGATACGGGAGAGTTCGCCTACCTCTTCCATGAGGATACCGAGGTTGGTGAGTTCATTGAAGTAGCGCACACCGGTAGTGCGTATCCATTCGTCGGTTTTATGTTGGGCTTCTCTTAAAGTTAGCTCCATGGCCAATAAGAATTTGTTAGTTTACGCAAAATAATAGAACTTCCCCGTTTAATTGCAACAAAGAATAAACAATGCAGGTATTTAAGACAGATATTGAAGCGGCCGACGCGTTAAAGGTGAAAACCGCCGAACTCAGAAAGGCAATTGCAAAGGTAATAGTAGGGCAGGACGATGTGGTAAATAAGCTGCTGATAGCCATTCTATGCAATGGTCACAGCCTGCTGGTAGGTGTGCCCGGCCTGGCCAAAACCCTGCTGGTAAAAACCATTGCCGATGTGCTGGAACTCTCTTTCAAAAGGATACAGTTTACACCCGATCTTATGCCCAGCGACATTACCGGCGCTGAAATACTCAATGAGCAGCGGCACTTCCAGTTTGTGAAAGGCCCCATATTTGCCAATATCATCCTTGCGGATGAAATCAACCGTACTCCGCCCAAAACCCAGGCAGCACTGCTTGAGGCTATGCAGGAACGTAATATCACAGCTGGCGGAACGCTTTATAAACTGCCTGCGCCTTTCTTCGTATTGGCTACCCAGAACCCTATTGAGCAGGAAGGAACTTATCCCCTGCCAGAGGCGCAGCTCGACCGTTTTATGTTCCAGGTAACGCTCGATTATCCGAGTTTTGCTGAAGAAGTAATGATAGTAAGGAACACCACTGGCGCATCGGTTTCAGAATTGTCGAAGGTGATGACAGGCGCTGATATCCTGTATTTTCAGGACCTGGTGAGGCGCGTACCAGTACCGGATAATGTGCTGGAATATGCGGTTGGGCTGGTGCAGAAAACCCGCCCTGGTTCCAGCAATGCTGCTCCAGTAGCGAGCCAGTATATAGCTTATGGAGCAGGGCCACGTGCATCTCAATACCTGATACTAGGCGCCAAATGCAATGCCTTGCTCAATGGCAAGTATTCGCCCGACATTGAAGATGTCAGAGCTATGGCCATGCCGGTATTACGTCACCGTGTATTAAGAAATTACAAGGCTGAGGCCGAAGGAATATCACAGGAGTCATTGATAAAACAACTGCTGTAATACCGGTCCAGGACTATTATCTGATAGATAGGATTATCTTTATCCGTTACAACACTATTTATTTACTTATAACTGATATGCCTGATGGCAGAACCTAAAAGCGGCAACATACAATCAATTCAGTTGTTGAGGGGGATCGCAGCTTTTATGGTTTTAGTGAATCATGGCTATGAAGTAAAAGCCTTACCTGATTCAGATTTTAAGTATTCCTTTTTGTACGGGTCTACCGGGGTAAATATCTTTTTTATCATCTCCGGGTTTATTATACCCTATTCAATGTTTATAAATAATTATAAACTAACCGATTTTAAAGATTTCTTCCTCAAGAGGATAACAAGGATAGAACCTCCTTATATAGTTTCCATATTCATGGTTTTGCTGATCGGATATTTTACCAGCCGTTCGCAGGTAAATACCGGACCGGCCTATAATGTAGATTGGCTTAATGTACTTGGCCATATCGGCTATCTGAATGCATTTACCGGCAGCCACTGGCTAAATGCTGCTTACTGGACACTGGCTATCGAATTTGAATTTTACATCATCCTGGCGCTATTATTTCCCCTTATTACCCACTCCAACCGATGGATAATGATGGCAACTTATATTGGGTTGGTGTTTGCTACGTTTTTTACCGATTCTTCCCGGCACATAATTCATTTTCTTCCTTTCTTCCTGTATGGAATAGGTTTTTTCTTATACAAGACACGGAAAATAACTTTTCCATGGTACCTGTTCATTACCCTGGTAAATACAGCCGTTTGTTATAACACCAGTGGTCAGTTATTTGTGTGGCTTAGCCTGAGCGTGATATTGGCAATAGCATTTATTAAGCGGGTGCCAGGGCCGTTTCTGTTACTGGGTACAATATCCTATTCCTTATACCTTACCCATGGAGTACTGATAACCCGTTTTATGGGATTGATCGTCAGGCTGCCTGGTATTAATGTTTGGGTTGCATTTGTAATAAGCCTGATTTGTTGTCTTGTTTTTGCCTGGTGTTATTATATGATAGTGGAGCGCTTCTTTATTAAACTGAGTAAGAATATCAGGTACAGGCATCCCAGATCAGATGTCGGAGGCAAGGATTGATTGAATACAAAAATGCTACTTTTAAATAGTTTATTATGGAGAATCAGGATCAGAAAATTGATTTTTTAAAGAACAGGTACATTAAAATTTTGGCAGGCCTGGATACCGCAACGCCTGGCAAATGGGGTAAAATGAATGTGCGCCAGATGACCGAACATATGATTGATTATGTGCGGATAGCCAGCGGCAAAACCCTCATGGATATTGTAACACCTGAAGATATGCTTCCAAAAATGCAGGGTTTTCTGGCCTCAGAGAAACCTTTCAGGGAAAATACGCCTAATTCACTTATGCCGGAAGAACCATTACCTTTGAAGTATATATCTCAGGAAGAGGCCCTTAATCAATTACAAGCTGAAATAGATCATTTCTTTGACGTTCACAGGCAGGAAGAGGGTAGGGTAACACCTAATCCGTTCTTCGGTAACCTGGTATTTGAACAGCAGGTGCAACTCTTACATAAACATGCCACTCATCATCTGAGGCAATTTGGTGTGGAAATTTAGTTTGTCATTCAAAAAAGTACTAGCGTTTTACACATTTCAGCATGGTTACCTTGCCGGTTGCATCTGTCAGTGCTACTAAAAATACACCATCAGGGAATTGTTGCAGATCAACCACCTCTGTAATCTGATTATTGGTAACTGTTATTGGTGCAGAATAAACCATTCTGCCTAAATCATCATAAACTTTAATTGTAGCTTCACCATTTTCAACATAACCGGCTTTAAGAGTAAACCGGTCATGAAAAGGATTAGGATAAAGACTGGTATTGCCCTGTATGTCCTGTGGCGAAACCTCGGATGGCATAGGTGGCGGCCCATATGTAGTAACGGTAATACTATTGCTGGTAGCAGAATAAGTTGATCCACAGACAGGAGTGATATTAAGTACACAGGAGTATATATTGCCGGTTACCGGACTGGCATCGGTATAAGTTCTGTTGGTTGCGCCAGATACCGTTGATCCGTTAATTTTCCATTGATAGGTAATACTATTCTGAACGGAGCTATGCGCTGTGAAAGTTATTGCTGTACCTATGGGTACTGAGGTTGGGCCAGCGAGTGTAATAAAAATATTTCCATAAGATGGGGAAACCCTTACTTTATGACTATTGGCATCAGAAATGTACAGATCTCCGTTTTTATTTATTGCTATACCGCATGGTAAAGAAACTGTACAAGAGGTTGCAGGCCCTCCATCTCCTGTAAAACCTGATGTTCCGGTACCTACTACTGTTTTGATAATTCCTGTAGTCAGGTTGATCTGCCTGATTTTATTATTTGACTGGTCTACAACGTAAAGGTTATTAGCTCCATCGAAAATAGTTCTGGATGGGGAATTCAACTGGGCTGCAGTTGCCTGGCCGCCATCGCCTGAACTACCTGCAACACCGGTTCCGGCAATAGAAGTTATTATTCCGGTAGACAAAACATATTTTCTGATCTTGTTGTTGCCATTATCAGTAATGTACAGATTTCCGTAAGTATCTGCCGTAACATCCCTTGGTATTGATACTCTGGCTGCTGAGCCAGGTCCCCCATCACCTGTGTAACCATTTGAACTATAACCGATTATAGTACTAATGTGGTTGGTTATCGCATCTATTTTTCTTATTCTGAAATTGTAGGCATCTGCAAAATAGATATTCCCGGATGTATCTTCACAAATGCCCATTGGGTCAAAAATCAGAGCAGCGCTTGCGGGCCCCCCATCGCCAGAAAATCCAGAGGTGCCTGCAATTCCGGCAATTGTGGTGATAATGCCTGTAGATGCATTCACTTTACGAATTGTTTGACCAGTTGTGTTACTGATTAAAATATTCCCTGACTTATCAACAAAAACACCTCCGCCACCCGACATATTCAGTGGTGCGGCAGTTGCCTGCCCGCCATCGCCGGTATTCCCGGTAGAACCATTGCCCGCAACAGTATTAATATATCCGTTTACACTTATTTTCCTGATGCGGTTCGACATAACATCATTGAAATAAATATTCCCTGCGGTATCCGTGCAAATGGCACGAGGTCCCTGCATTGCCGCCAGATAAGCAAGGCCTCCGTCTCCTGATGTTGAATTGGCACCTGTACCAGCACCTGTAAAAATGTATGTAGGATTTCCCACAACAGTAAATGGCACTGTTACAAAAGCTGAGCAGGAATAAATGTTGGTTACTGAATAGGTAATATTAAACGATCCAAACGCTACTCCGGTTACCAGGCCGGATGCACTGCCAACAGTAACTATGGATGAACCTGCGCTCCATAACCCACCGGTAGCAGTATCAATAAGAGTTGTTCCGCTTCCGACGCATGTGCCTAAAGACCCTGTAATATTACCTGCATTAGGTGTGGGATTCACAGTGATTGATTTTGTAGTTGAACCGCATGATGTGGTATAGGAAATGGTTACTGTTCCTGCAGAAACACTGGTAACAATTCCTGTGCCTGTTCCAACAGTGGCAACAGATGTTGCGCTGCTGTTCCATACTCCACCGCTTGTGGCATCGCTTAACGTGGTTGCAGAACCCTTACATAATGAAGATGCCCCTGTAATGGAAGGTAGCGGAGGATTAACTGTAATAGTAGAAACTGAAAATGCTCCTGAGATGGTATAAGTAATAGTTGCAGTTCCTGTTGCTATGCCTGTAACGATACCTGTTAAAGAACCAACTGTTGCTACAGATGTATTACTGCTGGTCCAGGTTCCTCCGGGCGAAATATCAGTAAATGTTGTTGTGGCACTCTGACAAATAGTTGAACTTCCTGTTATTGGCGCTGGAGTCGCTGTTACGGTAAAGGGTTTAGTCGAATAGCAACTTGTTGGCAGTGTATAGCTAATTGTAACAGTACCACCTGAAATGCCTGTAATAATACCAGATGAAGATCCTGAAGTGGCAATGGCAAGGTTGCTACTGCTCCAGTTGCCGCCAGCCGATACATCGCTCTGTGTTGCTGTGGCTCCTAAATAAATAGAGGATGCCCCTGTAATGGATGCCGGAAGCGGATTAACAGTAATGGTCCCGGTGGTAAAACAACTGGTAGGAAGAGTATATGTAATTACAGATGTGCCAGCAGAAACGCCCAAAGCGCTGCCCGAAGCAGAACCGATGGTTGCAACGCCGGGTGTGCCCGATGACCATGTTCCACCCCCTGCGTCAGTTAAAATTGTCGTTAATCCGGCGCATACCGATAATGTACCCGAAATGGCTGATGGCAACGGATTTACTGTTATAGTTTTTGTCGTAATGCAACCGGTGGGAAGTTGATAAGTTATTATATCTGTTCCGGCAGAAACACCTGTAACGACACCTGAAGAGGAACCGATTGTTGCAATACCCGGTGTTCCTGAACTCCAGGTACCACCACCGGCATCAGTTAGTGTAATTGTCTGCCCCGTACATACATTTCCAGGTCCAGCAATAGCTGCAGGCAATGCGTCAACTGTAAACCCCCCATAAGCGCTGCAACCATTTCCAAGTGTATAGGTAATGGTTACTGTACCGGCTGATAGTCCAGATACAATACCCGATGCCGAGCCAATTGTCGCAATAGCTGGTGTGCCTGATGTCCATGTTCCGCCACCTCCATCGCTAAGTGTATTAGTAGCACCAAGGCAGATTTCAGATAAACCTGATATGGCAGAAGGTGAAGGGTTAACAGTAACAGTTGTTACAACATAGCAACCGGTTGGCAACGTATAGGTTATAACAGCTGAGCCTGCTGAAATCCCTGATATTACTCCTGAAGCTGAACCTGCGGTTGCAATACCGGCAGAGCCTGACGACCATGTTCCTCCACCTGTTGAATTGCTAAGGGTAATTGTCGATCCGGCACAAACTGTTCCTGTTCCTGTAATGGATGAGGGAAGGGGGTTAATGGTTATTGGTGATTTAATTGCACAGCCGGTGGCAAGAGTATAAGAAACCGTATCAATGCCTGTCGATACGGTAGTTATTATGCCTGAGCTGGTACCTGCGGTAGCAATTCCGGTATTGGTACTCAGCCAGGTTCCCCCCGCAGGTGATGAACTTAATGTGCCGGAAGATCCTATACAGATTGATGTACTACCTGTAATGGCAGAAGGTAATGGATTAACTGTGATACTGGAAATACTATAACAACTGCCTATAGAATAGGAAATTGTTGCAGTACCAGCCGAAACACCGGTTATTATCCCGCTTGCAGATCCGGCTGTGGCTATACTGCTATTACTGCTCGACCAGAATCCTATTGTCGCTGAATCTGTAAGCGTATTACTTGCTCCGGGGCATAAACTGAAAGATGATGGAGTAATTGCCAGGCTGGTATTGATAGATACAGATGATGATGCAATGCCATTTACTACCACCTGCAAATTATAAATGCCGGGAGTTAATCCGGCAGGCAATACAAAATTGGTGGTATCAGGAGAAGATCCTGTCATAACCGAACCATACCGGTTCCAGTTGTAGGTGCGGGCATAATAAACATTTGAACCGGAAGTTAGCCTTACCAATGGAAAATTGGTTGACATTGTCCAGTCATCACCATAGGAAGCGCCTTCAGATATACCGGTAAACAATGTACCCGTTACCTTAAATGTGTCACAGTTCAATCTGGTAATATTGCTGATGGTTGGTTTTCCGGCTGAAAGTGCAGTTCCGGTTGGTGTATAAACGTAATATCTCTTGTTGCCATTGGCAGTATATAGAATTTTGCCGTCTGGGAGTGTAAGCATATTCGTGTTATATGATGAAATGGATAAAGAGGATCCGCCACCTGGTGCACCTACCAACGTAAATGAATCATTTGTATAATCAAATTCATAAAATGAAGTAGGTGTAGGAAAGTGATTTGACATAGTAGGCGTAGGCGATAATGCCATTAGTATTTTGCCATTATTCATCATTGCTGCAGCAGCATCCGGTGCGCCAAGTCCGGAAGGAATGACTGGTCCTGTAGTCCATGTTCCCGGGCTTGTATTCCCTGATGGTGTATAATAGGCGGTAACAGATGTAGAACCAATGAAGAAGCCTCTTCCATCGGGTAGCATCATTGCGGTGCCTGCTTCATAACCATAAGAGTCATATAGCATTACCGGGCATGGGGCATCTGGTATCCAGGTGTTGGTAGCAGGAATATAACGCTCAGTTGTGTAGGCGCCAAGATCTACTTGCAGAATACTGCTGTCGGGCAATTTTAACCAGGCAGACTCATCGTGACTGCCCGTGCAATCGGGAGTGGAAGAATAGGTATTTGATTGTGGGTCGAACAGGTAATTGGTAAGGGTTGTTCCGGTGTTCACACCTAGCAGCAGTTTGCCATCAGGCAGGTTTTCAGAGTTGCCATCATAGAAATTGACTCCCGGCGTGGTCAGTGATGTCCAGCTATTGGTTGCAGGAGTATATATTTCCGCCTGCGTTCCGGCTCCATATTCACCACCACCAATATATACTCTTCCGTCATTCAATACCCATGATGAAAAATATAAACGGTCACCCGCCATTGTTGCCAGTCTTGACCATGTGCCATTGGCATAACTGCCTGAGGCATCGGGAGTTAGTTTATCCCATGTGGTACCTGGAATACTGCCAAATCCACCATAAAAAGTTTTAACCATCACGGTGCCATCAGGGAGCAACAGCATAACGCCTCCGTTAAAATCCGGGGCAAGATTGGTAACATTACTCCAGGTACCCTGGGCCTGGCTTTGCTGACAAATAAATAAGAGTGGTAATATTAAGAAACAAAAAAGTCTTTTAACTAAACTAAAGTTAATGAAATTCATATCACTTTATGCATTATTAGGTAATTAATAGTTTCCAATTGGGTTGCAAATTAGTAAATTTCTCCAAATTAATTAAGTTGCTTAAGAATATATTATATTTAGTAACCGAAATATCAATAATAAAATAATAGATAAATAAATAAAATTAACATAAAATGAAATTAAAAATTCGATAAGATCTGTAAATATGTATTTTACACATTATAAAGAAATAATACAAAAATATGAAAAATTATAACTTTTATAAATTGTATACTTTATACAGTCGCTATGAAATCAAAAACTTAATTAATAACTTTATTGCTCCATTACCTTATTGTATTTATTAATTTAACATTGACTTATTATCCGTATCCAAATATATTTAATAGGAATAGTACTGTAATTATTATCCAGTTTATAATTTATCCGAGGGCAATGCGATTCTATTCTAACAAACTCTGCTTAAATCAAAACTCCCGGCCAATAGCCGGGAGTTTTGATTTAAGCGTATTTAATTATCAGAAATTAATGTTGGATATTCAATCTGCTTGTGAATGTATTGGTTTCAGACTTTACAGAAAGTATATAAATTCCTGCTTTCAGATTGCTGAAATCAAGCTGAGTTATACCGGAATCTGAGCCTATTGAGATGATTGTAGTAAATACCTCGTGGCCAACAATATCGCTAACTGTTACAGTAGCATTTCCTACAGCCAGATTCTCCCACATAATGTTCAGGATGCCAGATGTTGGATTTGGATAGAATTTCAATGAATTTTCCTGCGCTGAACCATTCTGGTTTGTAGTACCTGGATTGTTTTTAGCTGATGCCTGATCATCGTTACTGCTCTGAGCAATAACAGATGGGTCAATTACACTTTCTGCATTAACTGAAGTAGTACTGCCTGAATAACCCGGAGGAGCCGGAGAAATAACAGTAATTGTTTTATAAACAGCACAACCGCCAATTGAATAATAGATATTAACTGTGCCTGCCGAAACTCCGGTAACAACTCCTGAAGTTGCTCCAACAGTTGCCAGTGCGGTATTTCCGCTGAACCATGAACCGCCGCCTACGCCATCAGTAAGGGTTATTGGTGATCCGCCTGTGTGAACTGTGCTGCTGCCGCTGATAGCTGTTGGTACCGGGTTAACAGTAATTGTTTTATATACACTACAGCCACCTACTGAATAATAAATATTCAGAACGCCTGCTGCAACACCAGTTACAACGCCTCCGGTAGTTATTGTTGCATTAGCGGGAGTTCCGCTTGTCCATGTACCACCTGTAGTTGCATCAGTCAGCGTAATAGCAGAACCAATGCAAACACTGCTTGCTCCACCTATTGCTGCTGGTGCAGTATTTACAGTTATAGTTTTAGTGACAGAGCAACCACCTATTGAATACGTTATTGTTGTAGTGCCTGCTGCAACTCCGGTTACAACACCTGTTGCTGAGCCAACTGTTGCATAACTAGTATAAACACTCATCCATGTACCGCCTGTAGTTGTATCTGTAAGTGTGATTGTTGAACCAACACATACAGTACTGCTGCCTGATATAGGTGCAGGAGTTGCATAGACAGTAACCATTTTAGCAACACCGCAACCGGTTGTCATCAGGTAATATATGTTGGCTGTTCCGGCATGAACTCCTGTTACTACTCCGGTTGACGCGCCTACTGTAGCAGTAGAGGTACTGCTGCTGCTCCAGGTACCTCCTGTTGTTGCATCGCTAAGTGTAACAGTACCGCCGATACACATTGTGCTGCTGCCTGTGATAGCTGCAGGCGCTGAATATACAGTAAATGATACAGTTACTATTGATGTTCCGAAAGTATAGGTGATGGTACAGGTTCCTGCTGCAACACCGGTAACAACACCGGTTGATGCGCCTACTGTAGCAATGGCTGTATTGCTGCTGCTCCAGCTGCCTCCCGATGCTGAATCGGTCAATGTAGTGCTAGATCCAACACATGTGTGGGTAGTTCCACCGATTCCTGATAATGTGCCTGAAACAGTAATGGTATAATATACTGCACATCCGCCGGTTGTGCTGTAGTAAATATTTACAGTGCCGCCGCTTACGCCGGTTACAACACCGGTTGAGGATACTGTAGCTCTGGCCGTATTGCCGCTTATCCAGGTTCCGCCCGGAGTAGCATCAGTAAGGGTAATTGTACTGCCTGCTGATACTGTAGTTGGACCAGAAATGGCAGATGGTAATGCATAAACAGTGAATGAATGAGTAACGTAACTAGTGCCTACTGTATAAGTAATGGTGCAGGTTCCTGCCGATACACCGGTAACTACTCCTGTAGAGGTGGTAACAGTTGCTATTGAAGTATTGCTGCTGCTGTAAGCGCCGCCTGAAGTAGAATCATAAAGCGTACTTGATGAGCCCACGCATACACTGAATGTACCTGACAATGGGAAAATAGTACCGGTGCCGGTAACGGTAATTGAATAAGATGCTCCGCAACCAGTAGTAAGCATGTAATAAATCGTTACGGTTCCTGCCGATACTCCGGTCACAATGCCTGTAGTGGCATTTACTGTTGCTACAGATGTATTGCTGCTCGACCAGCTGCCTCCTGTTGTGGCATCACTAAGTGTTATGGTGCCACCTGCTGCTAAAGTAGTCGGGCCACTGATTGATGAAGGCAAAGCATAAACGGTAAATGATGCAGTAACATAACTGGTTCCTACTGAGTAGGTAATGGTACAGGTACCAGCCGATACGCCTGTTACAACACCTGTAGAAGCGCCTACTGTTGCAACTGCAGTATTGCTGCTGCTCCATGAACCACCACTGGTAGAATCATGTAATGTGGTAGTTGTACCAACGCATGTATGAAGTGTTCCGCTAATTGGTAATACACTGCTGCCACCTGTTACAGTAATGGAAATGTGATTGGCACATCCTGTGGTAAGGCTGTAATAGATCCATACCGAACCTGCCGAAACGCCTGTTACAATACCAGTAGAGGCTCCTACGGTTGCAATACTTGTATTGCCGCTGTACCAGGTACCACCGCCTGTTCCGTCAGTTAGTGTAATAGTGCTTCCTGCTGCTACAGTTGTTGGTCCGGTTGGTGTAGCTGGTAATGCATTAACAGTAAATGTATGGGTTACATAGCTGGTTCCTATAGTATAAGTAATAGTACAGGTTCCAACCGATACACCTGTAACAACGCCTGTTGTAGCGCCAACAGTAGCTATGGCAGTATTGCTGCTTGTCCACGTGCCGCCCGTAGTTGAATCATGTAAAGTTGATGTGCTGCCAAGGCAGGTAGAAAATGTTCCTGATATTGGTAAAATGCTTGTTCCGGTAACTGTTATAGTATAAGTAACAAAGCATCCTGTAGTCATCAGATAAGTAATAGTAACACTTCCTGCCGAAACACCGGTTACTACGCCAGTGCTGGCGCCAACGGTAGCTCTTGAGGTATTACTGCTGCTCCATGTTCCGCCTGTAGTAACATCAGCGAGTGTGATAACACTGCCAACGGCAACAGTAGTCGGACCAGTGATAGCTGCAGGAGAAGAATATACAGTAAATGAAGTAGTAGCAATACTTGTGCCATGAGTATAAGTGATGGTACAAGTACCTGCCGAAACACCGGTAACAAATCCGGTCAGCGAACCAACTGTAGCTATCGATGTATTGCTGCTGGTCCAGTATCCGCCTGCTGTAGAGTCACTCAGGTATGTTGAAGAACCAACACAGGTATGCGTTGTGCCGGTAATAGGCAATGTAGTGCCGCCTGTGCCGGTAACAGTATCAGTGCGTGTTACATAGCATCCGGTTGGTAGCGTATATGTTATAACAGCATAACCTGCTGCATTTCCTGTAAGAAGGCCGGTCGACATTCCTATTGATGCAACAGTAACGTTGCTGCTGGTCCATGTTCCGCCGCTTGTGGCATCAGTTTCAGTAATTGAACTACCCACTGCTACACTTGTTGGACCTCCGATGGCGGCGGGTGATGGGTTAACGGTAATATTTTTATACTGATAAGTTCCTCCGACAACATAGGTTATTGTAACAGCTCCCGCCGATATGCCTGTTACAACTCCCGAAGTATACCCTACAGTAGCAATAGATGTGTTGCCGCTGGTATAATGACCTCCTGCTACAGAATCGGTTAACGTTATGGTGGTACCTGTACATACTGACGAAGCGCCGGTAAGGTAATAGGTAGCACTGCCAAGGCATGCTACTGTATCATACATATGTGCAACGCAACCTGTAGTTAATGTATAATTTACGGTAAAAGTACCACATGCAATAGCCGTTGCTACTCCTGAGGTACTTATCGTAACAATCGATGTTGGCGTACAACTCCAGGCGCCTCCACCTGTTGCATCACCATAAGTACCAGTGCCTCCCGGAAATATAATAGTAGGCCCTGTAATAGCCGCAGGATTTGGATTAATAGTAATAACCTTGGTTACAGCGCCTACCCCTGAAATGTAATAAGTAATGGTATCTGTCCCCGGCGCCACACCGGTTACTAAACCGGTAGTTGAACCAACAGTTGCAATGCCGGTATTGCTGGTATACCATATTCCGCCTGATGTTGAATCAGTATAGGTATACGATGAACCTACACATAGGCTGCCAGGGCCGGTAATAGCAGGAATCGCAAACGAGGCAATACTCATCAGCACTGCACAAATCGTTAGGGTAAGCTGTTTGATCATAAAAAATGGATTTTTTATTTGTTTTTGGATTTACATTTACCAGTAATGAGCATACAATAATACTAAAAATTTGGATAGTATTATTAATTCCCGGATAAATAGACGGGTTTTTATCAGCGAACGTTAGTAACTTTTTTAAATATTTTTTATGGTCATGGAAATGTAAAAGCTAACCAATCAAAATCCAAACTTTTACTCAATAACGAACATGCGATGATTTAGCTTGATGACGCAAATTCCCCCTTTGCCGTGTAGGTTTTGTGTGTTTACCACCACGTGCCGCCTTAGCTTTATCGGTGGCGCAAGGAGGCGAAATATATTAGCCGGGTATGAAGCCTCAATGCCATTTACTTAAACTGTCTGACAGCCCTGAAAGGGTATAATACATCAGCGAGGGGTGAAGCCCCTCGATAGCATATTAAGATGCTACAAGTCCTGAATGGGCGAAATAATTACGTCTGATTACGTGAGTTAGTAAAATTAATGCTGGGGGAGATTTCTCTTCGTCACTAATACACTAGTGCTGAATATTAAACCTTTTTCCTGTTGCTATAAAAATTGTTTCTGAAAATTATGGTTGTATTTACAAAATAGCTTAATTTTATTAAATAAACGCATAAGATTATATCCTGCAATGAAAATAGGCAAGAACGGCATTATTTACCACTCGAATCAGATATTATGAAATCTGGTGCCTTAGCATTAATCTTTGCAATAAAAGAATAAAAGCCAAACCAATGATTAAGCGATCAAAATGGGTAAGCAGCAACTCCCACAAAAAACTTCTTCCCTTTTTTCAAGGAAAGGTGCCGAAGGCGGAAGGGTTAGAGTGTTGGGGTGAGGTCAATAGTGGTAGTGGCCAATCTAATTGCATTGTGGATAATATTAGTGGCACATTTTCAAATTATGGCGTTATTGCCGGCGGTGTTGGCAATTGTATTTATGCAACTCAGTCCACCAATTCAGTTTATAATGTAATAGGTGGTGGTAGCTATAATACAATTTCTGCTTGCTATTCAGCAATATTAGGTGGTAAAAGGAATACGGTAT
>CAIVEH010000011.1 GCA_903904855.1 uncultured Bacteroidota bacterium | reverse complement strand
GTAAAGCTCAGATTGCGGCTACCTGCAATCACAACCTGCAGATCTATTGAAAACTCATCATCAAAACCCAATGCCAATCCATGAAGTTTTGATTTAGGTAGAGAAAATGCATTTGAATACCAATTCAGATCGGGTGAAAATAAAAACTCAAGGTTATTATTATATTCAAACAGCAGGTATTTATTGATGAGCGGTACGCCGTAGCAGCCATTAAGGCCTAATCCGGTATGGTATGGGATATTGTTGCTGCCTGCATTCTGCATATAGCTACCACCAACACCCACGAAGACATCTTCAAGATTTATGTACCTTTTCTTCTTTGGCCTGTAAAAATGAATGGGACTGTTATTGCCGGACGTATCGCCCGGGCCAGGAGAAGTCAGATTTTTGGCAGAACCTGACTTTGGGGCAGCCTCAGCAATCGTTTTTGCAGTATTGGCTGAGAGTGTACTCAGGTCTTTATTATGCCCTGTTCTGGCATCGGCTGCATTTATTCCCAAAAGGATAGTTGCAATAAGCGATAAGCTGAAAATCTTTTTCATAAACATCCGGATTTCAAATCTTTAACCGTTTTCCAATTGTCAATTAAGCTATACCCCTGTTTCAGCTAGTAATAAGCCAAAGCAACTCTAAGGAATGACCACTGAAAATAAATAACTGAGTCTTATTTATAATAAATAAAACTCCTGTGTAAAAGTAAATGTTAAATGAAATATAGAAAATGATCTTAATCAGTTTATATTATTCTGCCAAAACGGAACCTGATATAACCTGGGAAAATCAATCCGGGTAAAAGGATTATTGGTAAGAATGTCAATGAAAATAAGGTTACTTAATTTAATGTTCAGGAAGCATCAGTCTGACGGATGGATTTTTATATTTATCTGCAGTGCTGTAAGAAATTACAGACCATTTCTCTTCACCGCATTCCATATCAAAATGCCGGAATTCGGGGTGGATAAAAATACCTGAAGGTGTAAAATACCAAGAACCGTATTGCCATATCCCGGGGTCGGAATAATTACATTTTCCTTCTTCTTTTGGTTCAGCCATTTGGCCAGGATACAGACTGGTAAGCAATTCTACCAGCTTTTGGGTGTATTCATCGGATAGAAAGTGATTATCGTCTTCACCGGACCTGGTTTGGGGTGTGTGGCCCAGATAAAGAACATCCTGAAGGTTTAATTGTGTGCCAGTGGCAGTATTAAAATTATAGGCCGTAAACCAGTCTTCGATAGATGCATTGCCACAGTAATAACTCCCTGATGCACATAGGCTGATAATGTGATCGGAAATATAGACATCAGAGATTTCAAATGAATAGTCGGTTAATAGATATTGGTAAGTGCATGAAAAGTAATTTTCGGCATATACAGCTCCCATACTGGACATTGTTTGATTGATTTTATGGGTAGCCTCTGCAGACAGTCCTTTTTCGATATGCAAATAGGAGACTGGTGTATTTTCAATTTGATACCAGGAATAGGTGATTTTGCCATAACTACCTGTGTCTTTTTTAATGCTCCTGAATAATGCTTTTCTTTCGGAGCTATAACGTGAGTAACAACTATCTTTAACTAAAGATTGTTCCTTCAGACTGACAATGGATGTGTGCTGGTTTTTAGATACAAATTGCCCTTTCCATAAGTGATTCCCTGCTGGTTTTATAAATATTGCAGCGCTTGTGTCCTGCCCCATACCATTTTCCGCAGGGCCAAATACATATATCCGGTAGCCGCTGCCCTTCTTATGGCCTTCAAAGTCTTTATCCTTTAAGTCGGGCCAGCAAAAGTACTTGCCGGAAAAGGAACCGTCTTTTTCGGGGTAGCATATCATTACCATAGCGGAGTCGCCTGACTTGCCCTTCAGTAAGAAAGTACCTGTTGCAAAACAGTAGCAATCTGCCACCGAAACCAAAATAATTGTCAGCAATAACTTCATATAAGGCGGCTATAAAACAATACCAGAAAACGGCATTGGCTAGCAAAATATTGATTCTATATTATTCAAAATTAACGATCTGGTATTACCTGGACAACCTGATTATTGATTCCTGGAATTTGCATTTTAATCGGACAGATGAGGTAGCATAGTTGTAAACGAGCGCTTGTAGCATTATATTCGCTGTATATCCCATGAGCTTCGTTGATAATAATCCGAAAAAAATGCTTGCAGCTATCTTAAAACAATCATTTGATACCTTCTTTAATGCGCCAATAGAGGCCTGGATGAGTTTTGCTGAAAAGTGTGAATCGGTAACATTTGAAAAAGATGAAGTGATCAAAAAAGAAAATAAGGCAGAAAAATATTTTTATTTCATAGTTCAGGGAAGCGCGGGTATATTTCTTCGCAGGGAGCGCAGTTTTGTTTGCCTGGATTTCGCATTTGAACATAGCTTTTGCTGCGACTACATGTCGTTATTAACCAGGAAACCAACGCCGCTGCAGGTGGTGGCGCTTGAACACTCAGAAATGATGAGGGTGAGCGGCGAAGACTTTTATAAACTGGGCATGACCCCGGTGGGGCAGGTAATTATGCAGGTATCGGCCGAGACTTCGTTTACAGATAAACAACAACAACAGATTGAACTACTCACCAAAACAGCAGAAGAAAGATATCACCTGCTTTGCGAAAAATTCCCTGAAATTCAGCAACGAGTGGCTCAAAAACACATAGCATCCTACCTGGGCATTACCCCACAGAGCCTCAGCAGAATAAGGCGTAGCATGATGGGATAAGTTACCCTATGGTAATTTATCGGATTCAGATTTTTCGGAAAATTGCATTCAATTCAATCAGTAACATTCAAATGAAAAGGGTAAGCTTATTAATACTTCTGGCCTTTATTACTGTAAAGCAAGCTGCCGGACAATGGCATGAAAGAAAGGGATTTGTTTTCAGCGCAGGCATTGGTGCCGGCGTATTGCGTTTGTCGGCCAACGACTCAGTCAGTACAGCCTTCTCAACAACCATCCCAAATTTCAAATTCGGGTACATGCCCAATAAGCGCCTTGCAGTCGTGGTATTATTGCCGGGGGCTAATTATAAATATCATGGTAAGGACAGGGGATTTGAATCGTTTTGTTTTGCAGCTCAGTTTTGGGTTAAGAAAGATTTATGGATACTGGGAGGAACGGGACTCACTTTTGACGCTCCGGCTTTTTATACAGTAAAAGACCCAGCCAAAGCAGGCTTTTATTTTGGGGCGCCATCATTCACCTTGGCAGCAGGGTATGAAATTTTCCACAAAAAGAGGTTCGCAATCGATCTTCAGTACCGGCTATTTATTGGCAGCTCCAATATTCCCGGAGGTAAAAGGGAGGGAGTGTCGAACATGTTTCTTATAGGGTTCAACAGATATTAGACCAAGGGAGGAATTAAGGCGATTGATTATTGTAATTATTTCCATTTACAACAGGCATTTTGCCAACAGCAAGTGATCTTTGGAGACAATTAGATTGTTATTACTCGATAGTAGTTTTTTTCTTTCCTTTATAACCAAAATCCCTGTTCAGGAGTACATTCAGTGGTTTTAATTCGTCTATATTATCAGATACTATTTTGAGGATTGCAGCAAACGGAGTAAATAGTATCATACCGGAAATACCCCATAACAGAGTTCCGATTATTATAGCCACCAGCGTAGCCCAGGTACTTAAATTTAATTGCTGGCCAACAACCCGTGGAAAAATAACGTTGGATTCCAGGTACTGAATAAAGACAAATGCCGATACAACCCCCACTGCATACCATGCAGAGTCTTTGGTTATTAAAGCCAAAGATACCGGTAGTGTTGCACTTATCAGGATGCCTACATAGGGAATCACCATCATAAAGGAGGTAACCATACCGTATAAGATAGCATGGTTAATACCTAATGCCAGCAACGCTATACTGTTTAAGACACCAACAATCAAATAAACAAAGAATGTGCCTTTAATGTAATTGAAGTAGCTGTGAATACTCTGACTCAATATAACCGGTAGTTTTTCTTTGTTCTTTAAGTTTATGACCATTCCCAGAAATTTCACAAAGGTGCCGCGGTGATACAAAAAAAGAGCGGCGTAAATGGGTACCATAACCAGAAAAAAAACAGTGGAGATAGTGGCATTTAGAGCTCCTGCGAAGTAACCACTTATTCCATTTACGGCATTGGAGCCCATTTTGTCGAGCCAGTTGTCTTGCATGGTTTGTTGCACACCTAATGTACCTTCCATCCATTTCCTGAGATGGGGTGTAAATTGAGATAATCTGTCAACGACTCTGGGGATGTCTTTAATGAACAGATTCATCTCATAACCCAGCATCCATAATAAGGTAGTAAATACGAGGCTGACCAAGGCTAAAAGCAGCGCAATAATAAGGCTTCTCGGCCAGTGCTTATGCTCAAACCATTTGCATACAGGATACAAAACGATAGCCAGGAGCAGCCCAAAAAACAAAGGTATGAACAGCGTTTTTCCGAAATAGAGCAGGAATATTATAATGAAAGTTGCCTGGAGATACTTTACAACCGCCGACAGTGAACCTGAATTTTCTTTTTCCATTAGGTTTGAATTTTTCAGGATGTACTTCCATCTGCTGAACTTAATACGCCTGCCTGCTTAGACTATTGGTGTGCTTAACTAATCATCACCATCCCTCTCTCCACCTTCATGTTCTCCCGACCCATGCTCTCCACCTTCATGCTCTCCACCTTCATGCTCACTTCCGCTTTTGTGGCACGAAATGCAGTTGTTGATATTTGAAGTCCCATGTTCGGAATGCGATTCAAGAATATTCTGTTCACTATGTTCATGACAACCATAGCATGTATAGACCTTATAATTATTACCGGAATGGCAGGTATTACATGAAGCATTGTGATGATTGTCGAGCACAAAATAAGATGAGTGATCGAAAGTGGATGGCTTCCATTTGGTGGTTGTATGGCAAGTTGCACAATTGTCCTTTAATGATTGATGGTAAGTATCGGCGGGTGGCTTGTGGCAGGAGATGCAACTGCTTTTATCTGCGCCTTGTATCTTATCATGATTAAAAGCCACCTCCGATTTCCAACCATTTATGTTGTGGCAACTGTTGCAGTCACTTGTTATTTGCTTATGAATATTGTCTGAAGGTTTGTCGTGGCAATTATTGCATTTTGCCTTTTCTGCTGCAGGTAACAAGTCATGGTTAAACTTATTTAAAGATTTACCTGGATTGATTCCTTTATGATCTGTATGGCAGGATGTACAGCTCTGATCTGAAAGTTTCTGGTGAAACAAAACAATTTTCTTCCTGCTGTTGCTGTCATCTTTGCCAATATCTGCAAGCTTATGGCAGGCAATACACTTTTGTGATTCTATACCCCAAAACGGCTTATGGCAAGAAAGGCATTTGTTCTTAATATCCTGATGCCCCTTCACTAGTTCTCCGGGGTTTATCATAACATGAGGGTACGAAGCCAATAGCCATACACACAAAACAATAATTACTATGGCAATTATCTTTTTCAATTACTAAACATTACTATGGTGGCAATATGCATTAACACAAGTATACTTAATATCAATGTGATGGGAAGATGAACAGTTCTCCACTTTTTCATTAAATCAACGACGATTGAATCGAAAAAAAGTTGGTTATCGGCTTCTTCTTTAGTGACACCCTTACTTACTAATTCCAGCTTCTTTTCCTTCAAGGTTTCATTGGCTTTCTTTAAAATAAACTTTCCGATTAAACCGGTAGCCACTGTAATGAGTAACATTAAAATGGCAAGCCAAGGTAGTAATGCATTGAAATGAATACCGGCATGAACAAGAATCATGACAGATCCTGCCCATGAAAGATATTCATGAAAAGTCAGGAGTTGTTTGGGAGAACCCGATTTAATGACCTGGCGTTTACGGAGTGAATAAACAAAAGAGATAAGAATTGCAAACGTGCCAATGGGGCCAAGATAACGGCCCACTGACATCAGATCGTAGCGATGCAGAAAATAATCGATAATTATAGCAATGACTATCAGTAAAGCATACCACTGAAAAAAAGGCAAAACATATTTTACAAATATTGACTTTTTCATACGCTTTGTGAAGGTCATAGTTAGGGTTATTGTATACAATGACCCAGATCAGACCTTGATTATTTAACAATACTATAAGTTAATCTGTACAACTGCTTATGTAGTTGTACACACTATCATACCTGCTGGTATCACTATTATTATTCTGTTGTCTGCCCATCATATTTTACGCCATTCGTCTCTGCTTCTTTTTTAGTAGCGCGTATAATCCCATCCTTATGGTTAGGCGGAGCATAGATGGTATACATTTTCAATTCCAGCGTACTATCGTTATTGATTACATTATGTTTCGCTCCAGCCGGAACAATGATTACATCGCCAGCCTTAATCTGGTATACATTACCATTGATGATACATATACCCCTGCCCGATTCGAAACGAAAAAACTGATCAATCACTTCGTGAACTTCTTCGCCAATTTCTTCCTTGGGTTTTAGAGACATCAATACAAGCTGCATATGGTTTGACGTGTACAGTACTTTGCGGAAGTCTTTATTCTCAACAGCAGCTTTTTCAATGTCGGTAGTGTAACCTTTTACTTTTTCCATGTTATTCGTTGTCTTGTTGGTTTGTTTACTTTCTGTGTTATTACAGCTTACAGAGCCTGCCAGCATCATTAAAGCTGTGCCTGTATAAATGGCTGCGTTGGCTGCCCTTTTTATAATGTGCATAAGTTAAGGAGTGTATGTTTGTGCGTTTCAATAAATTTTATTGTCTTAGAATTAGGATATCATAAAATGAACTGCGTATTTATTCATTCCTGCTTTTTTTACCGTGCTTACTTACAGCAAAGTTGGCGTAGTAAATCATCTCCTTCGTTACACAATTTGACGGAATGGTTGCATGTTTCCCATATTATTAGTCATTACTACAGGGCCAATTTCCATAAGAACAGAGGCGCCAGATAATAGTCCCAGTAACACTAATTGCCAGAAACCATGATTAGTCTGAACATCGTAAATTTTGAAAAACAGGAAACCGCTTTTCAAGATGTTCTACAGTATTCTTAACAACTTGAGTTAAAGCAAATAGTTATTCAAACCTGATAAATTTGCCTCCGTCGGTTAATGAGAAGTCGCAATGCTTTGGCGCTTGTGTATAAGTATTGCCGCAAGCCGGACAAACAAAATAGGCAGAAGGTAAACTAGCCAAAGTGTTGCTGTTGATATCCCCTAAAGCCTGTTCAAAAAATGTCTTGTGCTTCCTTTCAGTTTTCATTGCATAATTCAGGCTCAATACCGCTGGTTCATTACTTGCTGCATCGGCAGTTTTCAGAAAATCAGGGTACATGGTTTTAGCCTCATACGCCTCTCCCTCTATATCATCGTGCAGGTTTTCCTTAGTAGTCTTTACTGTAAATACAGGTTTGACCTCATCAACGATACCCCCTGCAGCTTCTATTACAGTCTTATGATTGAATGCATGGATATTCTCGGCAGCCGACACTGCATTGTATAATACGGCAACATTATGAAGCCCTTCCTGCTCGGCTTTTACCGAAAAAGCAGCATACTTGGCGGTGGCAGTTTTTTCGCCATGGTAGGCGGATATCATATTCTCAATTGTTTTTACTCTGGCATTTTCCTGCTGGGCAATGGTATATTCAACAGGCGCCTGCGATGCATTGTTGCAGGAATACAAAACAATACTGCAAGCAGCCAAGAGAATCAGATTTTTCATTTTTTTTGATTTACAATGTGAAATTCATTGCAAAGGACGATGATATTCATACCTGCTGATATGACGCCTATCAGTAGTGATATTACCAGACACATTCAAACAAAAGCTCCTGATTATGCAAATGAGGATAGGAGCCAATGCAACTCCATTATTGCTTCCATAGTATTTCCAACTTGCCTGTGGCTTTTAGGTAATCAAGAAAATACAACCAGTATTGCCTTTTGTTGCTCTGATAGACGGCATCCAGTTTTTGCAGGTCAGCTTCTTCTATATTCAGAGTGGAAGCAGATTCCTGGCCTTCTGAAACCCTGGCCTGATAAATGGCAACAGATTCGGTACTCAAAGCAATATTTTCTTCCTGCATTTTCAATTCAGACAATGTCCGCTCCATTTTTATTTTAGCGGTAAGCGCATCTTTGTAATATTGTGCAGCCCTGTCTTCTTTCTGCGAAAAATATTGAACCGACTGTATTTGCAGTTGTTGTATCTTTCTTTTTTTGTCCTCTCCAAATAACAGTGGATACTTTAAATCAATGCCCACATAGCTCAGACCAAACCACGTATTAGCTGCTATAGGGTCTAAGTTGTTGGTATACTGATTAGCGCCTAAATAACCTTTAAGACTCAGTGTTGGCAGGTATTTGGCTTTTTCTGTTTTTGTCTGCAATGCAGCCATATCGGCGTTCAGTTGCAATTGCTGTAATTCGGGGATATTTGAAAGTGTGAGTACTGGCTGAATGTTTACAATGGTCAGGTTTTCATTTTTCAAAAAGCCTGTGTCAATAGTAATGTCTGAGTGTTCTATGTCTTTTTCGCCAATTAAAAACAGCAGATACACCTTATCTTCTATGAATTGGGCTATTGCATTTCTGTATAGCTGCAGGGCATTGTTATGGTTGATCCTTCCTTTGTTCAACTCTGATTTCAGCAGGCGTTTCTGATCGAATTTATTTTGTAGTAACTGGTAACTGGCCCAAGTCCGGTTGGTGTCGGCAACCGCTGATTTTATTTTGGATTCCTGCAGACTTATATCCATATAGACCTGGGCAACAGTATAAGCAAGTTCATATTCGGTTTGTGCCTGTGAAGCTGCGGCAATTCGTTCCTGCAATTTCGATTCTCTGATCTGTCGGGTTATGGACACATCAATTAATGGCTGATTAAGCGTTATTCCGGCTGTTTGCGACCATTTTGTGCCGAACTGAATACTTTTGGTAGCATCGGCAGGATAGGCAGGATTAAACACGCCAATTGGTAAAATAGAAGTCTGCAAAATGGGGTTGTACAAATAGGTATATTCTGCGCTGACCTGCGGCCAGTATTTCCGGTACAATGCATCTGTTTGCAATTGCCTGATAACCTTGTCCGATTTTCCGGCTTGTATATTTTTCCTGTTAGCAAAAGCACTGTTTATAGCCTGCGATAAAGTTAGCGTTTTTTGAGCTATAGCAGAAACAGACATTGTCATTATGAGAACAAAGGCAATACTCCAGCGGACATTTAACTGAAACCAGTTTTTATAAAGAAATTCATTTTTCATACTATCATTTTATAAGGTCATCTGAAAACCGCTGCAGGCTCTACACTTCTTATTCTGCTCAATGCAAAAGATGCACCGCTAAGTGAGATCAGGCCTATTGTAGAAAACATACCCAGCATCACCAACGGCGAAAAAGAAAAGATTAAACCGGAGTTGGCAACACCTCTTCTGAAACCCTCCAGCAGCATCAGCCCGATGAGAAAACCTACTACCGAAAATAGCATCGCCTGTGTAAGAATTAAGCGGCTTATATAACCATTACCGGCGCCAATGGCTTTTAAAGTACCATAGTCTTTCAGCCTGTCGAGTGCAGAGGAATACATGGTAAGCCCGATGATGAAAAAACCGGCTATCAAAGCAAAAATGATCAATGTGCCGGTGCTCAATGCTATACCACTGCTGGATAGTATTTTCTTAACCGATGATGCAGCAAGTTGCTGAGCCGGCCAGGCCCTTACGCCGGTTATATTCTTATTAATGTTTGCAACAACATCGTTCACATTTACACCCGGTTGCAGGTTCACCAAAACGGCACTGATTGTATTTACAGACTGGTTAGAATAAAACCGAGCCCTTTCGATAGTTGTAACACAAAAGTTGCTGCCAAAGCCACGAAACCCTTTTGTTTGCAGTGCGAAAAATGCCCGTTTACCATTTATCTCAAAGTCTGTGCCAAGAGCTATTTCCCCACCAAGATTTTTCTTCTCAAAAAACTCTCCGCTAACGGCCCCGTCCAGTTGCAGATCGGTAGTCTTACCGGCAGTTATTGCTGTAGGTCTTAATACCGCATTTATCTGGCTTGCATCCACTCCAATTAAAGTAATAGCACCACTGGTTCCGTTTTTATAGTTGCACGATGCGCCGGATATGATCAGCGGAAAAGCCTCCTTCACGCCATTTATACCCTGCACAGCCCTTAGATTTCTGATATCAAGCCTGCCTAGTTGGTTTACGTCATTAGTCTTGCTGTCAACCACCCATATATCAGATTGTACATCTGTTGCCAATGCCCCCATCAGGCCGGAGAGAAAGAAAAATACCCCTAACTGCTGACCGATTAAAAAGGTACTGATCAGAATACCAACCACCACCCCTATACTCTTGGCTTTGTCGAACCGGATGAACTTCCATGCAATCTTTAACATCGTTTCATTTTTTAAGACTACCTGAAATATCTATCACGCACTCCACCCTTGCATTCAGCAGCAATTTATCGGGCTGGTCAAGCATTATTTTTACTGTTCTTACCCGCCTGTCTTCCTTCTCGCCTGCCTCGTCGGTAAATAGTGATTTCTTTTTTAAGAAAGAAAATGCAAAGTAAACAGTACCAGCTGAAAGGGTGTCCAATGAACCAACATTGCGTACCCAGGCCTTTTGCCCAACTGAAACTTTATCGGCATACAATTCATCTATCTCACATATGGCAATTGTTTTGCACAACGGACTTATTTGTGCAAATGACTGCCGGGTATCAACCGATCCGCCTATCAGGGTGCTTATCTCCAGTATTTTACCGGATACGGGCGATTTGATAATTTTCTGATCCCGCTCCACATCTGCCAACTGCAACCCAGCCTTTGTTTCCGACAACCTGCTTCTTGTAACTTCAACACCAGCCTGCAACCGTTTAAGGTTTGATTGGAATGACTTCAGATTGGTAGTTGCATCATCCACTGCCTGCTGTGTCTCCGCGCCCTTTGCCAGCAGCCGCTGCAATCGTTGCACCTCCGATACTGCATTATTATATTTAGCCGAGAACTCCTCTATGCCTGCTTCATCGGCCTTAATCTGGCCTGCCTGCGTGTTTACCTGGCTGCTGAGCTGGCGTACTTTCGCGTCTTCCAATTGATGGTCTAATTCCAGTATGGGCGTTCCGGCGCTTACTGAATCATTTTCCTTTTTCAGAATTTTCTGCACTATACCGTTTACCGGAGATGACAATTGGATAATATCACTTTCCGGCTCAATTTTTCCTATGCCTACCACCTGGGTTACGGGGGTAATAATCTTAAGTTTATCAGCAGCAGCCTTTTCTTTCGCATCATTATTCGCACATGAATTGAATATTGACAACAGTATTAATAACCAGACATATCGTTTCATAATCGCAATTTATTTTATAGCTATTTCTTCTTCAATCGGTTTATCAGATATCCTGCCGTCTATAACATAGATAATACGGTCGGCAAATGGCGTAAGCCGGGTGTCGTGAGTAACAACCGCTACAGCCTTGCCCTGTGTGGCCAGTGTTTTCAGTTCTTTCATCACAATCCCAACGCTCTTTATATCCAGCGATGCTGTAGGCTCATCGCACAGCATCATTTCAGGGTCTGTAACCAGCGCCCTTGCTATTGCTACACGTTGTTGCTGGCCGCCACTCAGGTCGTTGCTCAGGTTTTTCATCCTGTCGCCCATACCTACTTTTTCAAGCGCGGCAGCAGCCTTTGCTTTAGCCTCTTTATCGCTGATTCCCTGCAGAATGAGGGGCATCATTACATTTTCAAGTGCTGTGAGCGGGGCAATGAGATTGAATTTCTGAAATACAAAGCCTATTTTTTTCAGCCTTATCTGTGCAAGGTTTTTTTCGCTCAGTTCGTTTACTTTTATACCATCTATCCACACCTCACCAAAACTTGGGTATATAACACAGCCCAGCAGCGACAATAAAGTAGTTTTACCTGAACCCGATGGCCCGATAATAAGCGTAAGTTCACCAGACCGCAGATCCATAGAACTAGCCTGCAATGCGGTTATTACCGTATCGCCTGCCTTATACTCTTTCCCAGCATCAGTAACTTTAGCAACGATCTTGTTAGCAGCCTGTATCAACTTACTTTCATTATTCAACAAAATTAAACTATTAATAAGCTTTATCTGTTGATGGTGATCATATGGGTTGGCATATTTGTAGCATAACATGCAAAAATGGATAATGAAGTATAGGTTTATCCACCTATAGCAGCCATCGACTCATGTTGTGCCGATTGTTCGGCCTCCCAGCCATCTTTTGCACGGTGGTTGAGTGCATCCAGCAAGGCTGCTCCTGATTCTTCATCACTCATACCTGCACGCAGCAGGTCTTTTATGTTCATAACTCCGCTATCGTAGAGGCAGGTTTTCAGCATACCCTGAGGTGTAAGGCGTATACGATTGCATGTGCCGCAAAAAGACCGGGTGTAAGCGGCAATAATCCCTACATTACCTTTGTGGCCTGGTATATTATAATTGTAAGATGTGGAATAAGCTGGGTCCTGTATTTTTGTAATACCCGGAAATGATTCTTTTATTGTTTCCAGTATTTTTATATAATCCCAGGCCAGTGAATTATAGTGCCTGTCACCGCCATTAAAAGGCATTTCTTCTATAAACCGGACGCTTACCGGTAAATCTTTGGTTAGCGCAACCAGGGGTTCAATATCCTGAATGTTCTTTCCCTCCATCACTACAGCATTGATCTTAACATCCATATCCTGCTGCAGCAACTGCTCCATTGTGTTAATAACAGCAGGCAATTCGTCGCGGTGGGTAATTGCCAGAAACCGGTCCCTGTCCAGTGTATCGAGGCTAAGGTTTACAGACCGGATACCCAGTTTTTTCAGTTCGGGGATAAGGGGAGCGGTAAGAACCCCGTTTGTAGTTACAGCAATCTGTTTAAGCCCGTTGATTTTAGAAAGATCACTAAGAAAAGCCATGATATCCTTGCGCACAAATGGCTCGCCCCCGGTGATACGAATCTTCTCTACACCCATCTTCACCACCAGATTGCAGATGCGCAACATCTCCTCATAGGTCATCAGTTCTGCACGGGAAAGCCAATTTATACCTTCTTCGGGCATACAGTAAAAGCAACGAAGGTTGCATCTGTCGGTAACTGCAAGCCTTAAGTAATTAATTGTACGTCCGTGATTATCCTTTAACAATTGGGTGGTTACTTTCGGATAAAGTTCGCTTTTTTTATTGGATTAGGAACGATGACGAAATAACACACACCCTAATACAAGTTCTTTTACCTCGTTTCTGATGATTTTTATTGATCTCAGTGATGGCTAATAAGTTCCATTTTTAATTCGTTTTAATCCCGTAAGCTTTCTGTATAAATAAATGCTATTCACAGACCTGTTGGCAGGCAGGCTTTACACGTTGAAAAAAGGAAATTAACTTCGCAATATAGTTGTAGTTATTTAGTCAATGCTCCTGACTGGAAATATCCTTGCCGGAATGCATATAATACTTTAGTATGCTGTATAAGTATAAGACTGATTCTGAGTAAAGGTCAGAACCGGAGTGGCAAAATAATTGATAATGGGGTCGGTAGTATTAAGGTAAATATTGGAGGTGCTGGTGGCAGATTGGTAGCCAAGCGGATTGACCTTACCATAAATATTGTAAATAGTGAAACTATCTACAACTTCGGATGGGAGCAAATAATCCATATGCTCCTGTGTGATATAGTAGCCGCTGTTGTTGATCACCTGCAGATAATAATAAGTAGAAGCGGCATTCAGATATTTTGTAACTGAAGTATTACCGGCAGGGAAAACATCACTGAAACTCCAGGATAGAGTTAATCCGGTAGGAATACCTGTGCTTGTAACTCCCCTTGTAGAAGCGGAGCCTGAGGCAGTAGCGCCGGGAATACCCTGGTACAAAACATTGCCACCAACCGGTATCACGGATTTTGTGCCGTTTATGGTAATATTTACAGGAGTAAAAGTATTATTCTGATAAATCAATGATGATGGATCTTTTACCTGGCATTTATTGCCCGAAAATCCACTGGGACAATTACATTGGCCACCTGAGCAAACACCTCCATTTGAGCAGATGACATCTTTGCACGGGTCTTTTTTACATGAGTTGTAAACCGTTGCTGAAAACGCGAATAACAATAATAGGGCAGTGGTTACTATTTGTTTTGTCTGTTTCAATCTACAACTATGGTTTGTTTAAATGACTGTTTTAATCAATTCAGAGGGTTAAATTACAACACATTTTGAATATTGGGGAAAAACGTTCGTATTTGAATAGGTAATACTGCGCTAAAACAGGTGTTTTCTTAAGTTAGAGGGCCATTTGTTTAATTTTGCTCATTCCTTCTTTCCACCCATTCTTCGTAACTTTGCACCCTCTTATTAAAAAATATTCAGAATATGTCTTATTCTCTGAAGAATAAAGTTCGTCTGGTTACAGCAGCATCTCTTTTCGACGGCCACGATGCATCTATCAATATTATGCGGCGTATTATGCAAGCCAGCGGGGCAGAAGTGATCCACCTGGGCCACGACCGTAGTGTGCAGGAAGTGGTGGACTGTGCTATACAGGAAGATGCAAATGCTATTGCTATTACCAGCTACCAGGGCGGGCACGTGGAGTATTTCAAGTACATGTACGATCTGCTGAAAAAAGCAGGTTGCGGGCATATAAAGATATTTGGCGGCGGCGGCGGAGTAATACTGCCTACCGAGATTAAGGAATTGGAAGACTATGGTATCACACGTATCTATTCGCCGGATGATGGTCGCAGTATGGGGCTGCAGGGTATGATTGATGACCTGCTGGAACAAAGCGATTACCCTACCGGCAACCAGCTCAACGGTGAGCCAGGGCATCTGGTTGGGAAGGATGTGAAATCAATTGCGCGCCTGATATCAGCCGCAGAGAATTATTATGACCTGCCTGAAACTAAGGTTGCAATAAAGAAAATAACAGAACAGGCATCTCAGTCAAAAACGCCTGTACTGGGTATTACCGGAACCGGTGGCGCAGGTAAAAGCTCGCTGGTAGATGAACTGGTGCGCAGGTTTCTGATTGATTTTAAGGATAAATATATAGGCATCATATCGGTTGACCCCTCAAAACGCAAGACAGGAGGGGCATTGCTGGGCGACCGTATAAGAATGAATGCCATCCGCAACGACAGGGTATATATGCGATCAATGGCTACCCGGCAGAGCAACCTTTCGCTCTCGGGGCATGTGCAGGATGCGGTAAATATTCTAAAGGCTGCAAAGTATGACCTGATAATTCTTGAGACTTCCGGAATAGGGCAGAGCGATACTATGATAACCGAGCATTGCGACATGAGTATGTATGTGATGACTCCTGAGTTTGGCGCAGCCAGCCAGCTCGAAAAAATTGACATGCTCGACTTTGCTGATATTGTAGTGATCAACAAATTCGATAAGCGTGGCGCTATGGATGCCCTGCGCGATGTGAAGAAACAATACCAGCGCAACCATAAACTGTTTGAAAAAGCGGCAGATGATATGCCTGTGTTTGGCACTATTGCATCCCAGTTCAACGACCCAGGTACAAATACCATGTATAAGGCGATGATGGATCTGCTGGAGCATAAGACTTGCATGCCTCTTCATTCTCAATACAAGATAACGGATGAGATGAGTGAGAATATATTCATCATTCCCCCAGCACGCACCCGCTACCTGAGCGAAATAGCCGAGAACAACCGTAAGTATGATCAATGGGCCCGGAGCCAGAGCAATGTAGCTCAGAAACTATTTTCAGTACGGAAAACAATAGAAACAGTAAAGGCGGCCCGGCTGGAAGATGCCGACAGATTGATTAAATCGCTTCAGGAAGTTTATGCAATGGTGGAGATGGACCTCGACCCCAAAAACAAACATCTGCTGGAAAACTGGGAAGCCAAGAAGAAACAATACACTGGCGACTTCTATACCTATAAGGTAAGGGATAAGGAGCTGAAGATAAAGACCCATACCGAATCTCTTTCGCATGTCCAGATATCGAAGGTAGCAGTGCCAAGGTTCGAGGCATGGGGTGAGATACTGCAATGGGCGCTGGCAGAGAATTTTCCGGGTGAGTTTCCTTATGCTGCGGGCATCTATCCGTTTAAGCGGGAGGGTGAAGACCCTGCACGTATGTTTGCAGGCGAAGGCGGCCCGGAGCGCACTAACAAACGATTCCATTATGTCTCCCTTGGGCTTCCTGCCAAGAGACTGAGTACGGCATTTGATAGTGTAACGCTTTACGGACAAGACCCTGACCAGAGGCCGGATATATATGGCAAAGTAGGAAACTCTGGCGTAAGCGTTTGCTGCCTTGATGATGCCAAGAAGCTCTACAGCGGCTTTAATCTTGCCGACCCTAAGACATCGGTATCTATGACCATCAATGGTCCAGCGCCAACTATTACCGCCTTCTTTATGAATGCCGCAATAGATCAGCAATGCGAGCTGTATATTAAAGCTAATGGCCTGGAAGAAGAGGTGAATGCTAAAATCGATGGCATTTTTAAAGAAAAAGGAATTCCACGCCCATACTACAACACTGCCGAAGGGCCTATGCCGGAAACCAATGACGGCCTGGGCCTGATGTTGCTGGGTGTAACCGGCGACCAGGTATTGCCTGCCGATGTGTATGCCAAAATCAAAACCGATACCTTGATGGCAGTGCGCGGCACTGTGCAGGCCGACATTCTTAAGGAAGATCAGGCACAGAACACCTGCATCTTCTCTACAGAGTTTTCGCTGCGGGTTATGGGCGATGTGCAACAGTATTTTATAGATAAAAAAGTAAGGAATTTTTATTCGGTATCTATCAGTGGTTACCATATAGCAGAGGCAGGGGCCAATCCTATATCGCAACTGGCATTCACGATCTCCAACGGTTTTACGTTTGTAGAGTACTACCTGAGCCGCGGAATGCATATCGATGATTTTGCTCCTAACCTGTCGTTTTTCTTCAGTAATGGAATTGACCCTGAATATAGTGTTATAGGCCGCGTAGCCCGCCGTATATGGGCCAAAGCCATGAAGCTGAAATACGGTGGCAATGAACGCTCTCAGATGCTGAAGTACCACATTCAGACATCGGGGCGCTCGCTACATGCACAGGAGATCGATTTTAATGATATCCGTACTACACTACAGGCGCTGTATGCTATTTACGACAATTGTAACTCACTGCACACCAATGCCTACGATGAGGCGATTACCACCCCTACCGAAGAGAGTGTGCGCAGGGCAATGGCCATACAACTTATCATCAACAAAGAGCTGGGACTTGCCAAAAATGAAAACCCGCTGCAAGGGTCATTCATCATTGAAGAGCTTACCGACCTGGTTGAAGAAGCTGTTTTGGCCGAGTTCGACAGGATATCTGAGCGTGGTGGAGTATTGGGTGCAATGGAAACTATGTATCAGCGGGGCAAGATTCAGGAAGAAAGCCTTTATTACGAAACCCTGAAACATACCGGTGAATTCCCAATAATAGGCGTTAATACCTTCCTGAGTTCGAAAGGTTCACCCACAGTTATTCCGGCAGAAGTGATCCGGTCTACAACTGAAGAAAAGGAGTTTCAGATAAAGACTGTTCAGAACCTGTGGAAACGTAGCGAAGATAAGAGTGCGTATATGCTCCATGAGCTGCAGCAAAAAGCTATTCACAACAAAAACATCTTTGAAGAACTGATGGAGACTGTGAAATTCTGTTCGCTGGGGCAGATTACTAAGGCGTTATTTGAAGTAGGAGGGCAGTATAGGAGGAATATGTAATAGTATAGCCAACAGGATTGTCAAAGACACATAGTGTTTTTTATCTTTAATACATTGTATCATAATAAAATCATGTCTTTTGAAAAATGATGCTTTTTTAAGGTTAAAACGCTATTTTTGCTCCCCCTTTAGTTTAAAATATGGAATACAGAGAAATAGTATCAGTTACCGGACTCAGCGGATTGTATCAGTTGCTCACTACCAAAAGTGATGGCGCTATTGTAAGGAATGTGGCTGATCAGTCTACAAAATTTATTTCTGCCCGTCAGCATAATGTTACTCCTTTGGAGAGTATAGAAGTATATACTACCGGTGAAAATGTGCGCCTGCACGAAGTGTTTAAGAAAATGCAGGAACATGAAACCGATATACCTATGGTTGATGCAAAGACTGCAGACAATAATAGTATCAAAAGTTACTTCAAAAGTATTTTCCCTGAGTTTGATGAGGAGCGCGTGTATGTGAGCGATATGAAGAAAATGCTGAAATGGTATGAGTTGCTGAAAACAGCCGACCTGCTGCATTTTGAAGAAGAAACTACGGAAGGCGAAGGTACTGAAGGGGAAACCACAGAAACTGCCGCTGAACCTGTTGCTGCTGAAGCGACCACTTCAACCGGGAGCAAGGAAGAAGCTATTACTGATACCGCAGAAGAAGCATAAATTTCCCCATTAGAATAATTTTGTAAAATAATACTCCCGGCTCTCCATACCGGGGGTTATTGTATTTTATTAATCTTCTGGTTTTATAGCCATTTTGCAGAACTGTATTTCGAGCAGGCCGGTCCTCTCAATGTTTTTCTTGACAGAATTGTATTTGAAGAAATGAAACGAAAATTGAGCCTGTAGCTGTGTGGAGATATATGGTTACAAACTCTGCCATGCATTTAATAGCAAGCCCTGGCTATTATTTTAAAAACCTAAATTTGCCACCAATGAACCAGGCGCAGCAACTAAAAAAAATAGTCAACCAATTAATACCCGATAACCATCAACATGCCAAATGGCTCAACAGCCTTTCGATGATGGAGAACACAGGTGCCCGGAAAATTTCGAAGTATGAAGACCCGGTACATACAAGTATTATTGTACTGAAACATGCTGCCGAAGAAGCCCGCCATGCCTACTATCTTAAAAAGCAGATCAGTAAGCTTGCCAAAGAAGTCTGCCCTGATTATTCCTACCCCTATCTTATAGCGCCGGTTGAAAGCTATCATTACCTGCAGCAACTGGATGTGCAGGCATGCCGCTATTTAAAAGATAAACTTAAACTGGAAGGAAGGGAATTGAAACATGGGGCTTACCTGCTGGTAACTTATGCCATAGAGGTTCGTGCCGATATGCTTTATGGTATTTACCAGGAAGCCCTGACCAGCCATAAATCGAAGGTGAATGTAAAATCAATTATTGCTGAAGAGGAGGGCCACCTGCAGGAAATGCAACGGATGCTTGAAATTTTTCACCCTCAGTGGCAGCAACTTGCCGGTGATATGTGTGCGGTAGAAAATAAGTTGTTTGAAAAATGGATAAATGCGATTGATAAACTATTATTGATTCAATTACTATCAGGCTAGCGGAGGAGATTGAAACAATTATCCATATCCTCAGTTTCACTATGGTAGATGTGATTCCCTGGACACGAAATACTTTAACGTACTTTTCATTGGGTTTAGGCAATAAATATTAAGCCATATTTATCTTTTGTAATGGGATATATCCCTGAAAACTCCTTTACTTTGCTGTTTTAAGCCATTATGCGTTATATATTCAATAGTTTCTGTTTTATTTTCTTATTTCTGTTTACAATATCCTGCGGTGGAGTAAAGCACTCAAAAAAATTGCAGGAAGCTTTGCCGGGAACATGGCAAAGTCAGCCAATAGTTATTGATGGTGATAGTAAAGATTGGCCATCGCCCTACCCAAATTACGACTCAAAGGCAAAAGTGGCTTATGCAACCTCCAATGACAGGGAAAACCTGTATATAACGATGGAAACCGGTGATGAAATGACACAGATTAAAATTCTGAAACAGGGATTAACCGTTTCAATTGATACCAGCGGTGGCAAATCAGCTGATTTTAATATTAATTTTCCACTACAGAATGACCTGGAACCGCTGGAATTATCGAAAAAGGATTTCGGACAGAAAAAAGGAAATATGGATGCCTATGAAGAAAATCAGAAGGCGAAAAAACTAAGTAAAAACGCCCTGGAGGCCAACCAGTTGTCATTGGAAGGGTTTATTAATTGCAATGGTGGCTTTATGGTAAAGCAGGCTACTCCCTGTGGCATAAGGGTAAGAATAAGCATGGATGAGTATAAAGAGCTTGTGTGGGAGGCCGTTATACCGTTTAAGGCGATTTACAATAAAGAAACAATTTCTGCAGAGGACGCAGGAAAACATATCAGCGTTTGTTTTGCAGTAAAAGCATTTAAAAAACAGGAATCTAAAGGAAGTGACAATTCCGCTGGCAATGGCGGAGGAATGAATAATGGCATGGGTGGCGCTGGTACCAATAGCGCCATGCGAGGCGGCAGCAGAACAGGTGGACATGGCGCAATTGCCGAAAACCCGATGCAGCATTTATATGAAAACACCAAAACCTGGAAATTCTTTGGTTTAGCTTATCAGGCAAAATAATTTTGAGTGCCTGTGAATTAATAAAAGATTTACCCAACCTTTTACTCTCTTTCAGCTGTCTTAGTATGCAGAGCACTGATTTTTCGGTAGCCAACCATAGACACTATTGAAATAATTACCGGTGGCTGGCCCCTATAAATATTTAATTACCAATCTACACCTTATTACGTTTATACCGGTAACATCATTTTTTAAACAGGTTAGTTTTACGCTAACCTGTTTTTTATTATAACGGTATTTTATTCTTTTCTATCTTTGGATGATAGGCATTAAAATTATCTCACATTGATAACCAGGCTCATCTTTTCAATAATACTTATTGGGATACAGACAAACAATGTATCTGCTGCGCTTATTAAAGGAATATTGAAAGGATACCCGGAAACATATGTAACGATATATAAATATACTGACTACATAATTAAGAATACCGCTCAAATAGCCCAGGTAAAAACAGATAAAAATGGAAACTTTATAATAAAAGACCTCAATTATCAGGGAATTGTACGGTTAAAAATCACGGTTGATAAGCAATCTGTTTCATTTTATTGTACCAATGAAAATGCATATGTACTTAAGGAAAATGATAGAAAGCTATTAATAGCAGAAAATGTAAATGATCTGAATTCTGCCATAAGATCAATTGATAAAGACTTTCATGCATTACGTTATTTATGGTTGGATTCTGCAACTGGTAAGGCAGTTAATAAAATATCGCCTGTTGAATTACTGAAAAGAATAGATAGTATCAAATTCCATTATTTTAGTTCTAACGGAATTGCCGATAAGGAATATAATACTCGTATTGATTATTACTGTGCTTATACAAGGATGTTTTTCATTACCTTAAATTACTCCGTCACTGATAGTACCGGGGCTATTAAGGCATTCAATGAAATGGAGCACAACTATTTCATAAGAGCAAAATTTAGCCCTGATGATAATCTGTATATAAATTTATTGGGATTGTATTTATATTCCCGGATAAATCTTCAGAATTTTGAAAGGGTTGAACATGGTGATAAATACCCGGTTGAGAATAACCTGGCTGAGGCCGATTACTTTGCAAATGACAGCCTGAAAGAACTATCGAAACTGCTGATCATAAAAATGGTTTATGAAAATAAATGGTATAAAGGTGAGATGACCGTGGACCAATACAACAGGTTGGTAGATAGTATAGGTAAGAATTTTAGGATTCCCATTTTCAGGGATTATATTAAGCAGGTTATTCTGGCTAATAATAAAACAAAAACCGGTGATCCTTTCCCCATCGTTTCTCTCCCTGATATCAATAATCAAACCACTGATATTACCAAAATAGCTGAGCCATTTATATTGATTGACTTTTGGGCTACATGGTGCCATCCCTGCACAGATGAAATGACTAAATTCCCTGCATTGATGAAGAAATATAAAGGTAAGCTAATGATTGTGAGCCTATCGGTAGATGGAGAATTTACCACAATGAAAACCTACCTGGAAGGGAAGCATTATGCAGGACTTTGGGAAATGTGGTATAATGGTCAACAGGGCAATTATCTCGACAAATTAAAGATAGATCATTACCCGACTTTCTATTTGCTGGATAAAGAAAAGCATATAATTTCTAATCCGGATATAAGTGAGCTTCCAGATGTTTTGGAAAAACTGATAAGGTAGTTTAGGTATTATGAGACTACTGCTAATAAAAGAAAGATGCCTGAATCTTATGCTTTAAGTAGCAATGAGATTCAGGCATTTATTTCTATAAATCAACCAGCGGTATACAAACCAGCCAGCAGATTATTGTAATTATTTTTTATGTGGATCTGGTACACCAGGTTTAGATGGTGCCGCGGGGTGACCTTGCGGTGTCGGACCCTGATGTTGCTGAGCAGGGATCTGCTGGTGTGGCTGTGGCGGCAATTGCTGATGTTGCTGAGGTTGTGGCTGTGGCTGCTGTTGAGGTTGATTATGCTGCTGAACTGGCGGCTGTCCACCTGGTTGTCCACCAAATTGCCCGCCCGGATGTGGCTGACCGGGTTGCCCACCTTGTTGCGGCTGCCCAGCAGGTTGTCCACCCGGGTGCATCTGGCCTGGTTGTCCACCAAATTGCCCGCCTGGATGTGGCTGACCTGGTTGTCCACCTTGTTGCGGTTGCCCAGCAGGTTGTCCACCCGGGTGTATCTGGCCTGGTTGCCCTATAGGTTGTCCGCCCGGATGTGGCTGACCTGGCTGACCACCGGGTTGTGGCTGCCCTGCAGGTTGTCCACCCGGGTGTATCTGGCCTGGTTGTCCTATAGGTTGTCCGCCTGGATTTGGCTGAGCTGGCTGTCCACCGGGTTGCCCGTTTGGATGCTGTCCACCGGGTTGTCCACCAGGATACTGCTGACTTGGCTGTGGCTGCGCACCTGGCTGCGGCTGACCACCAGGTTGTGGCTGCCCTCCTGGTTGTCCACCAGGACGTAGGTGACCACCTTGGTCGCCAGGATATTGCTGCCCAGGTTGTCCAGGTTGTCCGCCTTGATATTGCTGACCTGGCTGCCTATCGGGTTGCCCGCCTGGCTGTCCTCCAGGACGTTGGTGACCATGTTGTTCATCGGGATATTGCTGACCTGGTTGCCTGTCGGGTTGTCCACCCGGACGTTGGTAGCCATGTTGATCGCCTGGTTGTTCACCACGATGTCTTTCTGGAGGAGCAGTAAGGTGTTCCTGATGGAAAGCGGGACGCTCAGTGTAGTGGTTATTGGATATTGATTCACCTCTTCCAACCGGATGCTCCCTTCCGGATACGACATTTGCCGGACGGCCTGAACGCTCAGATCCGCGCTCAACTGCAGGCCTGTACATATTTATTTCGTGGTCTCCGCCAACCCTTACGGATCCTGCCTCGCGTGATCGGGAAACGTGGTAAACTTCAACCCGGCGATGTGTTTCCCTTTCATAAACTTCGCGGCGAGGACCGTAATAATAATGATCTCTGCCTTCATGACGCATATAATTTGTCTGACGGTAGTAATAACCAGGATCTCCGGTGGCATAGTAACTATACACATCAGGATGATAGAGGTACAAAGGATTTACAAAGACCCAGTAATTGGAAGGGTAATCATAGATGTCACCATATTCATGGCCTGGCCCCATTGGTGCCCATCCATAGTAACCGCGACCTGTACGCCAGATAACCCAGGCTGGTGCCCATTCGAAGCCGGGTAGCCATACCCATCCATAGTATCCATTATAAGTCCAACGGCCATAATGATAACATGCCCATGCCCATGGCTCATCGCTCATCCACATATTTCCCTGTTCTGTCATAACCCAATGGCCATCGGTGGCGTAAGGTTTGAACCCGGGTGGTACATTTGGCACCCATACATTACCATATTGCTGGTCATCAACCCACTGCCCATATGGAGCCAGTTCGTCGTAAAAGGTCTGGTAGGAAACAGTAACATCCTGTGCATGAGCTTTCTGGGTTGTTATGGTAACAGAGAGCAATGGTAACAGGATTACTGCAAAAAAAAGCAAGCAGGTTTTCTTCATTTTTTCATTTTTAATGCATAAAATTAATTCTATTTTCCGGTTAGTTATAATTCCAAACTGGATTTTCTAATATATTTAACCTTGTTTCAGCCAGATAATATTTAGGTCGAGCTAACCCAGGTTGTGCTTAAAATTCAAAGTTCCCTGCCTCTGATATTATATGGAGGTAAAAGTATATTGTCACTGACAATGATTGAGGTTGGAAATGAAGGTTAAGTTGGTGGTACTTACCTTTGTTTAATAGGCAGGTACAGAATGCTATAGGCCTACATATACTTGATAATTACAATTAGTTATATAAAAAAAGCAGACATGATATGCTCATGCCTGCCTATAAAAATATATGGGATTATTAAGCTCCTACAGCAAGACGTTTGAATGTAGTAACCGTCAAACCTTTAGCTACTGAGTTTAAGTAATCAGCTACAGTAATACCACTGTCTTTTACGAAAGCCTGTGGCAATAATGTATTTTCCTTGAAGAATTTATTGAGTTTACCAGCGGCAATTTTCTCGGCCATATCGGCTGGTTTGCCTTCGGCCATGATCTGCTCAACTGCAATTGCTTTTTCGCGGGCGATCATCTCTTCAGGAACACTTTCAGCATCTACTGCAAGAGGTTTCATAGCAGCTATCTGCATAGCAACATCGCGGCCAGCTAAAATTATCGCTTCACTTGAAGCCTGGTTGAGGCCAACAAGAACACCGATACGGTAGCCCTGATGGATATAAGGAATAACAGCATCGGCAGTAACGGTTTCGAAACGGCTGATATCAATTTTCTCACCAATTTTAGCAACAACTTCCATCAGTTTCTCACCAACTGTTGCAGTGTCCATTGCGCAAGCTTTAAGCTCATCGACAGAAGTGATTTTGGTTGCCAGGGCAATATCAGCGAGTTGCTGTGCGAAAGCGATGAAATCTTCGTTTTTAGCAACGAAATCTGTTTCAGAGCTAAGGCTCAGAACAACACCATATGTATTTTCAGCATTAGCCTTAGCTATTACAACGCCTTCTTTGGCATCACGATCGCTACGGTTGGCAGCTACTTTCTGTCCTTTTTTGCGCAGATAGTCGATAGCGCCTTCAAAATCCCCATTGCTTTCGGTAAGGGCTTTGCGGCAGTCCATCATACCTGCTCCTGTCTGCTGGCGCAGCTTGTTTACGTCTGCGGCTGTTATAGTTACTGTCTCCATTGTATTATTTTTTATTCTTTTATAATGATTAAATCAGGGTGCAAAATTCGTACTTTATTATTAAAGCCCCAAATAAGGGGCTTTAATAATCTATTAATATTTCATTCACCCAATTATTCAATTGTATTAAGCCGGAAATTAACGGCCCGCTGGGCTTGGCCTGCTGCCACCGCCACCTGGCCTGCTGCCGCCAGGACCACCTGGCCTGCTGCCACCGCCACCTGGACCGCCGGTGCGACCACCGCCGCCGCCACGGTTACCGCTGCCACCTGGTCCGCCGCCGGTACGTCCACCAGCGCCACCACTAGCACGGCCTGTGCCACCACCTGGTCCGCGACCCGGAGCGCCAGCACCAGCTCCTGCGCCAGCACCTCTTCCGCGACCACGACCACGGCCACGACCACCTTCACCGTCTTCTTCAGTTATTTCGAGACCACGTCCGCGATTGTCGCTATTATCGTCATTAACGTTATCCTCATCAGTATCTTTCACCTGAGCACGCTCCTGCAATCCTTCAAGGATAGCAGCAGTGAGATAGGTAGTAATGATAGCAATAGATTTTGTAGCATCATCATTTGCAGGGATAGCAAAATCGACTTTTGTAGGGTCGCTGTTGGTATCTACCATTGCAAATGTGGTGATGCCCAGGCGCTTGGCTTCTGCGAGTGCGATATGCTCATGGCTGATATCAACCATAAACAATGCAGCAGGAGTACGTCCCATCTGAGAGATACCACCCAGGACCTTTTCCATTTTTTCTTTGCTGCGGGTAAGTGTCAGGCGCTCTTTTTTGGTAACGCTGTCCATTGTACCGTCCTGAAGCATTTTTTCGATGCTCAGCATTTTCTTCACGCTCTTGCGGATAGTGCTGAAGTTGGTAAGCATACCACCCAGCCAGCGCTCAGTAACATAGGGCATATTGGACCTCTGGGCCGCTTCTGCCACTATTTCCTTAGCCTGTTTTTTAGTAGCAACAAACATGATTTTCTTACCGCTCTTAGCGATAGATTTCAATGCAGCTGCAGCTTCATCAAGGCCTTCAATAGTTTTATTGAGGTCGATGATATGAATGCCATTTTTTTCAGCAAAGATGTAAGGCAGCATCTTTGGGTTCCATTTTTTCTTCAGGTGGCCGAAGTGTACGCCAGCCTCCAAAAGCTGCTGGTGCAATGTTTTAGTATCTTCCATTTGAACGATTTCTTTTTGTTGTAAAAAATAATTTTGAACATCAGACGCGAGCATCGCGTCTCTACACATACACTAACGTTTAGAGAACTGGAAGCTACGACGTGCTTTAGCTTTACCGAATTTCTTACGTTCAACCGAGCGACTGTCGCGGGTCATGAGACCTTCCTTCTTCAAAGCAGGCCTGTATTCCGGATTAACTTCGCATAATACACGGGCGATACCCATTTTAATTGCTTCAGCCTGGCCTTTCGGACCACCACCCTGAACATTGACAATAATGTCGAAAGAATCCTTTACATCAACTGTTTTCAGCGGAAGTTCTACCTGATTCTGCAGGTACATGATGGGGAAATATTCTTTATACTCCCTGTCATTGACCTTGATATTACCGGTGCCTTTGCTCAGGTAAACCCTTGCAACTGCTTCTTTCCGGCGCCCAACGGCGTTTTTTTGTTTTTCCATTTTAAATATTAATGGTTTTATTTTTAAATGTTGTTGATTGACCTCTATATTATCCAGAATTAATTGGAAGTCCGCCGCGGCGGATTGCGGTTTTTATTTCAGTTCTTTTGGGTTCTGAGCTTTATGCGGATGCTCTGCGCCTTCATATACGAACAGTTTCTTGTACATTGCACGGCCGAGGCGGTTTTTAGGAAGCATTCCTTTTACAGCGCGCTCAATCATTAGCTCAGGTTTGCGGGTAATCATTTCTTTAGCCATTTCTATTTTCTGGCCACCCGGATACATGGAGTAGGTCTGGTATTCCTTATCGTGCAACTTGTTGCCGGTAAGTACAACCTTACCTGCATTGACAACGATTACATAATCTCCGCAATCGAAGTGAGGAGTAAAATAGGCTTTGTTCTTGCCACGCAGTATACTTGCGATCTTAGAACTCATACGGCCCAGCGTCTGGTTAGTTGCATCAACAACATGCCATTCGCGCTTAACGATTTTTTCGTTGGCTGACTGTGTTTTAAAACTTAAGTGTCTCATAATTAATTTAAAAAGTCAAAATTTAAATATAAAAATCCCAGTTTGGTGAAAAATTGGGAGTGCGAAGGTAAACTGCGATACTGAAAGTGCCAAATAATTCATTAAGAAATTTTATGGTGACAGTGCAATATGTTGATATTCAATGAAAATAAGGCAAAAATAATTTAAAAAGGTGAAATAATGATAGATGTGGAATGCGGATAATGCGGATAATTATGATGAAATGGGATTAATTATGTTAATAAGATGGGGGGTAAGATTATAATGCAGCAGAAATGGGGGAATGCGGATGACGCTGAAGATTATGATGACATATGATTGTTTATGTTAGTAAGATTGTTTAAGATTTTATCAGGCCCCAAAAAACATTGATATCCTGATTTGCACTGATGCCCTACACCCTAAAAATAAATTTTCATTGTGGATAAAAATACTGAGCGAAAAATGGTTGAAAGTGTTGCCTGGTAAGTTTTATGATTAAACATTGTTTTATAAACTACACCCTATTTTACACCCTACTTATTTGTTTAGCCATACCCATAAGTATTTCAACATC
>CAIVEH010000010.1 GCA_903904855.1 uncultured Bacteroidota bacterium | reverse complement strand
GCGGGGAATTTGAAATGCACCCATTTCAATCCCATTTGAGCCATGAAATAATTAAAAAAAATATAAATAAAGAAACGATTGTGAACAGAAATATGACTATTCCTCATATACAATAATGAAGAGATATCAACTTATTCTCGTTTATAACGAGAAAATAAGCGGAGGTCGGGCGTTTGTAAGGCCCGACATCCATTGATTTTCTAATCAATAAAAAGATAAGCATAAAACTCCCTGTACTTTTCTCCACCAGCCAGTTTGATGTAGGTGTTGATCCTCTCAGTCCTGTATTTTAAATCCTCAGTTTTGGATTCCTGTAACAAAAAAAAGTAATTGTTTGCCATGCAATGAGGAGCGCATCTAAAAAATGGGAGGCATCTGCTGCACACACAAACATAATATGAGACAGGTCTTCATGATCAACCATTATTATCTCGCCATTTTTTTTAGATATGGCCAGAGGGTCAGCTTCCAGCTTACCAAAGATGATTAGTTCATTGGTTTCTTTTACCTTCTTATTAAAAGTAACTGACCCGATTTCAATACATTCAATATCATAATTGGCAATCAGGTCCAGGATTTCATTACCGGTAATTTTGCTTACACCCAGAGAATCAATAATGTATTCTTTTGCCAGTTCCTCAGCCATATCCTCACTAAAGCCGGCTAAAAGAAAATTATCGGGCGAGGGAGCAAATGTACTTACGCTCTCTACAAATTCAGAAGCTGTCATAACTTAAGCAATTAACTCATATAATATCAACCATTCCGATTCCCTACCCTATTAGAATGAGTAACGGATAAAAAATTATTTTAAAATGGCTTTGTGCCCTTTCTTTTATAACTTAATGATATTGTGCACTTTGCGCTATAATTAGTGAGCTTTGTGGTTAAATTTCATTATAGCACTTTACCCCATGTTAAGTAATACAGCCTGCACCAATCAGCTATAACTCTGCATTAATATAAAAACAGAACACCTCACCAGGACCATGCACGCCTACTACAAGAGTTTTCTCTATATCGGCAGTTCGGCTAGGGCCGGTGGCAAGATTAATCATGGACGGCAGGTCATTGCCATACTTTTTGCGCAGGGCATTAATACCGTCTTCTATATCAGGTACTACCTGGTTGGCATAGGCAAAAACCAGATGCACCGGAAAATATACAGGTGCCATGCGCCCCATATTCTGAGCCGATGATAGCATTATAGAACCTGTTCGGGCCAAAAGCATTTCGCAACCGGTAATACATGCATCAGCGCCTTCGTAGCGGGCATCAGCAGCTGTTACAATATCTATCTTGTTATTCACAAACAGGCGGCGTATTCTTTCATCGGCACAAAGTAATTGCTCCCACCCCCTGTTTTCGTACAGTATCACAATATTATTAAGCAATTCCTGCTCGTTATCGCAGAAAATGAATTTGCCCCCAAGCTTAATAAACTCACTGGCAAAAATTTCTTCCTGAGGCAGGTCAGCATGGGTATAAATTGATTGTGTTTCCTTCTCTGCATCCGGGTATGGCATGGGCAAGGTATCATTGCTCAGGCTGGTACGTACCCTGCGGAGGATATTTTCTCTTGCTTTGGATGTTTTAAAGATAGGCATTTTTTTAGTTGTAAGTCTTTAGTCTTAAGTCTTTAGTTTAGGCCAGATTGGGTTTAATCAGGTTGTATTTCACTGCCAAAATACAACTTTATTACTTATTCTTTCCGATTACTGTGGAGCATTTCTGATCCCTGATACCTATAAAGTATTCAGACAGTTGGAGGTTGGCTGCAAATTCCATAAAAATACCCCGGGTTTTATCCCGGGGCTAATAATATTTAATCCTTTCAGGCTTTCCTTACAAAACTATTTCTGAAAATAATATTGCAATTTGCATGGCATTGTTTTTAATGTTACGACTTTAGACTTACGACTTTAGACTCAAATCAAATATTCGGATTCAAAGCGCTTTCAGGCACAAGTGGTTCGTCATCTAAGGATATCGCATCTTCGTACTGACGTTTGCCCAGCAGGCGCTCCATATCATCTTTAAACAGCACTTCCTTCTTGAGCAACTCTTCGGCAATCAGTTTAACAGAATCTGTTTTGTCTTTAAGCAACTGTTTCACTCTCTGATAAGAGCTATCCACAAGTTTACGCACCTCATCATCAATCATTTTACCGGTTTCTTCCGAGTATGGTTTTGAAAAACTGCTCTCATTCTGAGGATCGTAGAAGGATATATTACCGATGGCGTTGTTCATGCCATACATAGATACCATAGCGTAGGCCAGGCGGGTAACATGCTGAAGATCACTTAGTGCACCTGTAGATATTTTACCAAATATCAGCTCTTCAACTGCCCTGCCACCTAACGACATACACATATCATCAATCAGGTGATCGGTGGTGCGGATATATACTTCCTTAGGCAGGTATTGAGCGTAACCCAATGCAGCAACACCACGCGGAACAATGGTAACCTTAACCAGCGGATGGGCATGCTCCAGATACCAACCTGATACTGCATGACCAGCCTCATGATAGGCAATGATGCGTTTTTCTTCGGGCAGTATGATTTTGTTCTTCTTTTCGAGGCCACCTATTACACGGTCGATGGCATCATTAAAGTCGCTCATATCCACTTCAGCCTTGCCTTTACGGGCAGCAATAAGGGCTGCTTCATTGCATATATTGGCAATATCGGCACCGGCAAAACCTGGAGTTTGTAAGGCTAGTTTTTTAATATCAAGGTCTGTAGATTTTTTGATAGGTTTCAGATGCACATCAAATATCTTTTCCCTTCCTTTCACATCCGGAATATCTATAGATATCTGGCGGTCAAAACGACCCGGCCTGAGCAAAGCGGTATCCAGCACATCAGGTCGGTTGGTAGCCGCCAGTACAATGATGCCACTCTCGCCACTGAAACCATCCATTTCCACCAGCAACTGGTTGAGGGTATTTTCGCGCTCATCGTTGCTCATCACCACGTTTTTGCCACGTGCACGACCTATTGCGTCTATCTCGTCTATAAATACGATACATGGCGATTTTTCGCGGGCCTGCTTGAACACATCTCTTACACGGCTGGCGCCTACACCTACAAACAACTCCACAAAATCAGAACCGGACATAGAGAAGAATGGCACCTGTGCCTCACCTGCCATAGCCTTGGCCAGCAATGTTTTACCTGTGCCGGGAGGGCCTACCAGCAAAGCGCCTTTAGGAATTTTACCTCCCAGGGCAGTATATTTTTTAGGATTTTTGAGGAAGTCAACAATTTCCATTACTTCCACCTTAGCTTCATCGAGGCCAGCCACATCATTGAAGGTAATATTGATACGGGTACCTTTTTCAAAAAGCTGTGCTTTCGATTTCCCGATATTGAAAATTCCACCGGCACCACCACCAGCGCCACCAGCACCCATTTTACGAAATACCAGGAAGTACATGGCGATAATGAATATTACCGGCAGCAATATAGTATTGAGCAGCAGGTGGATATAGTCGCCCTGAGTACCATATTCAGGGGTTATCTTTACAACATCCTTATTGGTTTTTTCAATTTCGGCATAAGCTGCTGCCAGGTCACGGTTGAACTGGCCAACAGTACCTATTTCGAATGAATAGGCCGGAGTATTTTCATTGGCAGTGCCGGATGGTGATTTACCTGCTGGCTGGCCTGCCGCGCCAGGTTTAAGATACACATCAACATGATCTTTATTAATCACCTTGAGCCTTGCAACTTCACCTTTAGCAAGGTTATCTTTCAAATTCTGTATGGTATGATCTACAGTTCCGGAATTGAAACCGGGAGCAAAATAATTAGCGCCCAGAATAACAAGCAGTATTATGCCATATATCCAATAAAAATTGAATTTTGGCCCTTTACGAGGGGTATTCGGGTTTTCATTGACCGGTGGCAAACCGGGTTTTTGTGAATTCTCTTCCATTTTTAAATTTGATCTTATTCCTTTTTTAAACAATTAATATTCTGTACGCGGAACATCTTCCCAAAGACTTTCCAGATTGTAAAAAATGCGCTGCTCCTGCTGAAAAATATGAACAACAACGTTTACATAGTCGATCAGGGTCCAGTGATCTCCTCGTTCAATATGATAGGGCGATTCATCACATTGCAATTCAACAAGCGCATCGATGTTTTGAGCAATGGCATTAATCTGAATATTTGACCTGGCTTCGCAAAGAATAAAATAATCAGCCACAGCCTCATCAATTTTTTTCAGATCAAGCGACACGATATTTTCCCCTTTTTTATCCTGTATTGCGTTTAAGATAGTTTTAAACAGCTTGCTATTTTTTGTCAGACGTGTTGGCGTCTTCTTACGTTCCTGTAATGCAGTTATTATTTTATCCAAATTATTTATGGCTTATTTTTGTTGGAAATCGTGATAATTTACCAAAATTATAAATCTTTTCTCACTTAACCATATGGCTATACCAGAATATCTTTTAAATGAGTTTGACAGTATAGACAGCACCAATAATTATGCCATGAAATTATTAGATGCTAATAAGGCACATAATGGCATGACAATTGCAGCCCGCAATCAGTGGGCAGGCAAGGGGCAAAGAGGAAAAACCTGGCTTGATGCAACCGGTGAAAGCCTGCTTATGAGCATAATAACTGTACCAGGCAGGCCTATTCAGGAACAATTTATCTTTAGTGCCTCTGTTGCAGTGGCAGTAGCCAAAATTTTGCAAAAATTTAATAATGAGTGGCGGGTTAATATCAAATGGCCCAATGATATAATAATCAATGACAAAAAGGCAGGGGGCATATTAATAGAAAATGTGCTTAGAGGCAATAACTGGGCAAATGCTGTAATCGGACTCGGACTTAATGTAAACCAGCAATCCCTTCCTGAAGATCTGCCTTATGCTATATCTTTAAGAATGGCTTCGGCAAAAGAATACGTAATAAGTGAGCTGCGCGATGGCATTTGGGAGGGGATTATGGATGCAATTCATGGCAAAACAGAACCCGGTATAGTGATGCGTGCCTATAATGAATTGCTCTTTAAAAAAGGTCAGAAGCAACTTTTTACCATTAACCCCAAGATGTATTCTGTAGAAATTTTAAATGTGAACGAAGATGGAACTTTATCGGTACTGGATGAAGATGGCATTATTGCGATTTACCAGCATGGGCTTAGGGAATGGGTGTGGGGGTAAGGATATTTTATTAATTAAGTTTGTAACTTCGCATTATGAAAAAGATGAAAACTGCTACATCTGAAACTGCAAAAAATACACTCAGGAAGATATTGGAGGATCAAAAAATAATTGCCGCCTATTTCAAGGGCGAAATTTCAATCTCTGAAGTTAAGGCTAAAGGAATAAGATTTGTTACACCTGTATGAATATAGCTTTAACGAAATACTTAACTCATATACTTTTATTACAGTAAATGGGGTCGAATATTTTGTATATTTTACTGACGGCAGCAATTATTTTGAAAAATACAAACAATTTGCCTCATCGGTTTATATGTTTGGTTTTTATTCCAAACCTATAAAAAAATTATCATCCGACATTCTGGTCAGGGATACAATAGTATCAATTTTGAAGGATTATTTTGAAAATAACAAGGAGCACATTTTATTATATGTGTGTGAACAAACTGATGGATTACAATATCACAGGAAAAGAAAATTTAATGGCTGGTTTCACCTGGCAAATGAATCAAATATAGTAAAAGAGGATCTCGATATAATTTTCGAAAACAATATTACATGCTTATCCGTATTGTACCATAATTCAAATGTCCATGCTGAAGAGATTGCACTTGCTCTAAGTAATTTTGAAAGTGAATTTCTAAAATAGAAAACGTTGAGTAATTTTACTTTTCTCAAGCAAAATTGTACATCAATGGATAATTTATTGCCGCTAACCATAGAAACCGGGAACCTGCAAATAATGCACTTGAAACGCTTTTGGTCCAAATCACGGGCTAAAAGAGATGGGACACTGGCACATGATGCACTGATTGAGGAGTGGCCGGTAGATGTAAATCTGCTTAGCACCCTGGGATTAGGCCTGGAGCAGACCATAAGATACATATATAACACCAACCCTACTTTCAGTGAGTTTGAAGACTGGATACTGGATGTAAATAAGGGGACGGTTCCCAAAGATCTGATTGAAACATTTAATGCGCGTGTTTCGGGGAAGGCTGGTGAAGTACCAGAAGAAATAGAGCAGGTACTTTCGGCAGAAGATGTTGCTTTCTGGGAAGATAATGGGTATGTAATACTGAAAGGCGCAGTGAGTAGGGAAGATTGTGATAAAACAGTGGAACTTATTTGTGATTATCTTGGTGTAGACCGAAACAATCCGGAGACATGGTATAGCAACAATGCCGACAGGCAGGGAATAATGGTTCAGCTGTTTCAGCATGAGCAGTTGCAGAAGAACAGGACTACCCCCCTGATTCGAAAAGCATATGAACAATTATGGGGCAGAAAAGATATACTGGTGAATACCGACAGGGTTGGGTTTAATCCTCCCGAAACAGACACCTATAAATTTCCTGGGCCTAAACTGCACTGGGATGTGAGCCTGAAACAACCAATACCATTTGGCACACAAGGCATACTATATCTTGCCGATACTGCCGCCAATCAAGGTGCATTTACTGTAGTTCCCGGCTTTCATAAAAAGGTCGGGGCATGGATGGAAAGTCTGCCAAATGGTGCAAACCCACGCACCCAGGATCTATATGCTTTAGGTACATATCCGATAGCTGGTAATGCCGGGGATTTCATTATTTTTCATCATGCTTTGCTGCATGGGGCGAGCCCTAATACTTCGCAGGTGCCGAGGTTTGTGCAGTATGTAAATTACCAGCCTATTGATCCGGAGATAAAGGAGGAGTGGATATAAGTACAAAGGAGAGAAAATCGATTTTTTGATGACGGCATTTCAGCTCGGCAAGCAACTTATACTGAAATTGTAAATTAATCAAACAATATGTCCTGGTTTTGACTGGTATGATAGACTGCATAAACGATTATTTCGTTCTCATATATGCGGAATACTATTTTATATGGGAAACGTTTGAGAATGATAGCACGAAAATCATCCCGCTGGATAGTGTAATAAAAAGGAGAAGGCTGCAATTTTGTTAAACAACCGTCTATCTCTTCTAATAATTGCTCACCTAATCCAGGTAATTGTTGCTCATACCACCAATAGGCCTCATCAAGCATCAGATAAACAGGATCTTTTAAAATTAACCGGAACATTTAAGAAGCTTTTTTGTTCCTAATCCTGTTTCTCACTTCATCCCAGGTATAAGATTTACTTTCACCGTTAATATGTTTCCTGTGTTCAGCATTAAGGAAACTAAGTTGAGCATCAGTTAATCCGGTGGCATCCTTATCAGATAACGTATCTTTCCACAATGAGTATAACCCCCTGATTTTACTATCATCAGCAGTTTCAAGATAAGCCATTAATTGTTTTCTCATTGCCGGAGCCGTCATACTGCTTTTTTTTGTAAAATTAACGAAATACCACTCAAAAATAAATTATTTGCTATTCTTAACAAGCAAAATATCAAAAGATAGAACATATACCAAAAATTCCCTCAAAATTCCCTCCTACTGCATACATTCGCAACCCGAAGAAGAGATCATGATAGAATTTGTACCCGGCGTAGCCGCCAAACTTAATTTAAGAACACAGGATGTTACTGCAGTATTGCAATTACTGAGCGAAGGTGCCACCATACCATTTATAGCCCGTTACCGGAAAGATAAAACCGGGGCTCTTGATGAAGTGCAGATTCAGCAGATACAGGATGAGGCTGCTTTTCAGAAAGAATTTAGCGAACGCAAAGCTTTTATAGAGAAAACCATAACAGAGCAAGGCAAAATGACTGAGGCACTTCAGGCCAAAATAAATGCAGCAACCACTATTGCTGCTTTAGAAGATATTTACATGCCCTACAAACCCAAACGCCGCACAAAGGCACAGGTGGCAAGGGAAAACGGCCTGGAGCCTTTATCAGTAGTTATACTGGAGCAAGGGAATACTAATATCTATAAGCTGGCTGAAGGATTTATTAATGAAAATGTCAAAACTATTGATGATGCACTGGCAGGAGCAAGGGATATAATTGCAGAACTGATCAATGAACATGCTGAAATGCGCGCCCGGATGCGCAGGTTGTTTGAAAACAAGGCCACAGTGCAAAGCAAGGTGGTGGCCGATAAAGAACAGGAAGCAATAAAGTACAAAGACTACTTTGATTTTTCTGAGCCCATCAGTAAAATACCATCTCACAGGATGCTGGCCATAATGCGCGGATTTATGGAAGGCGTGCTGCGTATGGAGATTTCGCCGGTGGAAGACGATGCGCTGACTTTGATAGAAGATCAGTTTGTAAAATCAGATAATGAAGCAGGAGCACAGGTTAAGAAAGCTGTAAAGGACAGCTGGCGCAGGCTGTTGCAACCGGGATTGGAAAGTGAATTCAGGGCTTCATTGAAAACAAAAGCTGATGAGGAAGCCATAAATGTATTCTCAGAGAACCTAAGGCAATTATTATTGAGTTCACCGCTTGGCAGCAAGCGGATACTGGCTATTGACCCCGGCTATCGCACAGGGTGTAAAGTAGTTTGTCTTGATGAAAAAGGTACACTTCTTAAGACAAGTCTCATTTACATTCATGAGCCTGGCAGACTTATAGATGCAGAACATAAAATCCGGTCTCTGGTAAAGGAATACAACACTCAATCCTTTGCTATCGGCGACGGTACAGCTGGCCGCGAGACCGAACAATTTATTAAGAAACTCAACTTGGGGTTGCCTATTTTCCTTGTCAATGAAGACGGGGCTTCTATTTATTCAGCATCGGAGATTGCAAGGGAAGAATTTCCGGAAGAGGATATCACTATACGTGGGGCAGTGAGTATAGGCAGGCGGCTTATGGACCCGCTGGCAGAGTTGGTGAAGATAGACCCCAAGAGTATAGGTGTAGGCCAATACCAGCACGATGTAAACCAGGTGCGGCTGAAGGACAGGCTTGACCAAACAGTAGTGAGCTGTGTGAATACAGTGGGCGTAAACCTGAATACAGCAAGCAAGCATTTATTGAGTTATGTAAGCGGAATAGGCCCATCGGTAGCTGAAAATATTGTGAACTACCGGAGTGAGCTGGGCAGGTTTACGAGCAGGAAACAATTGATGAAGGTTCCCCGCCTGGGCGCCAAAGCATATGAGCAATGCGCAGGCTTCCTGCGGATAAAGGATGGTGATGACCCACTGGATGCAAGTGCCGTGCACCCGGAGGCTTACCAACTGGTAGCGAACATGGCGGCGGACATAGGCGCTGAAGTAAAATCACTGATAGGCAATGAAGAACTGATAAAAAAGCTTGAACTTAAAAAGTATATTACTAAAGAAACAGGCGAACATACCTTGCGGGATATAATCAATGAGCTTAAAAAGCCCGGCCTTGACCCCCGAAGCGAGGTGCAGCAATTTGAATTTGCGGCTATATACAGTATTGAGGATGTAAAGGTGGGCATGATTGTTCCGGGCTCGGTAACAAACATCACAAGATTCGGAGCTTTTGTTGATATTGGTGTGAAACAGGATGGCCTGGTACATGTATCTGAAATGGCACATAAATTCATTACCGATCCCAACGAAGTTCTTAAACTCAACCAGAAAGTGAACGTGCTGGTAACCGAAGTGGATATAGCAAGGAAGCGTATAGCGTTGTCTATAAAGCAGGCTACCGAACCTCCAGCCAGGAAAGATAAAGTTCTGCCGACCCAGCCCCGGAAAGAATTCAATAAACCTAAACCCAGGGAGCCTGAAGCATTAAATATGAATGATGCATTGAGTTTGTTGAAGAATAAATTCGGGAAGTAGATTACTTCCGGCTTGAAATATGATTCAATAAATTTGTAATTTGCCCGAAACCTTTGTTGGAATGATGCTGCGTAATTTTTTATTTATTGGTGCAGGTGGCGCTTTGGGCAGCATGGCCCGATATGGGGTCAGCCAACTGATGAGTAAATTCGTGGAACTGCCCAATATATTTATCAGCACCTTTACTATCAATGTACTGGGATCTTTTATAATAGGACTGATATTTGGGCTGGTAAACCGGCACCAGATATCAGAACTTAACTGGCTGGTATTGGCTACCGGTTTCTGCGGTGGTTTTACTACATTTTCCACATTTGCCCTCGAAAATATCAACCTGATGAACAGGGGACAATCTCTTCTTGCGTTTTTTTATACCGGGTTTAGCATAGTCGTTGGCCTGCTTCTGTGCAGAGTGGGTATATGGCTTGCAGGCTGATTAATGAATTTATTCGTAATTTTGCTACATAAATAATATGATTATGAATCCAGCTTTTATTGGGTTTGAAGAAATGAAAATAATGTATCCTGATGAATGGGTACTTTTAGGTAATCCTGAAATGAAAAATACTACAGTTCTAGGTGGGGTAGTATTATTTCACAGTAAGGATAAAAAGGAAGTATGTTATATTGGGAGAGACAAAACTGCTGATTTTTCAAAAGTAACTATTACTTATACAGGCGACCTGAAACACAACAGAAGAATCGGCATATTGAGACGTTTATGAGTAGTTTTTCATTTAGCCTGGCTACTGATGACGATGTAATTATTGTCAATGCAATAATTGAAAATAAGTTTGAATTCAGGCTTGCCTTAGATACTGCTGCAACTCATACTACAATAGACAGCAACGTACTTTATTTTTCCGGTTATGAATTGAAAAACAGCCTAGGTGAAATGGAAGTGGAGACCTCGAATGGAATAATTATTGTAGAATTGTATGAACTTGATTCGCTGGAAGCTTTGGGCATTCTAAAAAACAACTTTGAAGTTCAGGTTTATGATTTCCTGGCACACAATATTATTTCGGATTATGATGGTGTTATTGGCCTGAATTTTTTGAAAGGCCATAAAATTTGTATTGATTTTGTAAAAAATGAAATAGTTACAGGCCTATAAATTTAATCTTTAGTTTAATCCTCCGTTGTTTGGTAATTTCGCACTGCCAATGCTAAATAATAATTACCATGCTTGATATTAAAGTTCCCTCAGTGGGTGAGTCTATCACCGAAGTTACTCTTGTAAAATGGTTGAAGAAAGAAGGTGATTATGTGAACAGAGACGAGGTACTGTGTGAACTGGAATCGGAGAAAGCCACTTTTGAACTCAATGCGGAACAGGCCGGAGCATTGCATATTGTAGCCCAGGATGGCGCAACATTAAAGATAGGCGATATTGCCTGCAGCATCGATGAATCGGCGGCTAAACCCGAAGGCGCATCGAAACCAGTAACTGCGGCAGCCCCTGCGAAAGAAGATAAACCGGCTGCTCCGAAAGCTGAAACCCCTGTAAAAGAAACAACACCTGTATCCACAGTTGCACTTGCTGCTGACATCAAAGCAACACCGGTTGCCCAGGCTATAATGAGCGATAAACAGGTGAAGCCCACCGATGTAAAGGGTTCAGGGGCATTAGGTAAGATCCTTAAAAATGATGTGCTTGAGGCTTTAACACATCCCGGCCGCAAAGGCGGTGATAGCGCCAACACACGCGAGGTGAACCAGGTTAAGATGAGCAATCTTCGCAAAACTGTGGCACGCAGATTGGTTGAGGCCAAGAACACCACTGCCATGCTCACTACTTTTAATGAAGTGGATATGAGCCGCATTATGGAGATAAGGAAACAATATAAAGATACCTTTAAGGAAGCACATGGCGTGAACCTTGGTTTTATGTCGTTCTTTACCAAGGCCTGTTGTATATCCTTGCAGGAGTGGCCGGCTGTAAATGCCTATATTGACGGAGACTCCATTATTTACCACGAATATTGCGATATCTCCATTGCTGTTTCCGGTCCCAAGGGACTAGTAGTGCCGGTGATACGCAATGCCGAAAGCATGGGTATAGCCGAACTGGAGAAGAAAGTAATGGAACTGGCCACAAAGGCCCGCGAAAACAAGCTAAGCCCCGATGAAATGGCAGGTGGCACATTTACCATTACCAATGGCGGTGTATTTGGCTCGCTTATGTCAACACCAATTATCAATATACCGCAGAGTGCCATATTGGGTATGCATAAAATCCAGGACAGGCCAGTAGCAATAAATGGCAAGGTAGAAATACGCCCCATGATGTACCTGGCAGTAAGTTATGATCACCGCATTATAGATGGGCGTGAATCAGTTGGCTTCCTGGTAAGAGTTAAGGAATTACTGGAGAACCCAGAATTGTTGTTGTTTGGGAAAGATCCGGTTAAGGCTTTACTGGAGGTTTAGTCTTTTAAAGATAATTACTTGCTAATTCCACCGTTTAGGCCTGCGGGAATGATAAATATGGTATCCTGTTCTCACTAAAAGTACTACTATTACTGCCACTGCTACATACGTCAAAATGCTCATAACTGATTAATCCTTTGGTTCGCCTGATAAGAGTGCAAAGGTAGGTAAACCATAACCTAAACCTGTTGCAGTGATGTTAAAGGGCAAAGATTAAATGAGAGGTATAAAGGGATCAGAAACGCCATTCAGGCAATTGGGCTTGTTATCCACCACGTATTTCCAAAAGGATCAACTACTCCCCCGCTCCTGCCATAGGGCATATCTTCAATTGGTGAAATAGCTATGGCCGCGGCATTAATTGCTTTGGCATAGGTGGCATCAGTATCAGCTACATAAATAAAGAATCCGCCCGTTCGTGGCTCAAAAGCATCAGTAGCATCTGCCAGCATAATTACACACTCCCCTATAGTTACCTCTGCATGCATAATAGTTTTTTCATCGCGCATATGCCGCATTCTTTCTTCTGCATCAAATACATGGTGCATAAAGGTTATAAATTCGGCTGCGCCTTTTACAATCAGGTAGGGCATTACCTGCTGGTAGCCGGAGGGAATTGTTACAGGAGTCATATCTTCGTTGGTTTTGAGGATTAAATTTAAATAAAAAAGGGACTGAAAATAGCATTTCAGTCCCTTTTTAAAAGTTATTCAATCGAAATTTAAATCTTATCCGAGCTTCGCCTTCAGTCCTTCATTCAGCGCATCCAGGAACTCTTCGGTATTCAGGTAATCCCCTTTACCTACGTTGTTACTGTGGATACATACTGCGAGGTCTTTGGTCATTTTTCCGCTCTCCACAACTTCCACACACACTTGTTCCAACGCATTACTGAAGTTGATCAGCTCCTGGTTATTGTCCAGCTTGCCACGGAATGCCAGCCCCCTGGTCCATGCAAAAATTGATGCGATTGGATTGGTAGATGTTGCCCTTCCTTTCTGATATTCGCGGTAGTGGCGGGTTACGGTGCCATGAGCTGCTTCTGCCTCCATGGTGTTGCCATCAGGAGTAATCAATACCGAAGTCATCAGGCCGAGTGAACCAAAACCCTGTGCTACTGTATCGCTCTGCACATCTCCATCATAGTTCTTGCATGCCCATACAAAATTCCCGTTCCACTTGAGTGCGCTGGCAACCATATCATCTATGAGGCGATGCTCATAAGTAATGCTGCATTTATCAAACTCAGCCTTGAATTCTTCATTGAAAATCTGCTCAAAAATATCCTTGAAACGGCCATCATATTTTTTCAGGATAGTGTTCTTGGTACTCAGATAAAGTGGCCATTTTTTCTGCAATGCCATGTTAAAGCAGGCACGTGCAAAACCCATGATGCTCTCATCGGTATTATACATAGCTAATGCTACGCCATCGCCCTTAAAGTTGTACACTTCATGCTCAATAACCTTGCCATCTTCACCTTCAAATTTAATCGTCAGTTTACCCTTACCCTTGGTTACAAAATCGGTAGCGCGGTACTGGTCGCCGAATGCATGGCGGCCTATGCAAATAGGGGCAGTCCAGTTGGGTACCAGCCTGGGGATATTACTCATTACAATTGGCTCCCGGAATACAGTACCATCCAGTATGTTACGGATAGTGCCATTGGGGCTTTTCCACATCTGTTTCAGGCCAAACTCAGTTACCCTTGCTTCATCTGGTGTTATGGTAGCGCATTTGATACCTACACCATATTGCTTGATAGCATTGGCCGAGTCGATTGTTACCTGATCGTTGGTAGCATCGCGATGCTCAATACCCAGGTCATAGTATTTAATATCAATATCCAGGTATGGGAGTATCAGTTTTTCTTTGATATACTTCCAAATGATGCGTGTCATTTCATCGCCATCGAGCTCCACAACGGGATTTGCAACTTTAATTTTTGCCATAAGTAAATGATTGTCTAAACTGGTCGCAAATGTAAAACCTTTATCCAAGAAAATATCATGAGAATAATCAGGTATTCCACAAGTCTTTGGCTGTGCTATACACACACCAATCATGTGCACTTCTTTCCGTACTTTTACACCTTGCTTTCAAACAAATTCCAAATCCCCAACTCCAAATTCCAACAAATGCCCAAGCCATACAAGCATCTTTTTTTCGACCTCGACCACACTTTATGGGATTTTGATAAAAACTCGGAAGCTTCACTGAGAACTTTGTATCATGAGTACGAACTTGAAAAATATGGCATTACAGACTTCGACGCCATGTTTAAGATTTACGTAGTACATAACGACAGGCTTTGGGAGCGCTATAGGAATGGATACATAAAACGCGATGAACTGCGCTGGAAACGTATGTGGCATATGCTGCTCGACTTTAAAGTAGCAGATACCTCCCTGGCTCACGAGATCAGTACGGCCTACCTTGAAATACTTCCGACACAGACGCTGCTGGTACCTCATGCCAGGGAAATACTCGAACATTGCAAAGGCCGCTATGCAATGCACCTGATAACCAATGGTTTTGATACCACTCAACGCCTCAAACTTCAGTACTCAGGCATTGCCCGCTATTTCACCCACCTTATTACATCTGAGCGCAGCAACAGCATGAAACCCTATCCCGAAATTTTTGAATTTGCCCTGAAACAAGCCAATGCTACAGCCGAAGAAAGTATTATGATAGGCGATGCAATTGATATTGATATTCTGGGCGCCATAAATGCCGGCTGGGATACTGTATATTATAATCCGCACCACGTAGCTCATGGCCGTAAACCTACTTATGAGATAGAACACCTTGAGGAACTGATGAGGATATTTTAATAGATAATAATCTTAATGAATCAATCTTATTACTAGGTTGCACGCAAATTAATTTCAAACTTAATCTATTGATTACCAATATATCACAATAAATACACCGGAATTTCTAATTTCTAGCCAGTCAATAAAAAAATCTTTAGGAAAAATCAACTATTAATAAAGCGTACATAACCATATTTCACCAGGGATACCCGATGTATCATAGGTGCTGCACAGTTTATTGCCGCTGGAGGTGGTCTGGTTACCAAGGTCTTTAGTAAATACTACCTGGTTATTGTAGGTACACTGGCAGTGGTATTCTTTTTTGCAGGAGGCGAAGGAGATTATACCAATAGTAATTACAAGAAAAGTATAAATTGCCTTTTTCATTTTTTGCCGGTTTTTAAGAATATTGAGCGAATTTAGTTTATAGGTATAGGCGTTTAGATCGCAATAATGTAGCTTTGCCTTATGGAGAGGCGAATTACCTTTGCAGGTGTGAATTCAATTATGTTCCACCAACGGTTTAAAACAGACGACGACTGCCTGGAATATTTATCCGGCGT
>CAIVEH010000009.1 GCA_903904855.1 uncultured Bacteroidota bacterium | reverse complement strand
CACTTCATTTGAGTAGAAATCTCTCATTGTAAAACCCTTTAGTTTTACAATATTACAAAATATTTTGGTGTACTTTATTTAATCGACTTTACTTAGTGAGAATTTTTTTTCTGTAATACTCGTTGTCCAATTAACGAAATTTGTTGAGCTATTGGTCGTAGAAATTGTAACTATTGTCGGAGAATCCGACAAAGTATTTGAATCTCTAATAACGTGCAATTCATCGCCGTCATGATCTATTGGATTCCCTAGGCAAATGCAAACAGTTTTTTCTCCATCTATTGTCTTTAGATAGGATTCTACACATTCGGAAATAATAAATGATGAGTAAGAAACTGAAACATTTCTATTCCAGTTCGCGTAGATGGTATGAATATTCCTTAAGTTTGGGAGATTTACATTCAAACTTTTATTTCCAATTGTAATTTGAAGTTGACTTTGTATATTGAATAGATATTTGTCATCAAGAACGCCATTCGCCGCTGCTATGAAACTTGAAATATTACCGGAGTCGTAACAGATCTCATAATCGTCGAATTTCTTTAAATGTTGTTTAACGATATTCAGATCCCTGATTATATCCTCATAAATTTCATGATTGCCATGCAAATTCTCAAAAGCAATATCGCTGTCAGGTAAAAATAAATATGCTTTAATTTTCATTACTAAAAGCCTAATAGGTAATTAAGATCGTTTTCTGTTTGGTCAAAAAAATCAATAGGTTGTTTATTTATTTTTCCATCTGCCAATATATTTATTTCCGTAACAATGGCACTTTGAGTATTCTCGTCGCGTGTAAAATGATTAATTGTAACTAGATTCTTATCTATGCCAATATTCTCACGTTCGAATTTCTTGCATGCGACCAAAATGCCATTTATTATATGGTCACTATGAGTCTCAATAATTATCTGAATTCCATTGTTGGCGGCAAGTGCTAATAATTCTGCCAATTTAGCTTGGCCTTTCGGATGGAGATGTGCTTCAGGATTTTCAATCAATATGATGCTGTCTTTTTCTGCGGAAAGAATTGCGACAATAATCGGTAGGGCATAGCTTAATCCGAATCCAACATTTTCAGCGCTGAATTCGTTCGTAGTTGCGATGTCGTTTATTTTGTCAAAAGTGTATTTTAGAGTAAAAGATTTTCCACTCGGTTTTGGAACAACATTTACGCCGGGGCTGATTTCCCGCTCCCAAGCTGTTGTCTGACTTAGCAGGTCGTCAAAATCAGAATTCTTGCTAATTAAGTTTGCAAATTTTACTTTCAATTTTTTCTCAATGCCATAATAATATAGAAAATGCACTACTAGTTCTCCCTGTCCCTTTTCAATTGAAATTTGTTTTTTCGTCTCTACAGCATTCGAATCCAAAGGATAGGTTTCCCTCGGTGATAGCCTGGCCGCACTTAAATATTGAAAATTGTTATTAAATAAGCTGAGGTTGGTAATCTCACTTGGCGAGTCACCTAATATAGGGATAAAGTTTTTATTAGGATTATTACCCTGCGCACTGAATTTCCAATTTTGGGCACCATATTCTTCAGATTCTAATTCAAACTCTATGCTATCTTCTTCGCTATACTGGTATAAGGCATCGTTAATAAATCCAATGTCACAAAGTGGCTTATTTAGTTGAAGCCCAGTCTTTAGAACATTATTGTTTTCGAATGACTGGCGTAACAAAAGTAGAGATTGAAAAACGGATGATTTTCCGACCCCATTTAAACCTGTAAGAATATTTAAATTCTTCAGTTTAATGGTAGTATGATGATGAGCTTTGAAATTATTTATTGTAATTTTGGTAAGCATAATTTGACGTTATTGAACTGAATATTAATCAATGGAAACTTCATTTAGAGTTTCGTTTACAATCCTAAAAATTTCTTTAAACCTAGTAAATACACTTTCTTTCTGACCAGTGCCAGAGGCTAATGAGTAGAAAAATCGCGTATTCCTATTTAAATCCATAAATTTTTGCCTAAAGATAATTTTTCGTTCAATTAAATGGGCTGTTTGAACATCCGACAGTTTGCTAAACGCAACACTTAAAGCTTCAAATAATGCCTTGTTAATCGGCCGTCTTTTGTCAGCAAGATTTTGTCTTTTCCGAAAAGCATCATTCCCGAAAACAGCAATTGCCGTGTTCATCGATCTGATAAAATCATTCTTCATTTTAGTTCTAAATTCATCTGATGTATTCTTAATTGAACTCATTCCTTTAGTCATAAAGCTATCTAAATCTGGTTCATATTCAGTATAGTCTTTTAGATAAAAAGAAGAAAATCTTGTAACAAAATCTCTATCTTCCATCCTGTCGGATTTAATAATACCGCAAGTAGCTTGTTTAAATTCTCTTACATTTGATAGCTCTTCAATAAAAATAGCAGGAATACCTTGATTCAAAGCATGCCGAATTTCTTGAGGCGTAAGAACGAGCCCCCCGGTGTTTATTCTCTTGAATATATTGAACTTAACTTCGTCAGGAGTGCCTTTTTCTATAACAAATACGGTAATCGGAGTTTGGGTAATTCTTCTTTGCAATTCCCTTGGTAAGCCATTGAAGGTCTTGTCATTAAACTGCGTTAGAAATTCAAGATTTTTTAATGTCATTGTTTTATCAACGGCAAAATTTCGAAACACACTACATCTTTGAAGTCCGTCGATTACCTGCCATAAATAAGTTTTCTCCTTTGTAATAGTATCAATTTTTTCAATTTCATCGAAGAAAAAAGCTGGCAATGGTAGTTTAAGTAAAACAGATTCAATTAATCGACTTTTTTTCTTTTCATCCCATAAATCTTCCTTCCTCTGGAAAAGTGTAAAAAAATTGACTTCTTTATATTCGATTTTATCAATTAATTCTCCTAGAGTAAATGGATCGCGCCTAATTCTAATTAAATTCGGATCAAACGGAACGCTTAAAGTAACAGAGGATTCATCTGTTTCTTCAATTTGATTTTCCAATAAAGTACCCTCGTTATTATCTGGGAATAATTCTGTCATTTTATTTCAATTACACTAATTTAGCTATTCTTTTCAAGATACAAAACTATGTGTCAAATTGGATATTGACAAAGTTAATTTAACAGACTGTTTTTATTCAGTTGAAGGTTGATAATCACAGCAGGCATTTCACAGATGTTTTAGTCTATCAAATAAAAAAACGGTTCAGTGCCTGTTATTCCCCATGTTCCCATAAATTTAAGTCTGCGCCGAGTTTCCCACATGTCGCAGCCGATGTCTCACTGTAGCAAAGCCATTTTGTGCGCAGGCAGAGGACTCGGCGCATCAGGATGCCCCGGAACATCATAACAACCGACTTTTACTTTTAAGCCAGTCAACAATTTCCTGAAATCTATTTTCGCCAGTTGCCATTTTTATAACAAAATGGTAGAGATCATCATTGGAAGCTCCAACCGCAATACTATTTTCCTGCAGGAAAGCCAGCATTGCCAGCAAGGCAGTTCGTTTGTTTCCATCTGTAAACGGATGATTTATTATTAAACTTTCACCCAGCGCTGCAGCTTTTTCATAAGGATCGGATACAGTTCATTACCTGCGAATGTCTGGAATGGCCTGCTGATAGCAGATAACAACAGATTTCGGTCTCTTAACTCGCTTGCCCCGCCGTAATCTGTAACTGAAAACTGATGAAGCAGCAGGATATCGGCTTCTGATATCATCTTGCTAGTTTTTCGAGTACAGTGCCGTATTTTAGTTTTATATTATCATAATGGCGGGAAAGGCTCTGGCTATCGGTATTCCTGTTTATCCCCTTCAAAAAATCAAGCACCATAGTTAAAGCAGCTTCATCATCCAGTGATTCTACTTTAATGGCAAATTGCCGGATTGCCTCTTCTTTTAACTCCAACACACTCATAATAAAAAATTTCGGTATAAAATTACAGAATTAAGGTAAGACAGAAAAATAAGCATTCTTAAGGTCCAGAGGTTTCCACTACCCCTATTGCTCCAAGTGTTCTAATAAAATAAAAAAATGTTCTTCCCGATTTTCCGAAGGGAATTTGGAAGTGCAGATAAAACCCCTTCTTTGATGGCGTTCTATGAAGTAGAGCTGAAATCCAAAGTTATTAAAGTTGAATATAGTTACTATTGTTCCCGCAAAGAGTCTCCATCACGCAGCCCATATCAGCACAACTCCAAAACCCAGCTGCACCGCAACGGGCAGCTATACCTGAATGAAGAGGAACAGAACAACCCCCACATGGAGCGCCTTGCCGAGCAATTCATGCTCTTTGCCCCCCGCAGCCGCGGCCACGACGACGGGCCGGATGCTGTTGAAGGGGCAGTGTGGAAAATAGGTGATATGTTGGGAAGGGGCACGGGGATTATTACGTTTGGGAGAACGGATAGAGAGAATCGGTGGTGATGCTAATAGGATGGATGCGGGTAGAGATTGATTATCGTGATTCATCATTTGCTTAATAAAGAAATATAGTACAAGCGAGCGTGGCAACGGGAGCATAATAGCAGTAATGAAGCTAAGTGCAAAAAAATCCACTCTATTTCCCACCAAATTATCTCCTTTTCTTTTTTTACTTCCCGCTAATTATCGTACTTTTGCCGCGATTTTATCAGTTATTATAAAAAAATATGTCGGGACAACTTAAAGAGGTCAGGAACCGGATTAAATCGGTAACATCTACCCAGCAGATCACAAAGGCTATGAAAATGGTAAGCGCTGCCAAGCTGCGCCGCGCCCAGGATGCCATCATACAGATGCGCCCCTATACCCGTAAGCTGCAGGATATGCTGAGCAATATAGTGAGCGGATCATCGGGCGAGGGCGGTATGGCCCTGGCTGAAGAGCGCCCGGCAGAGCGGATTTTGCTGATTCCCATTACCAGTGACAGGGGCCTCTGCGGTGGTTATAATTCATATGTTATCAAGCTGACCCGCGAGGTTATCAGGAGCAAGTATGCAGCACAGCAGGCCAAGGGAAATGTAACCATACTGCCTATAGGCAAGAAGGGTTATGAGTACTTTGTACGCAATAATTTCAAGGTGGTTGATAGCTTTTGGGATATATTCTCTAACCTGGCTTTCGATAATGTGCGCCGCGCTGCGGTATATGCCCAGCAGGCTTTCCTGGAGAAAAAATACGACCGCGTAGAGCTGGTATATAGCCAGTTTAAGAACGCAGCAACACAGAACTTTGTAGCTGAGCCCTACCTGCCTATCCCTAAGGTAGAAAAAGTAAAGGGCGCCAAGAGCATCGACTTCACATTTGAGCCGGCTATGGCCGACCTGCTGAAGGAAATGATGCCTAAAATACTGAATACACAGGTTTTCAAAGCGGTGCTGGATGCCAATGCATCGGAGCATGGCGCACGTATGACAGCAATGGACAAAGCCAGCGAAAATGCCAACGACCTGCTGAAGAGCCTGAAGATAAGCTACAACCGCGCAAGGCAGGCTGCCATCACTACCGAACTTACGGAAATAGTGAGCGGAGCTGCAGCGCTGCAAGGGTAGTAAGTGATAAGTGACAGGTGATAAGTGCATTGCAGGTTGGAAATTAGTCAGCTACAGCTTTAGAATAAGATTTCAAGAATACCTCCTGTTTATTGCAGGAGGTTTTTTAACTTTATACAAATATTAGTATATGCGGGTAATTGCAACTGGCCTTTTGGGCCTGGGTTTATTGTGCGGGGTTTCGGGATTTGCCCAGCAGGCAAAGGTGAAGCGGTTTTCAGCTAAGCTGGAAGGCAGTGTGGTGCTCAGTGATGTGCCCGATAAATATAATGCTACCATATACAGTGCTGAGATGCCAGACCCGGATGGATCGGCGGAGCAAAAGAAACTGCAGGAGATCAAGGACATGATGAAACGGAAATTCCCAAACCGGAACAGACCGGCCAGAAAGACTACTTCAAGTGTACTCCCACCTACAGTTGCAACAAGTTTCGTAGCCGATTCAACACCTGGCATTCCACCCGATAATTACAGTGCGGTTAGCTCAGGAAATAAGGCTGTAACTGTAATGAATACAACCATTACTGTGCACGATGCCACTACCGGTAATTACCTGTACCGGAAGGGATTGCTGGCGTTTTCAGCTAGTGTTGGATTAAACAATGGCGGGCCGGTAGCACGTAATTACCGGTTTGACCCCAAGGTGGTATATGATCCGGTGGCCGACCGTTTTATCTGTGTTATGCTCAATAGTACCAATCAGGATAACTGGATTGTTTTAGGCTTTTCAAAAACCAGTGACCCTGTTGGCGTATGGAATTTCTACAAATTTTATGGCGATTATACCGGTGACACTACCTGGTTCGACTATCCGGCAATCTCAATTACCCAAAATGAGTTTTTCCTTACCGGCAATAAAATAAAATATGACAGCAGCTGGCAGGCTGGCTTTACGAGATCGCTTATCTACCAGGTGCGCAAGCAGGATGGATATAATGGAGATTCATTGCTTAATTACCAGATCTGGGACAGCGTGCAATATAATAACCATTATCTGAGGTGCCTGTATCCGCTGAATCCGGGCGACAGCCTGCTGGGGCCAAGCCAGTATTTTCTCTCTAACAAGAATTTTGATACTCTGAATGACAGCGTTTTCCTGGTAAAAGTGCCTGATACAATAGGCAGCGCAGATTCAATGCTGACAGTAGTACCGGTTAAATCATCCACATCCTCATATGGTGTGCCACCCAACGGCCGGCAACCTGATACTGCCTATACACTGGCTACCAATGATGGCCGGGTACTTGGAGGATTTATTAAAGACAACCAGATTCAATTTGTAAGTACGTCTCTTGATCCTGCCAACGGTTCTTCAGCTATTTATCATGGTATTATCAATAATTTTACCACTACCCCACTCATGACGGGCAATTTAGTCAGTATTGATACTCTTGACTTCGGCTACCCAAATATCTCCTATGCGGGAACCATTGGCAGCAACATACAGTCTATTATTACATTCGATTATACTGGACCTCGCACATATCCTGGTTATGGGGCAGTGTATTATGATGGCAGTGGCTACTCTGATATGCTGAATATAAAAAGTGGCGATACTTCTATTGGCATTTCATGGGTTGGTCATGTGCAGAGATGGGGTGATTATAGTGGATCTCAGCCAGACTGGACAACTCTAGGTTCTGTTTGGTGTGAAGGTATATATGGACGTAAAAGCCAGCAATATGGCAATTTTATTGCCCGGCTATCATCTCCCTACCGTGTAGCAACCCCGGTTGTAACAAGGCAACCTAAGCCCGTTTCAACTATTTATCCAAACCCGGGTTTTGAATATGTTTCTTTTGATTTCAATGTAACTACTGAGCAGTATTTCAGTTTTTATATCTATGATGCACAAGGCAAAATGGCTGATAAAGTACTGGATAATAACTGCACTGCTGGTAAAAATATTATCAGGTTTAATATTGCTTCATTAACACCAGGTGTATATTTACTTAAGGCTGTCGGAAATAAGGGTGAACAGATTGAAGTTCATAGTTTTATCAAGAAGTAACCTCCCTCAGTAACTAAAAATTAAAAGGTAGAACGCATTTTAGGTAATCAGGATTCGAATAAAAGGGCGATCCAGTTATTCATTTCTTTTATTTCCAGAAAGCGAAATCCGTTTGATTTGGCTGATTCGAGGATAATGTCTTTATCATCAGTAAGCAAACCACTCAATAATAGCTTGCCACCTGATTTGAGGCGGGTAAACAGATCAGGCATATAATTCAGAAGGATGTGCCGGTTGATGTTGGCAAGAATTATGTCTTCTTTCGCCATTGGTATATCTTCCAGCGATCCTTGGGAAACCTCAATGTGGGAGCACTGATTCCTGAGAATATTTTCTTTGGCATTTTCCACCGGCCAAGGATCAATATCGATGGCAGTAATATGGCTTGCACCAAGCTTTTCGGCCAGTATTGCAAGTATGCCGGTTCCAGCCCCAAAATCAAGGACGGAGGCCTCATTAAAAGGCAAATGCCGCATCATTTGCATCATAAGCATAGTTGTTGCATGATGACCTGTGCCAAAAGACATTTTAGGGGTGATAATAATCTCGTAGGGAGTAGTAACCGGTATGGTATGAAAATCGGCACGAACAGTACAGAAATCATCAACAACTACCGGTTGAAATCCGGATTCCCATATCTGGTTCCAGTTTTGTTCAGGAATTATCTCTGTTTCAAAAACCACACCATTTTCCACAGCTATTGCAGACAGTTTTTCTATGTCAAAATCAGGTGTCGGGATAAAAGCAAATAAACCGTTCTCCCCTTCTTCAAAGCCATCATATCCTACATCAGAAAGCTGAGCAATCAGGACGTCATTTATATCCTGGGTAGTATTTAAGATTATGACTTTGGTATATTGCATCAGATAAATTGAATTATTACTATTGAAACATTTATTATCTACTGGGAAAGATTGACTTTCGGACTAATAATGATTAAAAAATTTAAAGGTTGTACCTGAGGTACAACCTTTAAATTTTAAGTCTGATTTCAATTATGATTAATTATCATCATCGTCTTTGTTGGCAGCCTTTTTATTAGGTGTTGATGGTTCGTCATCACTTTCTGGTTCAACACGAAGGTTTCTTTCCTGCTGATCCATTGTGCCCTTGTTGGCGCTGTTATAAATAACCCTACGGGTAGGAATATCAGAAATGATTCTGAATTCGGTACGGCGGTTCAGCTGGCGACCATCTTCATAATCTTTACCATTGATATCATTAGGCGCGGCAGCATTTTTCTTGCCAAATCCTTTAGGAGTAAGTCTTCCTCTTTCAATTCCGTGAGTTTCCAGATAATCAACTACAGACTGGGCACGACGCTGAGAAAGAGCCAGATTGTATTCATCTGTTCCTTTAGAATCGGTATAAGAGTAAATCTCTAAAGTAATAGATGGATTATCCTTGAGAAACTGTAACACAGAATCAAGAGAAGCAATTGACTCAGGACGCAGTTCTGATTTATTGAAAGTATAATATATGTTGCTTACACTGAAACTTTTGCGGATACTGTCGAGGTAGATTGTAACAATAACAGTATCATCAGGATCAGAACGCTTGATTTCCATAGTGCTTACAGAAGCGCGGGAAGAAGTATAACCTGATTTATCGGCAGTAAGAACGTAAGAATGACCTCTTGACATATTGAAAGTAAAGTTGCCATCTTCTGAATTGTAGGTATTCATTTCACCCTTCTGATCAATCATTTTAACAGCAGTCTGGGTCATTGGTTCATTGTTCTTCTTATTTAACACTTTACCGATGATTGCCAGTTTAGGCTCATACTGAATGCGCCAGATATCATTACAACAGGTAGGATTTTTGGAAGCAAAAGAACCAATACGGTTAGATACCACATAAGCATCAGGCTTGCCAATCGGATCTTTTACAAAATACAACTCATCGGCAGAAGTATTAATCGGGTAACCCATATTCTGGATATTGGTATAACGTGAAGGACCTCCATCAGCAGAATAAATATCCAGACCACCCATAGAAACCAATCCGTTTGATGCAAAATATAATTTCTGCACCCTTGAATCATAATAAGGAGTGATTTCATCCTGAGTAGTATTTACCTTCTTACCGCAATTCTGAGGACGACGGTAAGTACCATTTCTAGGGTCAATAATAGAATACCAGATATCATATCCGCCCCTGCTCTGTAGCTTACGGTTTGAAGAGAAGTACAGTACTTCTTTCTTACCAACCTTAGCAACCCAAGGCATCTGGTTAGATGAACCGGGTTCGTTAACATTGCCAGGAACCAACTGAGCCGGTCCCCAGTGTTGTGCACCAAAAGTAGATACAAATATGCTGCAGGTAATAAGCAATGAATCGCCCTCAGTACATTTGGTAAAGTAGAAACGTTCGCCACCAGGGCTTATACAGCCTTCTCCGGTATGAGCAGAGGCATCATTAAATGCACCATCATAGAATGGTAAAGGCCACTGAAATGAATCAACATAACCTTTCTGCTTCTGGGCAACAAGGAAGTGTTCTTTATAATTAAGCTTATCGTAGCCATTCGATTCAACGGTCGCGTTACGGCCCATAGTAGAGAATACCAATGCTGTATCGCCTAATGGAAGAGGAGACAATTCCGTAAATGTAGTATTGACGTTTGGTCCGCAGTTAATGATAGTACAAGGGATTGGATCTTTAATAGATTTGATTGCCATATTGCAACCCTCTATTTCAGTCTTGGCCCTTTTCTTCATTTCTTTCATTGCCTTGGCAGTAACAGTCCTTTCCGGGTCATTCTTAATTATTGGTTCTGTTTTATCATCAGGTCCGCCACCTGCTGCTGTAGTTTTCTTATTGTCATCAAGAAACTGCTGGAAAGCAATAATAGCAGCCTGGTATTCACCTTGCTGTTTGAGCATCAGGCCTTCCCAGAATGGAGCCAGTTTATAAACTTTAGGAGCAAGTGCATATGCTTCCTGATAATAATGTGCCGATGGAACATAATCCCTTGTTGCCCTGAAGCAGTAGGCCAACTGATAGGTCAGATAAGGATTGCGTTCATCTTCCTGCTTTAACTGCTGATAATAATCTAAAGCGTTAAAGTAACTTCCCTGCCGAACGAGATCATCAGCCCAACGGAGTTTTCTTGAATTGGAAAGCTTGCCTACAGGGTCGTTAGCCTTGTTTCTGTATTTCCTGTTGTTATTCGTTTGGGCAATTGAATCATATTGTACAGTTACGATTATCGTTGCTAAAAAAAGGAACAGCCAAATTTTTCTCATGTGCGTGAGCGTTGTTAATGGATATAAAAGTATAAATTGGTTTTAAAAAAAAGAAGGGCTTTCAAAAAAAACTTTAGCCCTTCACCTATATTATTTAATATTTTATTAGAAACGAGAGCAAGGTATGGTCCTTTTATTGGCAAATTTAATAGGATTCGGGAGAATATACCTGAGCGCAAGTTCATAACCACCATTACCATTGCTGGCTGTATTCAGGGTGGAAATGTTATAATCATAGCCTAAACCAATACGGAAACCTTTGAATTCAACACCCGCTGTAATCATAGTAGCATCACTGGTACGGTACCAACCGCCTATATATACTGCAGGAGAAAAATTCTGATAACCCGGATTACTACTTATTTCATAATGAAATTCGCTGCCCACAATTAATTCGGTTGCAGTAGCCTGGCTCTGAAATAAAACAGCTGGACGAATACTAAACCTGTCTCCAGCTATCCAGTTAATACCTAACTCACCTGTATAACGCATTGCCAGCGTATTATTGCTGCTCTGCTTTTTTTCGATGGCATCATTTGGCTGGTTAAGATTATTGGCTGCAACACCAAGTGTATAAGAAACTTTACTACCACCATGCGAAAAACTTACCCCAGCATTGACAAGGTAATAATTAATTGAATTACCAAGCCCGAGAGCGTACTCTGCTGACTTGCCTTGAGAGAAGGTGCCGTTTAACCATTCATCACCGAAATACAACTTGGAAAGGTCAATACTTTTCTGGGTATAACCACCCTGCAGGCCTACTGCCAGATCACTGCCACCTGGAGCGCCATAACCGCCGCCGCCAAAATATTTATGATAGGCCAAGGAAGCCAATCCTGAAAAATTCTGGAGATTACCATCACCTGCCTGGTCATTATACAATTGTAATCCGGCAGCAAGATAATCACCATTGCGCTCAATAAGCAGTGGCAGGTCAACAGAAGCGCCATAGGTAACATAAGGAATAGTAACACTTCCCCATTGGTTCCTGTAAATAGCATTGGCACGCACCTGTCCATCAAACATTCCGGTAAAAGCCGGGTTGACTACCAGTGGCTGCATATCGAATTGGGTAAAATGGATGTCCTGTGCGAAAACAACAGGCGCCGATAGCACCAGGGCTGCAGCAATGCTTAAACGCGCATTTTTCATTCTTGTGATCATTTTTTTAAAATTATCGTTGCAAATTTACCTTATTAATGTCGTGTTTCCATGCTTTTGAAATAATATTCCTGTACTTGTAACAGCTTCAACTTCATAAACAAATACTCCCATTGGTTGCGGAGTGCCGTTAAACGTGCCATCCCAGCCTTTATCAATATCGGATGTTTCAAAAACAACATTCCCCCAACGGTTGAAAATACGGAAATATTTCAAAGTAGCAATGCCAAGCTTTAAAATTTTAAATTCGTTATTTGGTCCGGAGCCCGGAGAAAAGGCATTTGGAAGGGCTAATAATGACTCCGGATCAACAATAATATTGATTGAATCCATTGCTTTACAACCATTTGCAGTCTGTCCGGTGAGAATATATTTTGTGCTTATCTGAGGGGAAGCCACAGGATTAACAATCTCCCAGTTGCTCAGGCCAGCGGGTGGAAACCACTCAAATGTAGAACAATTTGTCAATGGTTCTAACTGGTACGTTTGTCCAGGATACAGCGTAATTGAGTCTGGTCCGATGTTTATTAAACCTCCGGGATAAACATGAGCTGTGAAATGCAGTGTATCCTTGCATCCATAATTACTTGTAACCACTATCGAATAGGTTTGTGAAGTAATTGGAGTAATTACCGACTGACCGCTGAAACCATCGCTCAGATACATATCAGGATACCAGTGGTAGTTAGCACCACCGCTGATGACCGGCTTGAAATTTTCGTGCGGACAAAAATCTTTGTTATCTGGTACAATAGAGGCAAAATTTCCGGGATAAACTGTTACATGAGCCGAATCAACAGCTGAGCAACCTTTGGGCGTACTCACCTTTACCGTTACAACTGTATCGGTGGTACCATAGAATACGACAACAGGTGTGGTGGTGCTATCGAGGTGCGATGCAGGCGACCATGCATATGAATAATGCGTATACCATCCCGGGTTTATGGAGGCATTAATGTGAAGCGTATCAAATTGGCAAACAAACCTGTTTCCTCCAATATAAACGGTAGGGTTTGGCTGCACATCCATAAATAATGTATCGCGCATCAAAGGGCACTTGTAAAAACTTGCAGTAACAACGTAAGTTGCTGAAGTATCGGGGGTGATCATCGGATTAATAATATTGGATACAGGGATACCAGCCGTGGGCAACCACTGATATGAGAACAGATAATAGGGTGTTCCCTGAACCTGAACTGAATTTCCCAGGCAGATAGAGGTATCGGTAGGTGTGATTGTAAAAGAATTAGGAGTCACAATCAGATTAACAATTCCAGTATCCGCACATCCAATTGCATGTGGCTGTATAATAACTGTCCACGTGTATGCTCCGGGAACAGTAGGTGTTATAACCGGATTGGGTATCGTGTCATTGTTGAGGTAAGTGGGTGGTGTCCATTGATAATGGAAGTAGGCAGGGCCGGGAATAGTAAAATCAACATCTTTTACCTGACCCAGGCAAAGGGTATCCGTAACAATACGTGTTGGAACCGGATAATCTATTTCCAGGTGGAAACTATCCACCATTGGCGGACAATGCGCATAATTAGCTGTTACCACATATGTAATTCCTGCGGTTGGGGGGGCGGTCATTGTTGGGGTAGCAATGGGTTGCATCAGTGTCGAATCATTCAGGAAAAGAGATGGCGACCATGACCAGGTAAATTCACTGCTGCCTGTAACGCTTATCTGTAATGAAGTGTAGATACAAATAGCTGTATCCTGCGTATTAAGAGTAAAATTGCCCAGCGTATGTACCAGAATAGTGGCAGTACTGGTGCAGCCTGTCGGAATGGCAGAAGGGTAAACTGTAACCGTATAAATAACATCACCAGGAACACTTGGGTCTACTATAGGGTTCCATATTGTAGTATTACTTAAATCTGTCGGAGGTGTCCATAAATAAGTATAAGGTATTGAACCCGGAACAGCATAAACATGCAATTGTACCGGAACTCCGACACATGTCTTGACCTCCGCAGAATCTACACTTAATCCCGGAGGATCATAAACCCTGATTGTTATAGAATGGTGCTCTACCGGACACATATAAATGGCAGGCAGGCTATCGCTTAATGTATATGTGGTGGTAACCGTTGGTGTAGCTATAGGAGAGAGCAATGTATCATTGCTGATAGTACCTCCCGGAGTCCATAGGTAATGAATAACACTGGCAAAGTTGGTATCGCCTACTGCAATAATGTTAACATTCTGGCCCAGGCAGATAGCTGTGTCAGGAGTAATTATCCGGAATCCGAAAGAATCCAGGATTGTAATATCTGCGGTTGCCACTACTGTATCAATACCAGTACATGCATTTCTTTCAATAACACCAATTGTTACAATTTTTGGTCCTACGGCAGGAACCAGAAGCGGATTTATGTAAAGTGTGCCGGTAGTAGTAAATGCTGGTAATACAATACTATCTGTTATTGTCCCGTAATCGTAACCATTAACTGCCGTACCACCAATTGAATAATGGATAGTGAAATTGGTATCCAGTGGAGCGGGAATTGTAAAAATAAACTGACCGGGGGCACAACCACGCACACAATATGGTAAACCCACCGCACTGATAGATGGCGGAGGTACAGAAGCTAAACTACCACCTTCGAGGAAAACCCCTGAATCATAATTAGGATCTCCAACATCAGCTATAGCTATTTTCAAATGATACGTATCACATGGATTAACAGCAGCTATAGCTGTTAATCTTGTAGTAAGGCCATCATAGGTTACATAAGCGGAAGCCGGACCAGTCAAATTATTGACATAATAAGCACAAAAAGGTGATCCAGGGCCTAAAATTGTACAGGAGTCAATAGGCCAGCTACCAGTTGCACCACAGTTAACGCTATTGATACAAACTGGTATAGTAGTACCAGGAACCCGTGCAAGGTTGGTAGGGGTTAAGTAAACTCCTCCGGTAATAAAAAATGCAAAAACATCATTATATGGCGAACAAGTAAATAAGGTGTATTCTTCAGATCCAAAAACATAATTGAACTTAATTGTATCTCCGGCAGCCTTAAAATCAAATTCAAGAACACAAGCATCAAAAGTTACAGTATCAGGGGCATGAGCCAAATTCAACATATGGCTAAGTGTACCATCGCTTGGAGTGCCATTGGGCGTACTTGCAAAATTTGATGAGGCATCATTGACACCGTAATAAAAAGTTCCTGCAATAGTTGTATCTTTTGCACATCCTGTAGTCAGTACTATACCATTCGGTATACCCAGCGGATCTATACCACCAGTGACAAATGTACCATTGGCATTACCGGCACATGTTAATGTAGGACTAAGAATAGTAACTCCTGAGCCAACTAATGCACCAGCTAAGATAGCCGCGCTTTTATCGGCAGAAACTGTAATCTGGGCAAAAGAACTGGATAGAGAGATAAAAAGCAGGATCAAAGCTAATACCGGCTTTAGATAACTTTTTATTTGGGTAACGGTGTTTATAAAAGCCATAAAATTAACTTTACCTTTGATAGACAGTAATAAATTCGAAAAGGTTTGCTTAAAACGTAAAATCTATCAAAAATACTGATTTTATTGAATGTTTTAGCAATAATACGCAAAATTTATTTTGTTTTGAGATCAATTTATTAAGAGCAGTTTAATAATATTGTAAAGTCGTACTTTTATCCACTTTAATGGCCAATACTGTAAAAAGCAAGAAAACACCAGCACCTCCGCCTCCGCCACCAGTCAATCCGGCATCGCCTTTAGCTGCCCCCGACAGGAAACACCAGGTGCGGCTTGGGGTAGGTATATTTTTTATCCTTGCAGGCGTCTTCACATGCCTTTCTATTCTCAGCTATTGTTTCACCTGGACCACCGACCAGAGCTTCCTGATTGCAAAGGAAGGCGCCTGGTTTTTCCTGCTTCACGACCAAAGCCCTGTGGCTAACTGGGGTGGCAGACTCGGGGCTGTAATATCGCACCTGCTGGTTTATAAGGGTGCTGGCATAGCTTCAATGGTGATCGGGATGGGCATCAGCGCAATCGGAATGAGCATGATTTATGGCAAACGTGTTGTGCCTGTGCTCCGGTATATGAGGTGGATCTCTATTTTATTGTTGCTGATAGCTCCGGGATTAACCTATATTTTCTATGTACTGCACGACAATACATTTCCATCCTTTCCACTTGGCGGGGCACTGGGTAATATTACCATTGATTACCTGAAAGGACTGATTGGGAACCTGGGTACGGGGCTGATCCTTTTATCTACCATTCTGTTCTTCGTATTTGTGATTTTTGCGCTCGATATAAGGCCATTCATCCTGAAAATGCGGCAACATGCAAAGAAAGTTGCCGATTCTCTGAAACCAGTACCTGTATTTAATGAACCAGTAGCTGAAGATGCAGCAGCAGAGCCAGCTAACAACCTGACCGGAGATAATAGTAGCGAAACAGACCTTACCCATATTAATAACACGCCTCAGAATAAGGAATGGGAAATGATCCTTACAGAGAAACACCTGGAGCATATTGATGACATACCAGGCACTACCGCTGAACCTGTTGATGATGATGAAGTGGATGACGAACTATATGAGGATTATAAGAAATTTGCAGAAGAAAGGGTAACTGAAACTGTAACTGAAAACGCCGGAGAAGAGCCGGAAGAGCCAATAGAACCTGCAGAAACCGGAGACCTTGATTTCACCTTTGTGGTAAAAAAAGACGAGGACAGGGTAATAATGCATGGCGACCACATATCTATAGCCGATAATGAACCATATGCCCCCGAAGAGAGCCTGAGAAATTACCGCTTCCCTACCCTGGACCTGCTGGAAGAAAGGGCCCTGGAAGAAATATCGCTGAATAAAGAAGAACTTGAAAGAAACAAAGACCAGATCATCAATACTCTCCGAAGTTTCGGCATTGAGATAAAGACTATATCAGCCACCGTTGGACCAACAGTAACCCTTTATGAAATTGTGCCAGCCGAAGGAGTTCGAATTTCCAAAATCAGAAACCTGGAAGATGATATAGCCCTGAACCTGGCTGCGCTGGGCATACGTATTATAGCCCCGATACCCGGCAGGGGTACCATTGGTATTGAGGTACCCAATGCCAACAAGCAGATTGTGTCTATGCGCGCCCTGTTATCGAGCGAGAAATTTGTGAACAACAAAATGAGTCTGCCGATCGCACTGGGTAAAAAGATAGATAATGAGAACTACATTGTAGACCTTGCCACTATGCCCCACCTGCTGATGGCCGGAGCTACCGGTCAGGGTAAATCTGTTGGAATCAATGCTATCCTTGTATCATTACTCTATAAAAAACACCCTTCACAACTGAAGTTTGTGATGATTGACCCCAAAAAGGTTGAGTTATCGATATACCGCACCATTGAGAAACATTTTCTTGCCAAGTTGCCCAACGAAAATGAACCAATTATTACCGATACCAAAAAAGCAGTGTATACACTCAAAGCCCTGTGCGATGAAATGGATAACCGCTATGAACTGCTGAAAGAAGCCGGTGCGAGGAACATTAAAGAGTACAATGAGAAGATTATTAACCGCAGAATAAAAAACCCTGCAGAACATAAATACCTGCCCTTTATTATCCTTGTTATAGATGAGTTTGCCGACCTGATTATGACTGCAGGCAAGGAAGTGGAAATGCCTATTGCCCGCCTTGCCCAGCTTGCCCGTGCCGTAGGTATTCACCTCATTATAGCCACCCAACGACCATCGGTAAATGTGATTACCGGTATTATCAAAGCCAACTTCCCTGCGCGTATTGCATTCAAAGTATCGGCAAAAGTGGATTCCAGAACAATCCTTGATGCCGGCGGAGCTGAACAACTGATAGGCCGTGGCGATATGCTTGTATCGCATGGCAGCGAGCTGCTGCGCCTGCAGTGTGCATTTGTGGATACTCCTGAAGTAGAAAAAATAGTTGATTTCATAGGCGATCAGCAAGGTTACCCCAGCGCTCATTTACTGCCTGAGCCTGAGATGGATGACGAGGATGGCGGAGATAAAAAGGTAGACCTGAAAAACAGGGATAAACTATTCGACGACTGCGCCCGCCTGGTAGTGCAGATGCAATCCGGATCAACATCCAATCTGCAGCGCAGACTGAACCTGGGTTACAACCGCGCCGGCCGAATCATGGACCAACTGGAGGCTGCAGGCGTAGTAGGCCCTGCCAACGGCAGCAAACCAAGGGATGTTTATTTCAAAAGCGACTCAGAACTCCACGAATTTCTGGAATCGCTGGAATAGTATGGCACATGTATTGTTTACATTTCTTAGTGATGATGATTAAATAAAGTACACCATCTTACTTGTTCTTTTTCCTTTTTACATCGTTGTAAAGGTCTTTAAATAGTACACTATTCGCAGATTTTACGCCTCGTAAAAAAGAAAAATAACTTCGCAATATGATGTACTTTATTTAATCAACATCACTTACCTTCGCGCTTCAAAAAAAATTCTTAGATTAAAAATTTAAATCAGGCGAGAACATGAGAAAATTTTCATTGGTATGTGTGTTAATGATCTGTATAGCTATTTTACCTGCAAAAGCTCAAGGCGATGCCAAAGCTAAAGCAGTGCTGGATAATATGAGTAAAAAAGTAAAAAGCCTGAAAACCCTTAAAGCCAACTTTGAATTCAAAATAACCGGTGGTAAAGTAAAAGAGTCTAAAAAAGGAAATATCAGTGTAAAAGGAGAAAAATATCACGTAGAACTGGGTAGCCAGGAAATAATTTGCGACAACAAAACCATCTGGACCTATAATAAAGATGCCAAAGAAGTACAGGTAAATAATTTCAACCCCGCCGAACAATCTATGTCTCCGGCCAAATTCCTTACCAACTCCTACGAAAAGGATTACAAATACACTTATAAGGGAGAGAAAAAAGAAAAAGGAAAAACACTGGACTTTATAGAACTGACACCGAATGATAAGAATTCGAAAGCATCGAAAGTAGAGCTGATGGTAGATAAAGCCACCTCAATCGTTTCATCTGGCACTATCTATGAAAAGAACGGCAATAAGATTGAATACTTCATTAAAGATTTTAAATCTGATACCAATATCCCGGATACTTATTTTACCTGGGACAGCAAGGCCCATGCGGGAGTTGAAGTTGTGGACCTGAGATAGGTGATAGGTGGTAGGTGATATGTGATAAGTTGGAAAAATTGGATTTCTATTACCTGGATATTATTTTTGGCTATTGGCATTTCTCAAATAATTCATATAACCATTGAGCAATTTTTCTACCTCGGTATATTTAAGCTCCATTGATTGTAAAGTTTGCTTATCAATATATTTGCAATCATATGCATCTATCAGGTGATTAAGGGTCTCAGCCAATGATCCCCTTGAAATAACACAGAAATTTAGTTGATCTTTATAGGTAAACCGCCCATGACCTTCTGAGATATTAGCGCATATAGACCTCACCGAACGAATGATCTGATCGGTGAGTTTAAACTTTTCGTCTACCGGGAAGGTGTCTGTAATCTTCTAGACCATAAGTTTAAATTCCCTGCCCAGTTTCCAGACCTGTAACTCTGTAAATCTGTGATGTGATTGTGATTCATCCATACTTCAATAGTTTTGTCACAAAATATTTAATTGCAATCAATATTTATCCGGCAAACAAAATTTCAAAACACACACTACCACCTATCACTTATCACCTATCACTTTTCACCTATCACCTATCACCTATCACCTCTCACCTATCACCTCAACTAATTCCATCCACCACAGCATCTTTGGCTATCTTACTTATCAAACCCTGTAACACTTTGCCGGGGCCTACTTCAGTGAAATGAGTGGCGTTATGGTCCATCATCTTCTGTATGGTTTGAGTCCAGCGCACGGGCGATGTAAGTTGATTGATCAGGTTTTGCTTAATCATTGATGGTGTGATATACGGAGATGCATCCACATTCTGGTAAATAGGGCATGTGGGGTTCCCGAAGGTAGTATTTGCTATTGCTTCAGCCAGTTCTTCCCTTGCAGGCTCCATGAGTGGCGAATGAAACGCGCCACCCACCGGCAGTAACAGCGCACGCTTGGCGCCTGCGGCTTTCAGCAGTTCACATGCCTGACGCACACCCTCATTGCTGCCGCTTATCACCAGTTGGCCGGGGCAGTTATAATTGGCAGCCACCACAATCTCTCCGGTTATCTGGCTGCACACATCCTCCACTATCTGGTCATCCAGATTGGTTATAGCAGCCATACTGGAAGGATTGATTTCGCAGGCCCGCTGCATAGCCGATGCACGCTTGGCTACCAGCCGTAAACCGTCTTCAAATGTCAGCACCTTATTGGCTATCAAAGCCGAAAACTCACCCAGAGAGTGGCCGGCGACCATATCGGGCAGCAGGTCGGGAGTAGTCTCAAACAATATCACTGAATGCAGAAAAATTGCAGGTTGTGTAACCCTTGTTTGCTTCAGGTCATCAACAGTGCCATCAAACATAATATCGGTAATCCGGAAACCCAGAATTTCATTGGCCTGTTCGAAATACTCTCTGGCAATGGTATTTTCTTCATACAGTTTTTTACCCATTCCTACGAACTGGGCGCCCTGCCCCGGAAATACATAAGCGTGATTCATTTGTGCAATTTTGGTGCGAATTTAGGTGATTGGGTGATAACTTGATTGGTTATACTTGCTAAAGGATTTTTTTTTGTACAGAGGTTATTACTGCTAGCTGGCTTTAGTGGCCATGGCACGCTTGTACATCATCTCTTTATTGTACATCCTGAGCGATAGTAGAAGAGGGCCAGTGCTGAGTATTTGCCTGCCCGAGGTATCGAAGGGAAGAGGAACAGTTCAAATTCGGATTTCTATCGGGATACAACTATATAAACTATATTTATTATACCTGTTACAGAGGTATACTCCACCAGATATATCCCATCCGCAACTGCTCCCAAATGCACCTCATTCTCCCCTGCCCTTAACTCATAGGTACCCCATTTCTGCCCCTGTATATTATAAATACTCAGAGTTCCTGGTTCTGCACATTTCACAACCACATCCCCCGCTGACGGGTTCGGGTAAATCAACACCCTCTCCTTTGGAGAGGGCCGGGGAGAGGTCTCTAATGCCGGACAATTCCCACTCCCCAATACCGTAACCACAGTCGTTGCATAAGCCGTACACCACGCATTACTCACAGTATAAATCACCGTATCCATCCCTGCCGACAGCCCCCACACCACTCCCGAACTGCTCCCAACACTTACGCCCCCTGCACTCGCAGTCCATACACCGCCGCTCACACTCTCTGTTAATGTTACCTCATTACCCACACATACTGTATCTCTTCCCGTTATTACCCCTGCATCTGGCACAGGATTGATGGTAACTTCTGTATTTGCAACCGCACTGCCGCACATATTGGTTACGGTATATTTTATGGTATCCACACCCGCACTCAAAGTATATACTACCCCTCCGGTTACAGTTGCTATTGTGCCTGCACTGCTCCATACCCCGCCGGTTACCGTATCCGCCAGTGCTATGCTGCTACCAGCACACACATTTCCGGTTCCGGTTATCACACCCGCCACCGGCAGGGTCATTACCGTTATTACCGAATCAACCCAACATCCTGTACTCGGCAATGTGTATCTTATTATACCAGTCCCTGCTGCAAGGCCCGTTACTATTCCCGTCGCGCTCCCCACGCTCACACTCCCCGCTCCTGCACTCCAATACCCTCCGGTGCTGCCATCTGTTACCGTCTCAGTGCCTCCCACACACAATGGCCCTATACCACTTATTGCCGCAGGCAGCGCATTGACTGTAAATGTCGCACTCGCCGTGCAGCCCGATGTCGCTATATACGTTACACTTGCTGCGCCCGGAGTATTGCCCGTTACCCTCCCCAGTCCTCCGCCAAGGTTCGTTACCGTTGCCAGCGAACTGGTATATAATCCGGTAGTTACCGCATCACTTATTGTCATGGTATCCCCGTAGGCACAAATATTATGCACTCCCGTTATTTCCGGCACAGTTATCGCTGTAACCACATGCGTTGCAGCGCATCCTATGGCCCCTACATAATAACTGATTGTAGTACTTCCCGCTGCTATGCCTGTTACAACACCTGTTGAAGATACCGTCCCAACGGCCGCACTGCTGCTGCTCCACACTCCCCCTGTTGTTGTATCACTCAGTGTTATTGT
>CAIVEH010000008.1 GCA_903904855.1 uncultured Bacteroidota bacterium | reverse complement strand
ATTAAATAAAGTACACCATCTTACTTGTTCTTTTTCCTTTTTACTTCGTTGTAAAAGTTTTAAATAGTACAATCTTCGCAGATTTTACGCCTCGTAAAAAAGAAAAACAACTTCGCAATATGGTGTACTTTATTTAATCAACATCACTTACTGAAAATGTAAAACCGGTTGAGTCAGAATCTTTAAAACAGGCAATGTTATATTTTAAAGACAATAACGTCTGGCATTGATTTATTGATTATGTTTGCAGGCAATTTTAAATTATTATACTGAGTGAGTAAATTAAATATAGTGCGTTTCGCGCCAAAAAACGGTGAAGGTTTTTATGATACGCTTAAGAAAAATATAGATGAATTCTTTAAGGAAAACAATCTGGCTCCTACAGGCAACAGCGCTTTGCGATGGAAGACTGTGGCTATGCTTGCTTTGTTTTTTGTGCCTAATATATTGATTATAACAGGTGTTGGCGCCGCAAGCCTCTGGTTGTTTTTCGGGCTTTGGTTCCTGATGGGATTAGGTATGGTTGGTATTGGCTGCTCTGTACATCATGATTCCAATCATGGTTCGTATTCATCCAAAAAAATAGTGAATAAAATAGTGGGTGATGTAGTCAACCTTGTGGGTGGCTATGATGTTACCTGGCGCATTCAGCACAACATCCTGCATCATACCTATACCAATATTGAGGGTCTTGATGAAGACATAGAAGTAGGTGGCCTCATGCGGTTTTCGCCACACGCCAAAAAACATCCGCTGCACCGCTACCAGCATATTTATGCATGGTTTCTCTACTGCCTGCTTACCTTACAGTGGGTTACTTACAAAGATTATCGCCTGCTGTTTCAGTACGATAAAAAAGGTCTGCTGAAGAAAGAAAATATCACCCTGAAATCGGCGCTGATAGAGTTGAGTATCTATAAAGTCATATACTTCGGTTATGTATTGGTACTGCCTATTATTTTCTCTGGTATGCCCTGGCAATCTGTGCTGGCCGGGTTTATGATACTGCATTTTACAGCAGGCCTCGGACTATCGTGTATTTTCCAGTTGGCACATGTACTGGAAAGCTCTGAATTCCCGTTGCCAACCGACGACCGGAAAATACAGAATAGCTGGGCGATTCACCAGTTGCTGAATACAGCTAATTTTTCACCACGCAGCCGCATCATGTATTGGTTTATCGGGGGGCTTAATTATCAGGTTGAACACCATTTATTCCCCCATATTTCGCACGTACATTATCCACAAATTGCAAAGATCGTAAAGAGTACTGCCCAGCAATATGGCCTGCCTTACCAGGAGATGCCCAATTTTGTGATAGCGCTTGTAGAGCATGGCAAGATGCTCAGGAAGATGGGAAGGGAGTAGGGGGATAAGTGATAGGTGATAAGTGATAAGTGATAGGTGATAAGTGATAAGTGATAAGTGATAGGTGATAAGTGATAGGTGATAGGTGATAGGTGATAGGTGATAGGTGATAGGTGATAGGTGATAAGTGATAAGTGATAAGTGATAAGTGATAAGTTGATAGGTTTCTGCCTTCCTCCGAAAGCCTTCGGGATATGGCGGGCGAAGAATAAAAAATCAAGCCGGAGTTGTTCCGGCTTTTGTTTTTGTGCAATATGCCTGTTCCGGCCTAGGCCAGAATAGCTTTTCCTACCGCTTTTACCCCAAACCGGTTCCTGATGCCATCCAGGGCATTGTTCAGGTTTACCTGCGCCATGGTGTCGTTGAACAGATCTATCTGGTAACTGCCATGGACGAGGTTGCTGAATTTGATACCGATCAGCCGAATCAGCATCCGTCGCGAATACAGCTTATGAAACAGTTCCAGCGCCTTCTCTGTCAGTGCCCTGTCTGATGACGTATAAGGCACCCGAGCCTGCTTTGTCTCAGTATCAAAGTTGGAATACCTGATCTTTACTGTAATGCACGAAGTTAGTTTCTGCTGGCTGCGCAGGTCATAGGCCAGAGTGTCCACCATACGCACAATGATCTTCTTCAGCATGTTCATATCGGTGGTGTCTTTATCAAAGGTTTCCTCCTTGCTGAGCGATTTCCGCTCGCTGTAAGGCACTACCGGCGAGTTGTCTATACCATTTGCCTTACGCCAGATGGTTACCCCGTTTTCGCCCAGCACGCGTTGCATCAGTTCCACATCCATCTGCTGTATAGTGCCCACCTGCGATATACCCATATTGCGGAGCTGCATATAGGTCTTGTTGCCTATCATGGGTATTTTTTTGATAGAAAGCGGCGCCAGGAAGGGTTTCTCTGTACCCGATATGATGTGCAGTTGCCCGTTGGGTTTCGCCTGCCCTGTAGCTACTTTCGATACCGTTTTATTCACCGACAATCCAAAGGAAATAGGCAGCCTCGTTTCTCTGATGATGCGCTGCCGCAATTCAGTAGCCCATTTTGTACAGCCTATGAACTTATCCATACCCGTCAGGTCGCAATAGTGCTCATCTATTGATGCCTTCTCTACCATTGGGGCGCTTTCTTTGAGTATGTCGGTTACCATTTCCGAGAAGCGGGTATAGGCGTCATAATCGCCCTTCACGAAAATAGCCTCCGGGCACAACTGTTTTGCCAGCCGGGCAGGCATAGCGCTATGTACCCCATATTGCCGCGCCTCATAGCTGCATGAGGCCACTACCCCCCTGTCGGAAGTGCCGCCTACAATTACAGGTTTCCCTATGAGCGCCCTGTTTTCAAGCCTTTCTACAGAGACAAAAAAAGTGTCAAGGTCAAGATGTAATATACTTCTGTCCATATTATTTGGCATCCAATTATTGTGGCGAATTTACGCCAAATAAAATTGCATTGCCAATTGTTGTGGATAACTTTTGATTGATACTGCGTTAAGGTCTATTGTAATGTCATGTTAAGATATGCTATAAAGAAAAATGTAGTGAATATTATGTGTACTAATTTGGAATTTAATATTTATATTGCACTTCAACTTCTTAGTTGGGATTCATTGATAATAAACTAAGTGCCCTTTTGCTCATATATCTAATTTTAATTTTTGAGGTAAATAATTAAGCTAATTGAAAAGTAACAGCAGCATGAGCAGGCATAGGCATAGTAGTGATAGCAGTAGCAGGTACAGATCTGTGAATATAAAGAGGGGAACGAAGATAAGAAGGCAGTCTAATAATATAGTCATATTTAAGTTTGTAGACAATATAGTACAGTTTGGTATTTTTATTTATTTTTTGTATTGTCTTGATTCTGATGCCCAGACATCTTATCGCAGTGTGTTTTTGCTGCTGGTAGTCTGGCAGATCATGAGTGCCTTTGCAAATTTATTCTACAGAGACATCAAAGCTTTAAGGACTGAACGACTAATTTACCTGGCTGTGAATATTTGTTATATGGCATTGTTTTTTTTCCTTGAGCAACATCTGCCGGAAAAAAAATACGGCATTAATGAAATGGATGTGCCGTTTATTCACAGGAATCAGACCTTTCTTATGGGAGGCGCCTTGATAATCGCATTCTGGTATAATATTATCTGTTTCAGAGAAATAAAAAGTCTGTTTGCGGGTGTGAGCAAAGACATCTGACACTAAATATTTTGATTTCTTAGCGTGCCAATTATTCTTCCACTATAGTCAAGTCGGATTTGTGCGATTACAGCATTACATTTGCTGCAAAATTCAATAAAATATGTCATTACTTATAGTAGGCACAATGGCCTTCGATACGCTGGAAACTCCATTCGGAAAAGCAGAAAGGATCATTGGCGGATCGGGTACTTATGCAGCATGGGCTGCATCCAATTTTACACAGCCTATAAAGCAGGTATCCATCATAGGTGGCGATTTTCCGGAATCAGAGATCACAGAACTCACCAACAGGGGGGTGGCTTTTGAGGGCGTAGAAGTGGTGCCCGATGGTAAAAGCTTCTTCTGGAGCGGCCGTTACCACCTGGACATGAACACCCGCGACACACTGGTAACTGAACTGAATGTGCTTGCGCAGTTTGATCCTAAATTGCCCGACAGCTACCAGGGCAGTGGTTTTGTGATGCTGGGCAACCTGGCCCCTGCCGTGCAGATCAGCGTAATGAACCAACTGCAACAGCGCCCTAAGCTCATTATCATGGATACCATGAACTTCTGGATGGATGTGGCTATGGAAGATCTGAAAAAGGCCCTTCTGATGGTTGATCTGCTGATGGTGAACGACAGCGAAGCCCGCCAGCTCAGCGGCGAACATTCGATTGTGAAAGCGGCCAAAAAAATACAGGCTATGGGTCCTAAATACCTGATTATTAAAAAAGGAGAACATGGCGCGTTGCTGTTTTATGGCGATCAGATATTTTCAGCGCCAGCCCTGCCACTAGAAGATGTTTTCGATCCGACAGGTGCAGGTGATACTTTTGCAGGGGGCTTTATAGGCTATCTCACACGCATCAACGATATCTCTTTCGAAAGCATGAAGGCTGCAGTGATCATAGGTTCTGCAATGGCATCTTATTGTGTGGAAAAATTCGGCCCAACAAGGCTCAAGGAGCTTACTGCTGAAGATATAGATAACAGGGTAAAGGAATTTGTAGCACTATCGAATTTTGAAATCAGGTAAGAAAAAATATACAGCAGGCAGTTTGCAATTGAGTTATCAACTGTAAACTGCCTACTGTAAACTTGTAAACTGCCATTGAAATGACCATAACTCCCGGAGAGATAAAGACTGCCCAGCTACATGCCTACCTGTTAGGTTCTATAGCTCCGCGACCAATATGTTTTGCAAGTACCATCGATAGCAATGGTGTTTCCAATCTGTCGCCGTTCAGCTTTTTTAATGTGTTTGGCAGCAAACCGCCCATACTTATTTTCTCACCGGCACGCCGGGTAAGAGATAATACCATCAAGCATACGCTGGAGAATGTGTATGATACAAAGGAGGTGGTAATCAATGTTGTGAATTACAACATGGTGCAGCAGATGAACCTTGCCAGTTGCGAATACCCAAAGGGTACAGATGAATTTGTAAAGGCCGGATTTACCGCTATCCCATCGGATTTGGTTAAGCCATTCAGAGTGAAAGAATCTCCTGTGCAACTGGAATGTAAATTGCTGCAGGTGATTGAAACAGGTAAAGAAGGGGGCGCAGCCAACCTCATTATCTGCGAGGTATTGTGCATGCATATAGATGACAATGTGCTGGATGAGCAGGGCCGTATTGACCCTCACAGAATAGATCTCGTGGCCCGCATGGGTGGCGACTATTATTGCCGGGCATCAGGCAGTGCGGTGTTTACTGTGCCAAAACCAAATACGGAACTGGGCATCGGAGTAGATGCACTTCCTGCGGCTATAAAGCACAGCCATATACTTACAGGAAACAACCTGGGCCTGCTGGGCAACTGCACCTCGATACCACTGATCAGCAGCCTGGTGGATGACGACAGGCTCAATGATATTATGCAGAACTATACGCATGACACAGAAGCCAAGACTACTGCCCTGCACACCTATGCGCATGAAATGCTGGATGCCGGTGATGTCAATAAAGCCTGGCAAATATTGCTTGCCTGATTTGTTTTTAAACGGCAAGTATACAAGTATGTGTAATCAAATGGAAGTAAATTCCGTGTTATGAATTCCATGGAATTTGCAATCAGTATCCTGGATTTCTATTCTTTGTACAATCTTTGCGAACTTTGGGGTTAATTATTTGCAATAAGCTACCACATGAATAAAACACTGACCATATTATTATTTGCTATTGTCCTGTTTTCCTCTTGCAAAAAAAAACCGGAAGATGCCGTTGCAGAAGCGATGAAGCATTACAATGAGATCAATAATAAACAGAAGGATTATAAAGTTAAACGCGTAGATGATATTACATCTGCTGCCAGTGGCACTATAACCGGGTATTACCGCGATGAGGAAGTGAAAAAGATAATTGCTGAACACTTTAGCGATACAGGTCGCGTATTTACAGAGTATTATTTTGATGATGGCATGCTGATCTTTATTCTGAAGCAGAATTTTGTCTATAATAAGCCCCGGACATATACCGAAGAAAAGGCTACAGCTGTGGGTGACAGTGTTTGGTATGACGATAAAAAAACAAGGCTCGACATGGGCAGGTTCTTTTTTGCCAACAACAAACTCGTGAAGTGGTTTGGCCCTGATAACAAAGAAGTATCTGCTAAATCCTGGGCGTTTACAAATAAAGAGGCCGCACTTTGGGCAGAGACAATACTACTTATCAAAGAGCTGAAAGAACAGTAAATCTTGTTCGCTTACAAACACATAAAATAAAATACATCAGCTATTCCTTGGTTTACCAATCAGATTCAGTTAATTCGGAAGGAGGTCTTTGGTTAAACTTAAATAAAAGGGATGATAGTTAAATTTCAAAAACAGCCTCAATAACTAATTTTTATAAACTTATTGTTAAAAAAAGTACGAAAAATATTCGTTGTTGTATTTCAGAACAGAATTTTGAACTAAATTTGTGTCCATATAGGGTATTGCTAGCCTGATCTCAGGTAAGCTTTTTCATAGGGTTTATAGGGGCTGGCCTGTTCACAGGCTGGCTTTTTTTGTGTCAGGCATCGAAATAAGCTATAAGGTGGAAGTCTTTTTTAAATGTATTTCTAAGCGTAATCAAAATCAGAAAAAATATTTTTTTGATTTTACCCAAGATTTTAGCCTGATTATTCGTCTATGTAGTAAGTTGCCTTTGTAATAATGGAGATTTCGCTTTTTAATGTCCGGTAAACTCCGAAATTATTGTGAAAGTTTGTTTATTTTTTTATCTTTGGAACTTCTTAATTATTTAATAATGACAAAGAACTATTTTCTTTTAGCGCTTGCACTTATATGCTTTGCAGGCCGTAGTAATGCTCAAGTTGCGCCCTGCTCTACGGATGAGGTCCATAACAGACTGCTATTGGCTCATCCTGAACTAAAACAATTAGAAGCTGACTATGAAAAGCAATTGAAGGAAGGCTTGAATAAAATTGATTTCAGGACAGCAAAAAAAACTACCGGAACAGACTCGATGGGAAACCAGAATTTCTGGTATGATATTCCGATTGTAATACATATTGTTCATGATTACGGTGCTGAGTATTTATCTGATGATGCTATTTTTACAGATCTTATTGACTGGAACAAGGTATATGCCCATCAGAACCCCGATACTATTAATGTTATTCAGCCATTTATTAAATACGAAGGTAATCCGCATATCCGTTTGCATCTTGCTACCAAGGATCCAAACGGTAAACCAACCAAGGGTATTACCCGTCGCAGGAATTACAATACATATTTTGGAAGTGATCAGGCTAAATTTGATGACTGGCCTCCAACCTCTTATATAAACATCTGGAGCATTAATGTTATCACTACTGGTGGCGGAGTTGCAGCAGCTTATGCTCTTTTTCCATCGGCTGTTTTATATTCGCCACAGTCGGATGGGGTGATTTCGGCATATGATTATATGGCAAACTGGTACGGCACTATGCCCTATAAGACAATTAACCATGAAATGGGTCATTGTTTGAGTCTTTATCATCCATGGGGTGGAACAAACAACGCTGGTATAGATTGTGGTGATGATGCTGTTGATGATACACCTCCTACAAAGGGACATGTTATTGGCAGTGTGCCTGAAGGTTGTGATCCAAGAAGTTTATATGATACTACGTGTGCTGTAAATTATTTTAAATTGTATACAACCCCTACAGCAACTGATTCATTAGTGGATTATCCCGATACTACCAATGCTCAGAATATTATGGATTATACTTTCTGTAGTCTTATGTTTACAAAAGGCCAGGTTTACAGAATGCATCAGGCTTTAAACAGCCCGGTTGCAGGCAGAAATAATTTGTGGAACCGTAATAATCTTTATTTTACTGGAGTTTTGTCTGATTCTCTGAATCCAACATCTTTCGCTCCACTCCCTGACCTGAAACCAATACCTGAATTTAATGTAACAGGCGGTACATTACTTCCGAAGAGTGGATATACCCTTAATCCTCATTATTTTACTTTCCCTGGAGTTGCGGTTACTTTCCGTAATGAAACATGGAATGACACATTAACCGAACTGGACTGGACTTTCTCTAACGATGCGGCTCATCCTACCTATAACTCATCCGCAAATGCGAATGCATTGACAAATTTCAATAACAGTTTCAATACTCCAGGTTGGGTAGATGTAAAAATGACAGCAACTGGAAACCATACAGGCGATACTACTGTGGAATGGCCCCGTGGTGTATTTGTTGCAGATAATGCCGGTGTAAATGCCACTAGTTATTATCAGAATTTTGATGGGGCAGATACTGCTAAATGGCCTTCATTTAATTACTACAACAATGAATTCAAATGGCAGTGGGCAAATGTAGGATACGCCGATAATAGCTGCATTATGTATTCCGGTTTTGATAACCGAATAAATACATTTATGAATATATATCCTAGTACTGGAAGTCCATTTGGTGATTTTGATGATTTTTTCAGTGTTCCGATGGATCTTTCCTCTTTTACAACAGGTGGTTGCAGCCTTAATTATTTTTATTCAGGTGCTGCTCGTACCAGTTTGTCATTCGATATGAATGATGAACTCGATATTGATTACTCAATTAATAAATCTCAAACCTGGACTAATCTGGCAAAACTGACCAAAAGAGGAGTAGATAATATGGGTTCATCGAGTGTTGCTTATTACCCTACATCAATGAGCGATTGGTCACAGATGAGTATTAATATTCCTACTCCTGCAAGAACAAATTACACTGTTTTCCGCTGGCGTTACAAACCCGGCATAGAAGTAGGGTATGATGGAACAACAGGTACAGGTAGTTACAGCAGTGGCAACAACTTTTTTATGGATCGCATATTCATCAGTCCTTTCCCTGCTGGAGTAGCTAATGTTAAACTGGATAATATGGACGTTGCTGTAGCGCCGAATCCTACAAATGGCGATGCTTATATAATTATCAAGGATGCAGAATATGCTGTAGCTAATATTGTGGTTACTGATATTACAGGTAAGGAAGTTTTCCGTACAAGCGAACAGTTAACATCCAATGAGGCAAGGATTCTTATCCCTCACAATGCAATCAGTGTTCCTGGTATGTATGTTGTTCAAACAGCAACAGGAAACCAGATTCAGACAAGGAAATTAATGGTTCAATAATAATTTGAAGTTCTTAAAAATGGCTGTACCTTTTCAGGGCAGCCATTTTTTATTTACTCAACGACTGGTTGCCCGTGAATAGTGTTGTTTAGGTAAATGAATATTGTTCGTATTTTAGTACACCGCTTATTTTTCAATTTAATTGCTGTTACCTTTGTTATAAATGAAAGATGGAATGATGGATCCAAATAATAATATAGTATACCTGAAAGATGCCAATATATACCAGGGCAATACACTGGTGCTTCATAATGTTAACCTTGAAGTAGATAAAGGGGAGTTTATCTATATGATAGGCAAAACAGGAACTGGCAAGTCGAGTTTGCTTAAAACCTTGTATGGGGAATTATACCTTAAAGAAGGTGAAGGGAATGTGGCAAGTTTTGATCTGAAGGATCTTACCTGGCAAAAGATACCTTTATTGCGGCGTAACCTTGGTATTGTTTTCCAGGATTTCAGGCTGCTGACAGACCGGGATGTATACCAGAACCTGGAATTTGTACTTAAGGCAACAGGTTGGAAAAATAAAGATGAAATGCGGGAAACTATCGAGAATGTGCTTGCCAAGGTAGGATTGAAAAATAAAGGTAATAAAATGACTTATGAAATGTCGGGCGGAGAACAGCAACGTGTGGATATTGCCAGGGCATTATTGAATAAACCCAAACTGATCCTTGCAGATGAGCCTACCGGTAACCTGGATCCTGATACTACGGATGAAATTATGCAGTTGTTGTTTAACATATGCCGTGACGACCAGACAGCATTTATTATGGCAACCCATGACTATAGTATTATTCAGAAATATCCTGCCAGAGTGGTTCGTATTGAGCAGGGACAGGTAAAGGAGATAAGTGCTGCGGGGGTATAATGTCGTACATCAGTCATCGTTATTTATGTTGCCCCGCCGATATTTTTTTATGGTTTTATAAGTTTATAAAAGCAAGGAATCTAATATAGATTTATGTACAGATTTCTGTTAATTGTATTTATTGGAATTACAGGATTTAATGTTTTGGCTCAGGATAGTAATTTGCCAACCACTAAGGCAAGCCCGAAAAACCTAACAGTAAGGCCGGAGCGCAATCCTTTAATCTATATGTCCACCAGTACCGGTATCAATAATAATACTGGCCTGATCGGATTTGATTTTGACATACCCGTGAGCAAAAATATTTCTATTGATGCCGGACCGGGAGCTGGTACATGGAATTATAAAATTTATGCCGGGGTAAAATATTATTTAAAATCTTGTCAGGTAGGATATGCATTTGGAACGGGTCTAACGTACTGCACAGGCTTGTATCATGACAAGCATGATCTTACCACTATATATGGAAATGTTGAACCGATAGAATATAATAAAAATCCCCAGACCAATATGGTGTTCTCGGTTTATAAATATTGGCACCTGGGTAAAAGACAAAGCAGGTGGTATGTGCAAACCGGATGGACTGTGCCGCTAACTTATGGACCTAAAATTACCCAAGTCACCGGAATAACCATGAGCTCCAGAACAATGACTTCGTTAAGCTCCTATGCGCCAGGAGGACCTATTGCTGCTATTGGTGTGTCTTTAGGAATACATTGATAGTGTTTTATTGTTCTTTTTAAACCCTAAACAAATTATTTCTACATCAGGTAATTTGATGTTATTTTGATGGCCTGCCATGCATTTTCCACTGTTGATTTATTGGTAACCTATTTGGCAACATATTATTAGTATCATTGGACCTTATTTTTACTAAGTGTAAAACCATTTCTCAATGCATAATCTTCCTGCAATTTTTTAAATTTCTGCATTTGGTCCGTTTCTCCTTTTGCATCATTTTGAATACTATCAAAAAGGGCGCTGACATCGTCATTTGTGGAGGATGTTGTCAAATGCTCAAATGGAACAAAATCGTGTTCAATCATTTGTTTTTCAATTTTAAGCAATTCAATTTCACAATTTTTCAAGGATTCAGAGCCTCCTATATCTTTAAGGCCAATCATACTTTTCCTGGACGAATCAAGAAACTTCTCAAAGTTAATCCTGAAAGGCTGAAGCTGGCTGTAGTCTTTTGCCTTATATGATTCGTTGACCAGTGTTCCGAATTTTCGGCCCTTCAGGTACAAGCTATCGTTTATTGAAACAATAGTATTGTTGAGTTGCATTGCTTCCTGCCTGGTAATATAATTGCAGGACAATAAGGAAGTCATGCACATAATCATAGTTAAGAAGATCCGGAGAGGCATGATAGAATGTTTGATCAAATATACAAAACTGAATGAATCAATACTGTAGTATTCTTTAATGTCTTTTCTGGCAATATCTCTATAAGCCTATAAGACCAGAAGACATTTTTACTGTTACCTTTGCACCTCAGATTCAGAAAAAATATGGGCAAAATAGCCATAAATATAGTTACCGGAAGCATTCAGCAGGAAGAAATAATAGTGGGTATAGACCTTGGTACCACTAACAGTCTTATAGCAATAGTAAGAACTGATACCCATGAACCAATAGCATTGAAGGAAACAGATGGTCTGGCCCTGGTACCCTCGATTGTGCATTTTGATGATTTTGGGAATGTTACAGTAGGGAATCCTGCAAAGGAATTATTGATAGCAGAGGCGGAGCGTACCATTTACTCGGTAAAGCGGCTGATGGGCAAATCGTATAAAGATGTAGGTAAGGATGCCGGATTTTTTGCGTATAATATCATAGATGATGGCACTGATGCATTGGTGAAAATACAGGTGGGAGACAGGTTCTTTTCTCCAATCGAGCTATCTTCTTACATTCTGAAGGAGCTGAAGAAGAGGGCTGAGCATATACTAAAGGTGAGCATCAGCAAGGCGGTGATAACCGTACCTGCCTACTTCAACGATGCCCAACGCCAGGCAACCCGCGATGCTGGCCGGCTGGCTGGACTAGATGTGCTGCGCATCATCAACGAACCCACTGCTGCAAGCCTTGCTTATGGCTTAGGTACTAAGCATCATGAGGAAAAAACGATTGCAGTATATGACCTTGGCGGTGGTACGTTTGATATTTCAATACTGACACTGAGCAATGGTATTTTTGAAGTGCTCAGTACTAATGGTGATACCTATCTGGGGGGCGATGATATGGATAACGTGATTGTGCGGTATTGGCAGGATCAACTGGGGGTAACGGATACTGAGCTGCATAACTTTAAATCACTGGCACAACAGTTTCGTATCAGGGCAGAGCAAGCAAAGGTGCATTTGTCGGATAATGAAGTATATGAAGGGCTTATAGATGATCAAGCGGTAAGCCTGACAAGGGAAAAATTTAATGAACTGATACAGCCGCTGGTTAACCGGACAATTACAGCTTGCCAGAACTCGCTGAATGATGCCGGACTTAAAGCCTTGCAGATTGATGCGGTGGTGATGGTAGGTGGTTCAACAAGGGTGCCACTGGTGAAGGAATGCGTAAAGAATTTCTTCGGTAGGGATGTGTATGACCGATTGAATCCCGATGAGGTGGTTGCGTTGGGAGCTGCAGTGCAGGCAGATATACTGGCCGGCAACAATACCGAAATGCTGCTGCTGGATGTAACGCCGCTATCGCTCGGCATTGAAACAATGGGCGGGCTTATGGATGTGCTGATACCAAGGAACTCCAAGATTCCAAATAAAGCAGGCAGGCAATATACTACCCAGAAAGACGGGCAGTCAAGTATGAGAATATCGGTTTATCAGGGAGAGCGAGATCTGGTGCAAGACAACAGAAAACTGGCCGAATTTAACCTTACAGGTATACCCGGTATGCCTGCGGGTTTGCCCAAGGTAGATGTTACTTTTCTTATTGATGCAGATGGCATACTTAAGGTGAGTGCCACTGAGATTCGGAGTGGGGTAGCTCAGAGCATAGATGTGAAGCCTCAATACGGTCTGACGGATGAAGAGGTAGAAAACATGTTGCTGGATTCGCTGACACATGCCAAGGATGATATAAAAACACGTGCACTGGTAGAAGCCACAACTGAAGCCCAGCAGATGCTGGACACCACTGAAAAGTTCCTAAGCAAGCACCGCGACTTCCTGACTGATGATGAAGTAGCGCTGACTTGGGAGCATATGAACAAACTGAGTGAGGCAATAAATGCAAAGGACAAAGACAGGATACATAATGAAACTGAAATACTCAATGATGTAAGCCGTCCATATGCTGAGCGTGTTATGGATGCGGCATTGAAGGATGCTATGAAGGGGAAGAAGGTAATTTAGCACACAGAGTCCTATTCCGAGGCGAAACCTGAATCGAACTGTAGAAAATTAGTTTTTTGCTTTCTGATTTAAGTTTTTACATTTATAAAATGAACGAAGCCCTCTTCCAATTCATCTGGCAATATAGTTTGTACATTCCATTCGGGCTGCAGACACCGGAGGGAGAACCTGTAACTGTTGTGCACTGCGGCAAGCTGAACAGGGATGCCGGTCCAGATTTTCTGGAGGCTAAGGTGAAGGTGGGTAATACTTTGCTGGTAGGCAATGTGGAGCTGCACCTTAAAAGCAGCGACTGGCTTAAGCATGGCCATCACCATGATGCGGCATATCAGAACCTTATACTCCATGTGGTTTATGAAAACGATGAGCCTGGTGTAGCTGATCATACACCTGTCTTAGTTCTGAAAAAGCATGTTCCCCAGAATGTAATTACCAATTATGCCAGCTTGATGCAGGCGCCTTTTCAACTACCCTGTGCTAATCAACACAGCCAGGTAAAGGATATTACCAAGGAAGGCTGGCTGAGCAGGCTACTTGCAGAACGCTGGGAAATGAAACTCAGCGACTGGAATGTGCTCCTCGAAAACTCGGCTGAAGACTGGCGTAACCTGCTCTACTGGCGAATGGCTGCCAACTTTGGGTTCAAAACAAATGCAACTCCCTTCCTGATGCTGGCACAGTCATTGTCGCTGAATATACCTGCCAAGCATAGGGAAAGCCTGATGCAGACAGAGGCGTTGCTCTTTGGGCAGGCAGGTATGCTGGATGATGACTTCGAGGACGACTACCCAAGAGAATTACAAAGGGAATATGATTATTTGAAAAAGAAATACAAACTTAAGCCAATTGCCAAACACCTCTGGAAGTTTCTGCGTATGCGGCCCGCCAATTTCCCAACGGTGCGTATAGCACAGTTTGCGGCATTGATACATAAGTCGGTTCATTTATTTTCTCAAATTATCGAGACTCACTCTGTTAAGGAACTAGAGCCACTTTTGGAAGTTACTGCAAGCGGCTATTGGGATACCCATTTTCAGTTCGATTCAGCGCAGGAAAAGGCAACGCCGAAGTCATTGGGCAAGACATCATTTGAGAATATTATCATCAATACCATAGCACCCATTCAGTTCCTATATGCAGCCAAGCAGGATACCTATCTGCTTCAAGAGAAAGCCCTGCAACTGCTTGAAGCAGTTCCTGCCGAAAAGAACAACATAACCCGGCTATGGGAGGAAAACGGATGGAAGGCTACCAATGCTGCGCAATCGCAGGCGTTGTTGCAATTGTATAACAACTACTGCAGCTCAAAGCGCTGCCTGGAGTGTACTATTGGGTTGAATATACTTAGGCCATAAGGTGGTTTCTTGTTAGTATAGCTATAGTTGTCTTGTAGTGTCAGGCGTATTTTAATATTTCCAGCTCTGCTCCGTCAGCAACAGCTTTTTTACTTTTTTCTGGATTTCGATTGCGGCTTCTGAGCCAACATAAAAATGCCCGCAATTGTCGCATACTTCACCTGGCACCTCTCTTATTATTCTCAGATGGCCTTGCTTTTCAAATGTTACAGTATCCCTTCCTTCCTGCAAATTTCCGTTCATACAAATAATGCACTCCAGAGTTATATGTTTATTCTTTTGGTTTTGAAATCAGTATTCCATTTATTTTCATCTGGCTAATATGAAGTAACTACTATGCACTTTTTTGTATTTATGTCTTCTGCTACCTCTACATGTAGCGCTTTTCTGTATCCCTTGATATCTATCCAACCTATCATTAGTCGACTTGGGTATGGCCTGTCCTTAGGGTATTCAAAAATAATAACACCATTTTGAATTACATCTATAGCATCTTCAGCTTCGATTTTCCTACCAGTTAATTTAATCAAGCCATGTATACTAAATTGAATGCTATTGCAGGCCATTCTAAAGAATTACACAAAAAACCGGGGGCATACAATAAATGCAAACTAAACACAAATCTCCGCACTCTCCTTAAGCTATTGGTATGAACCTGTATTTTTGCAGGTTTCCCTATAAAACTAAATGTGCTTGTTCGTTGTTTCAGCTCTGATTATATATCAATTTTCAATCCCGAATATCATAAAATCAAGGTGATTTCTTAATCCGGCACCACTTCCTCTTCGATCGTTTTAAAGGTGTATACCCTTTGGGAAATATAACTGAGCACGGCAGTGATAATGCAGATAAATGTATACCTGACTGTTTGGTTGATCATGGGCAGAAAGTCCTTGCCAACCTCAATAAGTGCAACGGTCATCAGTAAAAAAGTAATTGTTGTAAGTGCATACCGAAACAATTGTTTGCGACCATGCAGATTTGATTCAGGGAAAACAATATGCCGCGACATAATAAAACCTGCAGTAAAAGTAAGCGGGAAAGATATCGCCCAAGCTCCCAACTCAGGTGAAATCATTAAAGTATGATATACCGGTATCGGTTGCTTATGCAGTATATGGTTGAATGCAATTGATTCCAGGAAAATGTTCAAAACGGTATTGGAACCTCCACATGCGAGGTAACGAAATGTCTGAGTGGGTATCAGCTTAACAAAAGGCCTGTGAAAAAAATCAATGATTCCTACTATTATATGTCGAGCTCTTTCCAGCAAATGATAAAAATTAGTTGCAAAGGTAAGGTTATTTATCAATATCTTGTACAGCCTTTAGCACAAACCATTTGACCATTTAAGGCTATGGAATTACAATTTCATTTACCGTCATAAACGTGAATTTGCGCTGCGATATATAGCTGAATAAAGTGATGATAATGCATACAAGAGTATATCGTACAGTCTGGTTGACCATCGGCAAATAGATTTTGCCTGCTTCAATAAGCAAAAAACTAATTAATACAAAAGTAATGGCAATAAGCGTATATCTGAATAATTGTTTGTGCCCGTGCAGGTTCGATTCCGGGAATACAATATACCGCGACAATGTAAAACCTATAGCAATATTAATGGGGTAGGATAGCGCCCATGCACCCACTTCAGCTGAAATGGTAATTACTTGATAAATAGTTGCAGGATGCCTGTGCATAATAGTGTTAAATGCAAAGGCATCCAGAAAAATGTTTAATACAGTATTTGATCCTCCGCAGGCAAGGTAACGGAAGGTTTGCGCAGGTATGAAACTTGCAAATGGCTTATGGAAGAAATCAATGAATCCTAAAATGAGTTGTCTGGCTCTGGTCAGCAAATTGTATGAATTAATACAGGATAACGTTGAATATTTAAAAGTATTGCATTGCAAATGTTCCTCACTTATGTTTTGCAAATTATCTATTCAGTATTTACTTGCCTGCCAAATAGGGTTTAAATGGCTGTAAATTCAGTAATTTCACAAAAAGCATTGTTATGAATATTCCAGAGATGAGGACGCAATTATTAGCTTATGTTAACGAAACAAGTGAGAAGAAAATAACTGGTCTATTTTATTTGCTGGAATAACTTATTGAAGCCAAAGCTACAGATGGATTAACATCAGAGGAATTGAATATCCTCAATCTGGAACGCGAAAAATACCTTATAGGCGATGGTATATCATATACCTATGGCGAAATTAAGGAACTCATTAAAAAGCGTACCAATTCGTGATTAATCAACCCAGTCACAAACAAACACATTGGTATCATGTCCGCCGCCATTGTTGCGGTTTGAACTGAAGATGAACTTCTTGCCATCGGGCGAGAACATAGGGAATGCATCAAAGCTACCATCGTGCGATATGCGCTCAATACCGGTTCCATCAAGGTTTATGAGATACAGATTGAATGGGAATCCTCTTTCGTACTCATAATCTGATGCAAATACAATCTTTTTGCCGTTTGGTGTAAATGCCGGAGCCCAGTTGGCTTTGCCCAGGTGGGTAATCTGATGCTGGTCGGTGCCATCGGCATTAGCCATAAATATTTCCATGTGAGTAGGCATCACCAGTCCCTTTGCCAGGAGGTCTTTGTACTCTTTTATTTCTTCGGGAGTAGAAGGGCGGGATGCACGCCAAAGTATTTTCTTCCCATCGGGCGAGAAAACTGCACCGCCATCATAACCCAACTCATGAGTGATCTGTTTCACATCAGTTCCATCCAGTTTCATAGTATAGATATCAATGTCGCCATTACGGGTACTGGTAAATACAATTCTGTCTCCTTTGGGCGATACAGTAGCTTCTGCATCATAACCAGGAGAATTGGTGAGTTGTTTGGTGATATTCCCTTTCAGGTCGGCAATGAAAATATCATAGCTTTCATATATCGGCCAAACATATTTTTTGATCACGTTTCTATCAGGTACCGGCGGACAGGTATCCATAACCTTGTGTGTAGATGCAAATAAAAAATGCTTGTGGTCGGGCATAAGGTAGGCGCATGTGGTGCGGCCCTTACCAGTACTGACACGTTTGTAGTTGAATTTTTCTTTAGCCGACTTAGGGATAGAGCCAAAGAATATCTGGTCGCACATTACTCCTTCATTGGGGTTTTGGCGCTGAAACGTAATATGCTCATTATCGAACCCGAAATATGCTTCTGCATTATCGCCACCGGTAGTCAGTTGGCGCATGTTTTTAAAATGCTTTTCATCAGGGTAGGCTAGGCTTTTAGCTTTCTGTGCCGATGAAGAAAATCCGGCAATTAAACAAAATGCAATAATGGAATAATGGAAAGATTTGGCAGTCAATTTCATAAAAAAGTTTAAAAGCGGCAAAACTAACCTACGATTAATGTATAAAACCAAACTAAAATACGGAAATTGTCAGAGGAGTGTAAAAAGCCGATGAGTTAAGCGTTGAAATGCAGGTAAATCAACATAAGGATGTACCTGGCTAAACAAATGATGATAAAAGTGTATAAATTTAAATAAGTAAAAAGGTGATTCCTGTTTTCAGAAATCACCTTTTTACATAACAGGATATTCTTATCAATTCAGCAAATGCCTTGGCATCACAAGCTCCATTCCCAGGGCAATGGCCTTTTCATTTTCCGGAATCATATTATGGCGGCGTACGGGTAGCGATTTTTCCAGGCCTTTGTGTATATATTCCGGCTCTATAAGTGGTTTCAGTTTCAGGAATGCGCCTAGCACCAGCATATTGAAAACTTTGGCTAGCCCCAGTTTGGCAGCTTCATCGGCAGCATCAATGCTGTATATGTTGATATCGGTCCGCTCCGGATGCCGCACTATGCCGTTTGGGTCATAGATAAGTACACCACCGGGTTTCACCGAGTTCTCAAACTTATCCATCGACTGTTGGTTAAGGATAATGGCGGTATCGAACTTGTTGAGGATGGGCGAGCTGATGCGTTCATCGCTGATGATAACAGTGACGTTGGCGGTTCCGCCACGCATTTCCGGCCCATAGCTGGGGAACCAGCTAACTTCTTTATCCTGCATCATACCAGAGTAGGCAAGGATTTTGCCCATCGATAAAACACCTTGTCCGCCAAAACCGGCTATGATTATTTCTTCGGTCATAATTATATTTTTTCGTAGCTGCTAATTTTGTTTTGGAACCTTTATATCGCCAAGAGGGTAGTAAGGGAACATATTTTCTTCCATCCATTTGTTGGATTCCAGTGGTGTCATTTTCCAGCCGGAGTTGCAATTGGACACTATCTCTACAAAATTTAAACCCCTGTTCAGTTTCTGGTATTGTATAGCTTTCTCTATTGCCTTCTTTGCTTTGCGCACATTCTGCGGAGTATGCACCGACTGCCTTGTAACATAATAAGTGCCGGGCAGCATAGCAATCAGCTCCGTTATTTTCAATGGGTAACCCATCGATTCTGTATCGCGCCCAAATGGGGATGTTGCGGTCTTCATACCTGGCAGGGTAGTAGGAGCCATCTGGCCGCCGGTCATGCCATAAATTCCATTATTTACAAAGAATATAGTGATGTTTTCACCTCTGTTGCAGGCATGAAGGGTTTCGCCGGTACCAATTGCTGCAAGGTCTCCATCGCCCTGATAAGTGAATACAAACTTATCGGGATAGAGCCTTTTTATACCGGTAGCCACCGCTGGTGCGCGGCCATGAGCAGCCTGCTGCATATCAATATCCATAAAGTCGTAGGCAAGTACCGAGCAACCAACCGGCGCAACACCAATTGTATCGGCCTGCAAGCCCATTTCTTCGATCACTTCCATTATAAGCCGGTGAGCAGTGCCATGTCCGCAACCCGGGCAATAGGTGAGCGCCGCATCTGTAAGCAGGCACGTGCGGTGATAGACCTCATTTTCAGGTACACATATCTCTTCCCTAGTAAGCAGCTGGCTCATATTTTTTCTCGGTTTTAGAAGTTATAAAATTTTGTTCCAATACATGCAATACTTCATCCGGGGCAGGAATGATACCTCCCAGGCGGCCATAATGCGCTACCGGAACCCTGCCATTTACTGCCAGGCGAACATCCTCAACCATTTGTCCGGCGCTCATTTCAATTACCTGCATACCATGTACCTGTTCAGCAAGCCTTGCCAATTCTTCGGTAGGGAAAGGGAATAGTGTAATAGGGCGCAGCAGGCCAACTTTAATTCCTTGTGCCCTGCCCAGCAATACAGCTTTCTGGCAAATACGGGCACTGGAGCCATAAGCAACGAACAGGTATTCGGCATCATCGCATTGTATCTTTTCAAAGCGCACTTCAGTCTCTTCAATATGTTTGAATTTCTTCTGAAGGTTCTGGTTGATTATTTCCTGTTTCACCGGGTTCAGATCCAGCGAAGTAATGATGTTCCTTTTGCGGTCCGGTGTTTTACCAGTGGTAGCCCATGGGTACCTTTTTACAATCTCAGCATCTGTTAAGCGGGGCATCTGGTCATCGAGTTCCACCTTTTCCATCATCTGGCCAATAGCGCCATCTGAGAGTATCATCACCTGTATACGGTGTTTGAATGCAAGATCGAAACCAAGCTTTGCAAAGTCATACATTTCCTGAACACTGGCAGGCGCTAATACGATCATTTTATAATCGCCATGCCCGCCACCTTTCACAGCCTGGAAGTAGTCGGATTGGGAAGGTTGGATTGTTCCTAAACCCGGACCGCCACGCACTACATTCAGCAGCAGGCAGGGAAGCTCAGTGCCAGCCATAAATGATATACCTTCCTGCATCAGGCTGATGCCGGGGCTGGAAGATGATGTTACAACCCTCTTACCTGCAGCAGCACCACCATATACCATATGGATGGATGCTATCTCGCTTTCGGCCTGCAATACCACCATACCCGTGCGTTCCTTAGGATTGGTTGTGGATAAATACTCCAGCACTTCCGATTGCGGTGTGATAGGGTAACCAAAATACCCGTCGCAACCCGCACGGATAATACCTTCAGCAAAGGCCTCATTGCCCTTCATTAATCTTATATCCTTCATTGCTCTTTATGATTTATAAATTTAATATTTTGGAACGCTGGTAACGCTGATTGTTATGATTAAGCATGATGATTATGGTCCTTCCAAACCACTACACAACTCCCGTTTCATCATAATCATCAGCGTTATCCGCGTTCCCCTTTGCTATGCAGCTTCCAGTTTCACCCGGTATACTGTTATTGCTCCATCAGGGCATACTATGGCGCAATTGGTGCAGCCATTACAATCTTCATTTGCACTTGTTGCATAGTGGTAACCCTTACTGTTCAGCAGACCCGACATAGCAATGGTTTTTTCTTTGCATACTGGCACGCACAACTCGCAGCCCTTGCACCTTTCGGTATTTACGACTATCTCACCTTTTACTTTTGCCATAATAATTTTGTTTTAAAGGTTTGGTAAAATGTTGTTTGAATGAATAATAATATCAGAACCATGATGGTTCTGGCATGCAATATTTATGTTGATTGGGTAATGTTCGGAGGCACAAACTTCAGGAATGCCAGATGAAACTGATCTGGTAGGAATGTTTAATAAAGAGTAGCAGTTTTTAAAGCAGGCAACCATATTTTAAACAAAATTATCTTTAGGTGTCCTATTAAAAAATGATTATGGTCATTAATCACAAAAAAAGGTTTACATAAGTTTGTATTGTTATGGAAACAGAAGTTAAAAAAAATAAACTGAAAGTTTGCCCCCTTTGCCAGGCAACTTTTATATGCAATCCCAGCGTGTGCTGGTGCAGTAATCTGCCTGAGAAACTGCCCATGCTCGATAACGGTGATTGCTACTGTCCCAATTGCCTGGAGGCAATAGTGGATAAGAAGATGGGTACACCGATGTAATGGGGGCAACTCATTTGTTTGGTAATGGCTTCAGCATATGAGGCCTGCGGATTTGTTTATGAATTTGCTCCTGATCATGTATCCTTAAGATAATGGAAAAACAAATTTCCACATAAAACAGATTTTTTATTTATCACCGTTTCTTATCAGTTTGGAATTTTTGCAACTCCTGAGTAATTATTTCCCCCGAATTATTGTCCCTGGATAATTTTGATTTTTATGTAGTAAATAAGTCCAAAACTATTTCATATTTTTCCCAACCTATTTAGTCCGGAATGTGTCTTTTGAAGGGTATATCATAATTTTTATTCACCTGCTTTATAAGTATTAAATATTCTTCATGAGAAAAATTGTTTTACTTTTTGCTCTAATAATACCAGTGGCTCTTAGCGCGCAGCCAGGAATTATCACCACATTTGCGGGTATAGGTTCTACCGCGCATACCGGAGATGGCGGGCCAGCCTCTGCCGCGGCCATAGGCCAGCCTGCAAGTATTGGAATAGATGGTGCAGGCAATTTTTATTTTGAAGATGGATTCAACCATTTGATCCGTAAAATTAATTCTTCCGGAATAATATCGCCTTTTGCAGGCACTGGTGTTGCAGGTACAACGGGGGATAGTGGCCCTGCCACAGCCGCTACTATAACCGGTGGCAACCTTGCCTGCGATGCTGCAGGCAATGTGTACCTGACGAGCAGTGTCACTGCCATTCGCAAAATTAACACCAGCGGTATCATTTCCCTCTATGCTGGAATGGGTGTAATGGGTTATAGTGGCGATGGAGGGCCAGCCACAGCTGCACTCCTTAACTATCCGGGCTGTATGGCCGCTGACAATTTGGGAAATCTATTTATTACTGATAACGGTAATTATGTTATAAGGAAAGTAAACAGCGCTGGAATTATTTCTACGGTTGCCGGCTCTGGTATTGTCGGATTCAGTGGAGATGGCGGCCCTGCAACCAGCGCCAATATTTACCCCGGCCCTATAGCAGTTGATAATGCCGGAAACCTGTATATATCAGACAGCAGCATCCGTATACGCAAAGTGAATCCTGCCGGGATTATTACTACAATATATTCAGGCCCTTATCACGTAACCTACATGCAGTTGGATGCAGCAGGCAACATTTATTTCTGTGATGGATCTAATTACCGTATCCGCAAGATCAATACATCAGGTGTTGTCACCACATTAGCTGGTAACGGAATAAATACCTATAGCGGCGATGGCGGCCCGGCCACGGCTGCAGGGCTTTATGGGCCCGGCGCAATGGTACTTGATGGTGCCAGAAATATCTATGAGTGTGAATATTCGGGTGAGCGGGTTCGTAAAATTGAAAACATGCCTGATGTAGTTGCAACCAGCTTTACTGCCAATGTTGACCGCACTTGTGGTGGCGTAGCAATTACAGTTGCATCCCATTCTACATTATCGCTGAATGTAAATACGAGCTTTGGAGATGGTACTTCTACTCTAACTCCGCTTACAACCGCCAGCCTGGGTAATGAGGCGGCCAATATTGCCCATAGCTATGCAAGCCCTGGTACATACACTATTAATATGGTACTCCTCAACGGCACTACCCCTATCGACTCTGCAACTTATTCTTTCAGTTCTGTTATGTGTCATACCTGCGAGTTTATGTTTTATTATGATGCCAATGGAAATTGCGTGAAAGACGCTGGCGAACCGCTAAGCATGTTGCCCATTCTTACGGAAGTAGATTCAAATGGCACACCGGTTGATACCATATCCTGTTTAAGTGGGTTTGATTATACGGCCACAGGTAATCCGGGTGATGTTTATAAATTCAAAGTAATCTCTTTGCCATCTACTGCTATGTCTGTTTCTTGCCCATCCTCAGGCGCTTTGTATGATACCCTGGCTTCTCTTTATGTGCCTGGTACCCGGTATTTCGGACTGACCTGCGGTACAGGTACTGGTTTCGATCTGAGCGAAGTAATATCTACCAGGTCAGGACCTCATTCCTATAGGGGAGATGCTATTATTTATAACACTTATTGTGCGCCCCAGACCGCTACATTTACAGCTAATATTACTCATAAGTACAATTTTACGTATGGCTCTCCAACGCCAACAACGGTAGCTGGCAATACAGTTTCGTGGAATCTTACAGGCCTCGATGTTTTTGCTCCACCACAATATATTCACTGGTATGCAGAAGTGCCTGGTACCTGGCTTACAATCGGTGATACATCTCATTCCGATTATGAGACTACTCCAACGACCGGCGACGTTAACCCTGCCAACAACAGCGACAATGTAATAGATACAGTAAGAAGCGGATGGGACCCTAATGCTATGATTGTAAGCCCGGAGGGTATGATTGCTGCAGGTACCACCCTGAAATACACTATTGATTTTGAAAATGACGGCAACGACACAGCACAAAATATTTACGTTCTCGACACCCTCAATGATTACCTGGACATTAAATCAATGAAGGTTATTGCTGCTTCAGCCACTATGAAAACCATTCCCTATAAGGCAGGTCATAATATTGTACGATTTGATTTCCCGGGAATAAAGTTGCTCGACAGTACGCATCACAACGGATGCAGTGGTATGTTGCAATTTACCATCAAGACCAGTGCCAGCGCTCCAATTGGTACAATTATCAAAAATGAAGCCGGTATTTACTTCGACGATAATCCGGTGGTAATGACCAACAGCGTTACCAATATTATTGGCCACACGGCTGGGATAACACCTGTAACTAATGTTAAGACCCGTATCTTCCCAAATCCTGCTACTGACCAACTCACTATTGTAACAGATAATAACATTTATGACAACCTGGTTATTACCAATACTATGGGCCAGAATATGATCACTCAGAAGCTTAATAGCCTGCAAACTACTATCTCTATGAAAGATTTGCCGGCAGGTGTATATTTCATCCGTCTCTCGGGTGAAGGAGGAAGCCTGGTGAAGCAATTTGTTAAGTTGTAACAAGTCTCAGGAACCTTTCTACTCTATGAAAAAGAAGGCGGTTGTTTCGGCAATCGCCTTTTAAATTGTCTTTAGTTCGATAATAATGTATTCATTTTCAATTTCTTCCATCAAATCTTTTGCGGCACAATAGCTAATAAACACAATAATTAGTATGATTCTATAAGAAAAATGCATCGAACTCGCATTAAATTACTCCCCGTCTTCCCAGAATTTGATACCATCGGTGGTATAATAGCCCCCCACCAGCGTGCCGCCAAAATCATTGATTCGCTCGTAGGGCGAAATGCCTTTTTTGTCTTTCTTTACCGGATGCACATAGATGCCGGGTTTACGGCCTTTTTCGGGCTGCACTACTTCGCGCGAGGCATATATATCCCCCCAATAATCGGCATAGGGAATTATTGTAGATAAGTTGAGAGCAGAAATGGCAGCCTGTTCCTTTTTCAGGCTGTAGCATCCTACCACAAGTGCAGCATCGTTCCATGTCAGTATGCGGTGCATACCGGTAGTGTAAACCGATTTACCCGTTGCGGGGTCATATAATTCCTGGGTTTTACCTTCAACCAGTATTTTGCCATTTACGGTTAAATAGTATTTCGACCATGGGTCCCGGCCCTCTATTTTGCTCAATACTTTACCGCTTGCGTCAATAAGATACACCTTGCCAATTCCGGTATATTCCGAGTAAGATGTCCAGTCGGCGGGCGGCTTGCCCACATCCCATGCCAGCCATTTACCCTTTACCGAATAATCGCTGATCTCTGAGAAGTTTTTGCTCCCAAATACCACCTGGCCGGAAGTATCTATCCAGAATTCCTTGCCCTCTTTCAGTACTTTGTAAAAGCATCTGTTTTTATAAGTGATGCGGTCGTATTGGGGCGGCACTACTGTCTTCAGATCGCAATTCAGGATACCCCATTTGCCTTCTTTTTTAATGAGTGTGAAATTGGTGAGCGATAAGAAGTTTGGCCTGTAACCTACGTCAAAAATAACCGAGTCAAGGCCATCATCCACAATATCAAGGTTGGGGTTAAACAGGGTCATTTTTTCGCCGGTTTTTTTCCTAATGGCGCATGAACGCCGCAATTGCTCCCTGCCATTAATAACCTTGAAATTGTTGGAAATGGCCATGTTCAGAACCGTTTTATTTTGCGACATCGAGTCGCTGCAGGTGAACATATACGCACCAGTATAGCCATTGTAAAATTCACTAAGTAAAGTCGATTAAATAAAGTACACCAAAATATTTTGTAATATTGTAAAACTAAAGGGTTTTACAATGAGAGATTTCTACTCAAATGAAGTGGAAGAGCTGATGATTACCTACTATAAGGGTTTAT
>CAIVEH010000007.1 GCA_903904855.1 uncultured Bacteroidota bacterium | reverse complement strand
GGCATGAATATCAACTTGGTATTTTTTTGAGTAGTCTTTCAACCAACCTGCGTAAGCCGCAAAGTCCTGATCTCCAGCAAAGCAAACCTGTCGGTTATTGCCTCGCTGTATGATATGCTGCGGAACGCCCTACAGGACATAATCTGGTAATTCGAGCCATTTCGCTTTCTCTGAAATAATGAATAGAAAGAGACACTATACAGGAAAACTAAAATTTAAGTTTACTCTGACCCCAGTTATTCACCTGCCTATGACCCCTACTATGACCCCTATGACCCCTACGTTATTCGAGCGGACGACCACGAAGATAAAGTGTATCTGGAGAAAGATCAATCTCATCGCTCCATACAACGGTACCGTATGCGACAGATGCTTTCATAAAAAGATTCTGCTCAGTCAATGCCGAAAAAGCTGGATAGGAAAGAAATGGCTTCATATCAAACCAGCGCCGCTCCCCATTTTCGAAAACCGTCTCCAGACAATAATCGTCTAGTGGTTTTACTTGTACTACGTCAGGTGTCATAGTCACAACTCAGCGTAAAGGATCTATTTTAAATGGAGTCTGACCCGTTGAAGCCAAATACCAATCAGCCATAAGGTCATCCTGATGCAGTTCTATCCACGCCTGAATTAACTTCATTTGCCGAACAGGTAGACTCCCTTCAAGTACGTCACCACTCGGAATAGCAATAGATGCCTTAAATTCATTATAACGAACATGAATATGTGGCAAATGATGTCTCTCCGAATCGAAAACATACATTGATACAAGAATACCGTAAAACATGCTAATAGTTGGCATGGAAGTCCTGTAATAAAATTAAAAGAGTAATTATAGTCTTATTCAACTTGTAAGAAAGAATAACTGGAGGCAGTCATGTAGGTTCGGTAACAGCTTTATCGTTGCCCAACATTTTCAACGGTTAAAAGTATCCTATTGATACATTGACCAACATCATAAACATATTCCATTGAGAAAATGTCGGGCACGAAAAGCATGTGCCCGTTTTTCCCTAAAGTTAATGGATATAAACGGCACATTATACAAGAAGAGCAGATTTAAGTTTACTCTGACCCCAGTTATTTCTTTTATTTTAAATTATGTGTCCGGCTAAGTGTAGCCACATCAGCCAGTTATTACAGTTATTTGTTGTTAGCGGAGTTCGCTTGAGCGTTGCGTTGGGTTAGACTAGACGAATGTTTGGCTACTTCGATTAAATAACGTAATGCTTCATTTACAGCTTCAGCACTTGGAAACGTGGCAATAACATCAGGTTCTAATCGAACGGTATCACAAAAGCGTTTACGTCCATGTCCAAGTTTTCTAACCTGTAAGCTTTGCAAATCGTACTCTGGGCGTAATTCATCTTCCATTTCATTTTTGTTCATATGCTTTTCTCTCAGATTGCGTTGCTTCTCTTGTACTAATTATCCGAATCACATTGTTGCGTTCCGTATATGAAACAAACAACAACCTACCTTGAATTGATTCACCCAGTAATATAAAGCGGTATTCACTGTAAGAATGGTCTGGATCGTAGAAATCAACATATAAAGGGTCATCAAAAACCGTTTTCGCTTCTTCAAAAGAAACTCCATGTTTAGACAGATTAGCTACTGCTTTATTACTATCCCATTCATATTTCATTGAAAACTCATAAAAAATTGTGTAGGTTACATCTTGTTGCGTTATCTTTTCTTGAGTTCAATTATAACGACTTCTTAACCTGAGTGCTTATTTTACTTTATACTATAGACGCTATGGACGGATATAGAGAGAATATATCTTTACTCCTCTACGAATTTCTTTAAGATTAGGCACTGGGCGAAACGCCTTCAACTCGGTTTCAGTTATTAGCGGATTGAAACTGGGGTCAGAGTAAACTTAAATCCCTTGAAACAAAAAAGTTCATATAAGTGTAAGTGGTCAGATACACGAATTCAAATATCGCATGGCATTTCCTTTCTCCAGCCTAAAGGTCGGCCCATACTTTTTGATTTCATCCGTCGGCCAGTTAAACTCTCGATTTCTACTTTAAATCGCTCATTACCCAAAACTAATCCTTTGTTTACAGCCGCCCTCACTTCTTCCAATAATGTTTCTTCAACGTGATGATTAAATAACGCACGATAATTTTCCTGCCTCTCTTCTTTATCTCTGCCTAATGCAAGATATAAAAAATTCGGTGTGCAAAGCTCCGAGGTTTTACCTAATGCATTTATAGAGTAGCTTGACCAAGCATAATCTGATGGATGCTCTACCATTCCTGCTCTGACTGGGTTTAATTCAATATAGCGATAAAGATGTAACAGATAACGCGCTTCCTCTACCAGACAAGACTTGAATCGGCCTTCCCAGAGCGTCCCCGTGCGTTTATAGCTGAAATTGAAGTAACGGACATATTGTCTTCCTAAGGCTTGCATCATAGAACTAACCGCATTTT
>CAIVEH010000006.1 GCA_903904855.1 uncultured Bacteroidota bacterium | reverse complement strand
CTGGTAAAAGAACAAATATAGATACTATACTTCCTCCGGTGGGTTTGTCGGGAATAATCATAGAAACAAGCATAATATAAAAAGCAATAAACACAACATTAAATAATATGTATAATATTTTGGCAGTCTTCCCAATACTAATCTTACTATTAAAATAAACACATACGCCATCATTGCGGATAAAAGCCGTATTCTTCATATGTATAAATGTAAATAAACATTCGGAATTTTGGCTAAATATTATCTGCCATCCCACATTTTGTGGATAACTTCCGCCCCAGAACTTCCCCTTATTTTCGTTACTTTGTGAGACGCTGAAAGAGCCTGTTTCGGGCAAGTGTGTTAGAACCAAGTTATGCAATTCTCCCATTTACATAATCATACCCAATACTCCCTGCTCGACGGGGCAAGTAATATTTCCAAGCTTTTCGATAAGGCTCGGGCAGATAATATGCCTGCTATGGCCATTACCGACCATGGCAATATGTTTGGGGTTTTTGATTTTGTGGCCGAGGCCTGGAAGAAGAAAAAAGTGGTGGGCAAAACTGAGGCTGGTAAGGATATTGAAGAGCCTGTAGTAAAGCCGGTTGTGGGTTGTGAGTTTTACCTCGTTGACGATAGGCATAAGCGCCAATTCTCTAAAGATGCGAAGGATGTTCGCTATCACCAATTGCTGCTTGCTAAGGATGAAATAGGTTATAAAAACCTGGTAAAGCTTTGCTCACTGGGCTACATGGAGGGCCTTTACAGCAAGTATCCCCGGATAGATAAGGAACTGATATCAAAATATCACGAAGGGCTTATTGCAACTACCTGTTGCCTGGCTGCGGAGGTGCCGAGAACAATTCTCCGGAAGGGTGAAGCTGAAGGCGAAAAAGTGTTTCAGTGGTGGCACGACCTGTTTGAAGATGATTATTATATAGAGCTGCAGCGCCATGCTATTGGCGATCAGGATAAGGTAAATGAGGTGCTGCTGCGGTTTGCACAAAAATATAATGTACCTATCATTGCCAGCAACGACAGCCATTATGTAGATCAGAGCGATGCCAATGCACACGATATTCTTTTGTGTATTAATACAGGCTCTAAACAGGCTGATCCTAAATGGAAAGAACTGGGAGATGACGATGAGGTGCAGCCTAAGGGTGGCCGCTTTGCCTTCCCCAGCGACCGGTTTTATTTCAAGAAGACAGACGAGATGAAGTCGCTCTTCATCGATCTGCCGCAGGCAATTGACAATACCAATATGGTATTGGAAAAAATAAAACCGCTGAAGCTGGAACGCGATATCCTGCTACCCCACTTCAAGGTTCCCACAGAATTTAACGATGATCAGAACGCCTTTCTGGAACACATAACCTGGATGGGCGCCAAAGAACGGTATAAAGAAATAACAGCTGAGGTGGAAGAACGGATAAAATTCGAACTCTTCACCATCAAAACAATGGGTTTTGCAGGTTACTTCCTTATTGTGAGCGACTTCATTAAAGAAGGCCGCAATATGGGCGTGTTCATAGGTCCGGGGCGTGGGTCAGCGGCTGGCTCGGCAGTGGCTTACTGCATTGGTATTACCAATATCGACCCCATAAAATACAAGCTGCTGTTCGAAAGGTTCCTGAACCCCGACCGTAAGAGCATGCCCGATATTGATACCGACTTTGACGACGTAGGCCGCCAGAAGGTTATTGATTATGTGGTGCAGAAATACGGTAAAAACCAGGTGGCACAGATTGTGACCTATGGTACTATGGCTGCTAAAAGCAGTATTAAAGATGTAGCCCGTGCCCTTGATCTGCCGTTGAGTGAAAGTAATGCCCTTGCCAAGCTGGTGCCTGAGCGGCCGGGTATATCGCTGAAACGGTTGCTGCGCGCCGATATGAAGGGCGAAGGCAGCCTTGACCAGAAAGAAGGTATAAGCGGCGAGGAAATAGAATGGGTAAACAAGCTGCGGGAGATTGTGAACCAACAATCGCCCCACGGCGATGTGCTGCGACTGGCTGAGAAACTGGAAGGCTCAGTGCGCAACACCGGTATCCATGCTGCAGGTATCATCATTGCCCCCAGCGACCTTACCGACCTGCTGCCGGTATTTATGGCCAAAGATGTTGACTCGCTCATAACCCAGTTTGAGGGCAATGTGATAGAGAATGCAGGCGTTATCAAAATGGACTTTCTGGGCCTGAAAACCCTTACCATCATCAAAGATGCACTTGACCTCATAAAAAGGAATTACAACGTAATTATTGATATTGATACCATCCCCCTCGATGATGCCGAGACCTACGAGCTTTACCAGGCGGGTGATACCAACGGTACGTTCCAGTTTGAAAGTGCAGGGATGCAGAAGCACCTCATCAACCTGAAACCCGATAAGTTTGATGATCTGATAGCCATGAATGCCCTGTACCGTCCGGGGCCGATGGAGTACATACCCAACTACATCAAGCGCAAGCATGGGCTGGAACCCATTACCTATGATGTACCTGATATGGAACTATACCTGGGCGATACCTATGGTATTACTGTATACCAGGAGCAGGTGATGCTGCTATCGCAAAGTATAGGTGGCTTTAGTAAGGGCGACGCCGATGTGCTGCGCAAGGCAATGGGTAAGAAGCAAAAGGCTGTGCTTGATAAAATGAAGGGGCAGTTTATAGAGGGAGCTAAAGCCAAAGGGCACCCGGAAGATAAAATGCAAAAGGTGTGGACCGACTGGGAAGCATTTGCCCAATATGCCTTCAATAAGTCGCACTCTACCTGTTATGCCCTGGTGGCTTACCAGACAGCCTACCTCAAGGCCCACTACCCTGCCGAGTATATGGCTGCGGTACTCAACAACCAGAACAATATTGACAAGATAAAGTTCTATATGGAAGAGTGCCAGCGCATGGGTCTTCAGGTGCTTGGCCCAGATGTGAACGAGAGCCTCAAAGGTTTTGCAGTTGCTAAAGGACATGAAAATGTAATCCGTTTCGGACTGAATGCCATTAAAGGTGTGGGTGAAGCTGCTGTTGAGGACATTATAGCCGAGCGGGAAAGTAATGGTCCTTTCCTGACTATTTATGATTTCATAAAACGGGTTAATCAACGCACCGTCAACAAAAAATCGATGGAAAGCCTTGTGCTGGCTGGTGGGCTCGACTGCTTTACAGAGCAGATGCACAGGGCGCAATATTTCTATGCCCCGCCAACTGATCCTATAACAGGACTGGAAAGGCTGGTGCGATTTGGCAACCAGTTTCAGGCGAGTTCATCGATGGCTTTCAATAGTCTGTTTGGCGATACCGCAATGCCTGAAGTGAAACCACCGGTAATACCGGATTGTGAAAAATGGAGCCTGCCCGAATTGCTGGACAGGGAGAAAGAAGTAGTGGGCATTTACCTCAGCGCCCACCCACTTGATGGGTTCAGGTTCGAGATGGACAACTATGGTATGACCCCTTTAAGCGAACTGGAAGCTAATAAGGGCCGTAACATACGCATAGCCGGGTTTGTAACCGATGTGGGGCATATGACATCAAAGAAGGGCACCAAGTTTGGTAAGCTCACCATCAACGACTACTCCGGGCATTATGAAATAATGCTATGGGAAAAGAACTATGTGCAGTATGGAAACTTCCTGGTCAATGGCCAGAAACTGATGATTCAGTGCGTGTATGATGAGCATAAGTTCCGCCCCGGTACCATGGAGCTGAACATACAGAACATGATGCTGCTGGATGAGGTCCGGAAACTGCTCACCAAACGCATTCACATATCACTGCCCTTATTGAAGGTAGATAAAGCCTTTGTTGATTTTATTGATGCCAATGTAAAAGGCCATCCCGGCAACACAGAAATGATCCTCCATATTGCCGACTGGAATGGCATGGAAGTAAAACTGAAATCGCAGGGCCGGAAAATAGAAGTAAATGATGACCTGATAAAGTACCTGAATGAGAATGAGGAGGAGGTTAAGTACTTTTTGGATAAGACCTGATGAAAATCTAACCAAGTTGTGCCACACTTTGAAAGTGTAGCACAACTAAGAATGGCTATCACGCCACCATAAAATTACACAACTTAAACAGCACCCTGGCCCCTACTATTGCATCTATACTATCATTTGCAGGGTTACCAGATGAGACTTCGTTTAGATCAAAACCAATAATTTCTCTGCCGCTATCGTGCAGCATTTTGAAGAGGTAAATTATCTGTTCCATTTCAAAACCACCGGGAACAGGTGTGCCGGTATTGGGGCATAATTTAGGGTCCAGGCCATCTATATCAAAACTGATATATACCTTTTGAGGCAAGGCAGCTAAAATCTGCTGGCAAATGGTTTTCCAGTTAGCGCCCTCATATTGTTGAGCCTTAATGTCTTTATCAAAGAATGTAGTAATACGGCCGTTGCTGGTTTCAATGATTTCCAGTTCTTCATCGCAATAATCACGTATACCAACCTGAACCAGTTTTGTTACCTGAGGTATCTGCTGCAAGGTATTATACATAATGGAGGCATGAGAATAAGTAAACCCTTCATAGGCTATCCGCAGATCGGCATGGGCATCAATCTGAAGTATGCCGAAATCATCATGTTTATCCGCTAATGCTTTAATAAATCCAAGGGGGGTGCTGTGGTCGCCACCTATCATTCCCACTTTTTTGCCTTGCTGCAGCAACCTGCTGGCTTGGTTGTATGCCCAGTCGTGCAGCATTTTGCCCCCGTCATTTACATCTTTCATTTTTGCTTCCAGCAGGGTACTATCTTCCACCTTAAAGCCATCTGCAAGGTTTTCAATTATCAGTTCTGCACTATCTCTCAGCCTGTTGCTGATACTGCTGATGTTCTTATCAACAGGCTGCATGTAAAAGCCTTTTTTCCAGCCATCCTTCACATCAGGGTCAAATAAATCGACCTGCATTGCCGCCTCAAAAATCTGCTCAGGTCCGCGGGCAGTACCGGCACGGTAGGATACGGTTACCTCCCATGGCACTGGTATCAGTACCAGTTGGGCTTGTTCTTCACTGAATGGTAACCCGAAAATATTATTTGCTTTAAGCCCTACTGAATTAGGATCAAATTGAGAAATGTCAGACATGCCGCAAAAGTAAGTGTTACGCGGATAAAATGAGATTCACCGGATAATATTTTGTTTATTACTGACAATACAAATTGAAAGTAAAATGCTTTGATGCACCGGAGGCATTTGTACACGTAATTGTAATCGGGTATGTTCCTGCCACATAAGTTCCGTAATAGTAATCGAAATAAAACTCAAAAGATAGCGAGAAGTCCGGTATTCCAGTCCAGGGGCCCTTGTTTAGCGGATAACTACCCGTTGCACCGGTGTTGGTTCCATAAATCATAAAAGAAGGATAACCACTTACAGATACTGAAACATTTTGTTCTGCCGAGTCATTATATTTAAAAGAAAGAGGCATAAATATTGGATTGGCATGGTAGTTATTTTCACTCATGTACATGTCACTAATCCCAGACACAGAGTAAGCTGCAACCGGTAAAGGGCTTACTGAACTGGATGTTGATTTTGTACAGGATGCAAAAAGTATGCAAACAAGGCTTAACAGCAATAATGATTTTTTCATATAGTTGTCTTTTTTGACAAACTTAGCAAATTCATTCTTTAGCGGATCATTTAAACCCATTTCTGATTGTTAATGTAGAATTTATCTACCATTTCAAGCGTAAGACTATAGAACCATTACATTTAATGCATTAAGATAAAGTACTATTATGGACTTGTATTTTTGGTCACATTAAGGGAGGTATTTACTTCTTTCAAAGTGATTAATTCAGCCATTTGGCAATCTGATTTGAATCTGTTTAGCAAAGTAATTGAAGCAAAAACTGGTACGCCCTTAAATTCTTCAATAGTCCACCCTCTATGGCTGGCTAAATTAGTTTCTCTTTTCATAACAGAATCAATTTCATGCCCCCCTTCCCTCATCTGGCCATTTAAGCCTTTAATACATTTTACACAAATTGAATGCAGTCTTAAAAAATGCTCATTAAGGCATTTTTCGGTAGCTAATTGCGACATATATTCTGGTGTCAATTTTTCCATATTTAGAGTATCCTGTAACAAAACCTTTAACTGGCTATACAGACTATCCAGATAATTGGCTGTATTTTTTGCTTCCAGGCGAATTGAATCAACCTCCAATCTGATCGGGCTACCCTCACCAGCCCTCCGGGTTATAGCATTATATTCACTATCTGCTTCGTTAATAATAAAGGAAGTGCTTTTGTTAATAGATTCATTTAGTTTATTAAATGAATTGCTTACCATGTTTGATGGCCAGTTGCACTGACTATGCAACAACACGATAGAAATGAACATTGCCCACCTCAGTTTCATAACATCTATTAATTAAACCAGTAAAAAGCTATCAATTCTCCTCCACCGCCTCAAAAAGATGATAACAGTCATAGGCATTTTTAAAGAAAGGGATTCTTGAAAAAGTATTAAACCACTTTTTCGTCTCAGAAAAAACAAGTTTGAATTGCCTAAGAAATAATAAAATCACCAGTTCTGAATCATTTATTATGGCCATCCTCCATCATAATTATTTCCTTGGCTTTTGCCAGAAATTCGGAAGCAAAAATGAAGGAATTCAATTTTTCATCCTTACTGAAAATAATATCCTTATTGGTTCCTTCCCATTGTTTATTTCCCTGGTATAGGTATACAATATGATCACCGCTCTCCATCACTGTATTCATATCGTGCGTGTTGATGACAGTTGTAATATTATACTCCAGTGTTATCTCCTTCACCAGTTTATCAATTACCAGCGATGTCTGTGGATCAAGGCCTGAATTAGGTTCATCGCAGAAAAGGTACTTTGGGTTTTGCACTATAGCACGGGCCAGGGCCACACGTTTTTTCATACCTCCGCTCAGTTCAGCAGGATATTTTTTGTTGGTATCAACCAGGTTAACCCGGTTAAGCACCTCATTTACCCTGCTAAGTTTCTTGCTTTTACTATCCGTTGTAAACATATCCAATGGAAACATAACATTCTCTTCCACCGTTTTGCTATCAAACAGGGCCCCACCCTGAAAAAGCATACCTACTTGTTTGCGCAGTTCCTTTAGCTCTTTATGATCCATTTTCACAATATCCCTGCCTTCATACAACACCTCGCCTGCATCAACAGGCAACAACCCAATCATCACTTTCATGAGTACAGTTTTACCACTGCCACTGGTGCCAATTATAAGGCTGGTCTTACCAGGCCGCATCGTAGCCGATACATCCTTCAGAACAACTTTATCCCCAAAGCTCTTTCTAACGTTTCTTACTTCAATCATCTTGCACTAAACCCAAAGGGCATGTCTTTAGTTTAAAAACCGACTCATAACGTGTACAAAAAAAAACATTTTTCAACAGGCCAACTAATTAATGAAAATGCTATGCAACTAATAATATTGTTACCAGTGTACCAGCTTTATACTTTTCTCTGTTTCGCTGCCACTAATTTTCAAAAAGTAAGTGCCTGCCGGTAATCCCGCCCCGGGTATTACAGTTGTCCCTTTTTCTCCGCGGCCTCTCCATATCACTTTACCATTAATATCCAAAAGAGTAAGACCGGTATCTTCCGGCAACTGGTTGATCTGCCAGAAGTTTTTTGTGGGGTTTGGAAATACATGGTAATTATTCCTGAGGATTGTACCGGTTCCTACGCTGTACCTTAAGGTTGTGTCTTGTTTTATTATTGTTTTCCTTTGGCATACCGTCAGTGCATCAGGGTTAAGCAACAAACTCGTCATGGTATCAGCCCAGTTGAATACAAACACCTGCGTATCCAGAGTATTATAAGGCATCACAATAGTATCCGCTGTGGCAGATTTTAGATCCAGTTCTACAGGTGTATAGAAGAGTTTGGTTCCTGTTGGGCAGGATGGACTTTGTACCAATTTCACTATTACATTACTGCCCACCTGGTCCCAGGTAATGGTATATAAAGGATAACCCTTACCATAAATCCACTGATGAAAAAAGCTGTCCAGGCTGTAGCCATAAATAGAATCAACAATTGCATTCAGATTGGCAACACTTGCATTGCTGAATGCATATTTGCTCTGATAGGTGCGCAGTACAAGGAAAAACTGACTGTCGGTTGGCGCCAGATTCCGAAGCATTGTTACTACACCCTGACCTTTATAATAAACAGTGGTTTGATTGAATAAGGTTATGGGGCCGGATGTATCTGTAACGTAGATCTCTCCGCAATTAGAAGAAAGTGCAATATTCAGTAATGACTGCCGGTGAGCCTTGGCAGCCGCAGCCCCCCAGAATTTATTAAGAAACAGTTGCTCTGCCCAGCTTGCAAAACCTTCACTAAGCCACATCTCTCCCCATGTGGCATAAGTAACATTATCACCAAACCATTGATGCATCAGCTCATGAGCAATGATATAGGTAGTGGGCACACCTATTGTAGACATGGTCTGGTGTTCCATACCGCCGCCCAGTGTGGTATAGCAAACCCCGTATTTCTCCTTCCAGAAAGGATACCTGCCAAACAGCGATGAATAATAATCAATCATCTCTGCAAGGCTGTCGAAATTTGCTTTATAAAGCGGATTGAATGTTGCAGTATCCATAAAAAAATTCTGAATCAGCATTGAATCAGAGCTTCCTGTAAAATGCATGTAGGACTTGTAGTCCGTATATTTTGAAACTGCAATAGAAATCAGGTAATAATCAATGGCATAATGCGTCTGCCAGTGATAGGTCCGGAACCCCGGAGTTGTTGTAGTATCAATATTCACTAAAACCCCATTACTACCATCAGCCTGACCATCGGGTACTGTTACGAACATATCTACTGAGTCTATTTTATCTGTAGCCGACTGCTTGGCGGGCCACCACTGAAGCGCCACCCACGGATCGCTTACAGTATAAACCATTGGTGTACCGCCTGATGATACACTTTTTGTAACAGCGTTGAAAAAACCACCACCTGGAGGAGGTACGCCATGATAAAATATCTGAGCTGTGAACAAAGTACCTGGCACAAATTCAAATGGCAAAAGTATAGTTCGGATAAACCCGGAATTGGTAACAGGATAAAGAGTGCCATTTAATTTAGCCGAATCAATAATCATAAGGGTATCCAACTCAAACACATAAGAATTCATTATTGCTACGACCTGGGCTGTAGTACTTACATCTCCCCATATAAAAACAGATGTATCATTAACATGCAGGTTGAACTTCAGGTATTTAACATCGTAATTTTCTTCTCCCGGATCAGCTTGCGTAGTTCTCGCATACTTATGATTCTGCTTATGAATATAGCTATCTGCATAACTATTAATACCTATCAGCAGACCTGCCAGGAAGAAAATACTTGATTTGCAATTCATAAATATCGTATATTTATACTGTCTTTTATTATCATGACCTGAAACAATCAGAGTTAGAAATTACTGTTTTTTATTGCTGCTAATACTTATTATTACAACAACTTAAACAGAGCATTCTGGAATATAAAATTAGACTATAATTATTAACTGCTAAAGAAAAAATTCCTATGGTAAAGAATTACTTAATCTTGTTAACATTATCAATTGCAGTTTCCATACAAGCAACTGCGCAACCCGCAAGCTTTTCGCCTAAAGGTATCGGTGGTGGTGGCGCACTGTTTTCCCCCAGAATTAATCCCGGGAATGACAATGAATTTTATGTATCCTGCGACATGAGCGAAATGTTTCACTCTACCGATTATGGGAATACATATACCCAGATACCTTTTTCAAAGCTGCAAAGTTTTTCAGTATCTACCTATGAATTTACCAATAACCCGCTCAAAGCCTATAGCAATTTCAATGACGGCAATATGGGCTACCCTGTAAAAACCACTGATGGCGGTATTAACTGGACAAGCCTTCCCGGCCTGAACATTTCGCTTGAAGGGGGCAATTATGCTATTTATGCCATGAAAGCCAATTACAATAACCCTAACCAGCTTTTGATGAATTATTATGGCTACATAGTTTTCTCCAACGATGGCGGCACAACATTCAGTACGGTAGCCACAGCCACAAGCATGGGAGTGGGCCTGATAATGGGAGGTGCATTATTTACAGGTGATAGTATATATGTGGGTACAAATCAGGGCATCTATTATTCCACCAATGGTGGCACCTCCTTTTCATTAATGACAGTTTCCGGTATTCCGGCAGGTGAGGTTATCTGGCAGTTTGCAGGCGCAAAGGCCGGCAGCACACTACGTTTTTCATGCATCACCGGGCTTACTGCCAACATATACAATGGCATCATGGCTTATGATTTCGGCCCGATAGCTGCAAAAGTTTATACCATGGATAATGCAAGCGGCACATGGGTAAACAAAACCGGAACAATCAATGTGGCCAACGATTACATTATGTATATAGGTATGGCTGAAAACGATATCAATACCATATACCTGGGTGGCAATGACCATACATTAAATGCGCCCCTGGTTTATAAAACCAGCACGGCAGGAACAACCTGCACCTGGAGCAAGGTTTTCGGCACAACAGGTAATACAAACATCATCACCGGCTGGGAAGGCTCCGGCGGCGATAAGGGATGGTCGTGGGGACAGTCGGCTTTCGGCATGTCGGTTGCTCCGCTCAATTCCAGCAAAGCAATGTTTGGTAGCTACAGCGATGTACATCTCACATCCGATGGTGGCACGACATGGAAACAGGCCTATGTAAAGAATTCAGATGACCACCCTGCCGGGGCGGCTACCCCAACCCAGCGCTCCTATCACTCCATTGGCCTGGAAAATACTACCTGCTGGCAGGTATTCTGGAAAGGTGCAGATACCGTTTTAGGAGCTTTCAGCGACATAGGCGGTATCAGAAGTGTTGATAGTGGTAATTCATGGGGCTACACCTGTAACGGTATGGCTGTAAATTCAGTGTACAGGGTTGAGCGAACACCTGCCGGCACTATGTTTGCAGGCACTTCTGCCATTCATGACATGTATCAAAGCACCCGTCTGAAGGATGCGCAGCTTGATGCTACTGATGCCAACGGAAACATCTACTATTCAGTTAATGGAGGCGCAAACTGGAACGTTATGAAAACCTTTGGCCACCCCATTTACTGGCTGGCCATTAATCCGAATGACAGCAACACAATGTATGCCAGTTGCATTAATCATGCAAATGGTTCAGGCTCACCCGGCGGCATATACCGGACTACTAACCTTAATCTTCATCCTCTCAGCACATGGCTGATTTTACCCACACCAGCCCGCACACAAGGGCATCCGGCAAATCTGGTGGTTCTGAATGACAATAAACTGCTGGCTACCTTTTCAGGGAGAATTAACACCAGCGGCGCTTTCACCGACAGCTCGGGTGTTTTTCTGTATGATCCGTCGGCAAATACATGGAGCGATGTAAGCGACCCTGGCATGAAATACTGGACCAAAGATGTGGTGGTAGACCCATCAGACGCCACACAAAACACGTGGTATGCATGTGTTTTTACCCATTGGGGCGGCACTGCCAGCGGCCAGGGCGGACTATACAGAACCACCAACCGGGGTACTACCTGGACAAAAATAACCGGAACTTTATTTACTCGTGCAACATCCATTACCTTCAATCCCCTGAACCATAACCAGGCTTACCTGACAACTGAGACTCAGGGACTTTGGGTAAGCAATAATATGAATGCCACTACTCCTACATGGTCAATAGTCAGCTCCTATCCATTCAGGCAACCGGAGCGGGTGTATTTCAATCCATACAACCAATACGAAATGTGGGTTACCAGTTTCGGAAATGGTATGAAGATGGGCACTTTAAACCCATCTACCGGCATACCTGTTTTTACGGAAGTGAGGCAGGAATTAAAGGTTTATCCAAACCCGGCAACGAATATTGTAAATATAGAATTGCCCGATCAGCAGGAGCTACTACCTGTTTTTGTTTATAATCTTTCCGGCCAATTGATTAAAAGCATAGTACCTCAAAACGCCAATTTAAGTATCAACACTGAATCATGGGTACCCGGCATGTACATAATAAGGCATGGCGATAAGTCTGCCAGATTTATAAAGGAATAATCCTGGCCATTGATTAATTTTGAGGGCTATCCGGTTAATGGATAGCCCTCGCAGTTTATATAATTAGGATGACCATAAAAATATTAGCATTTGGCATTGCAAAAGAAATTTTAGGTGATGCGTCTATTCAAAGGTCTTTTGAGCAAGAGCTGAATGTTGTTGGTATTAAAGACTGGTTGGAAACCCAATATCCTCGGTTTAAGAGCCTGTCTTCTTTTGCAATTGCCATTAATGGAGAATACGCTAAACCAGATTCAATTATTAAATCAGGAGATGAAGTTGCCATAATCCCCCCTGTTAGTGGCGGATAATTAATGTACTAAATTGGTGTTGTTAAACTAAATACTTTCGACTAAATACTTTCGACTAAAAGAAATGATCGACATCAGAATATCCGCAGCTCAGCTAAATACCCAATCCTGCATAGATTGGGTAATGACTCCCGAAAGTGGCGGCGTTGATGTATTTATAGGAACAGTGAGAAACAGCACCAAAGGCAAACCCGTTATTCAGCTTGAATTTGAGGCTTACGAGATTATGGCTATCAGTGAAATGAGAAAAATAGCAGAAGATATTCTGACCAGATGGCCTGTACACAAAATTGCTATCCATCATCGTACCGGTATACTCCAGATTGGTGAAATCCCTGTAATTATAGCCGTATCCGCAGCTCATCGCAACGCAGCTTTCGATGCCTGCCGGTATGCAATAGATACGCTCAAACAAACTGTGCCTATCTGGAAAAAAGAAGTTTTCGAAGATGGGGAGGTATGGGTAGCGGCGCATCCTTAGTACCTCACCACCGGCCCCTCCCGATGAAAAATCGGGACCTTGTTCCGGGGGTACGTTGGAGTTAGTATATTTAGCTGTTGCTGTTTTCTAGGATTATTTCTTTTACCCTTTCCGCATCCTCAGGTGTGTTTGCATTCATTAAAGCTTCAGGATTCGGAGGCATGAGCAGGTTAACCCTTGCCTCATTCCTGATCAAAGCTTTACGGGGACAGGAATAGCCATCTGCCACATGAGCTTTAAGCACCTCAAAACTTGCTGGCTCCCATATAGTAATTAATGGTTCGGGCAACCCATCGAATGGGCTTTTAAATGTTGATGCAATACAGGAAGTATCTCTGTTATTAATCAGGAAATCAATTGTTTGTTTATCCAGCAGTGGCAAGTCGCATGCCACTACCAGCCATGCAGCATCAGGCATTGATTTAAAGGCAGAAAGTATCCCTACAGCAGGCCCGGCACCCTCATAATTATCAACCAGTGTTTTATGCTCCATGCTGATATCCGGGAGTTGTTCTGCCCTGCATGAAATAAAAACTTCGCTGCAAAACCCTGCAAGCAGATCAGCAATATAATACCGCTGCTCCTTGCCATGCCAGTTTATCAGGCCCTTATCACTACCCATGCGCACACTCATACCACCGGCAAGTACAAGCCCGTAAAGCACTGGATCTGAATTTTTATTCTGCCCGTTTGAAATCACTTTTGCCTCCTGTTTTACTCATTAGCTTGGTTTCCTTTATCACTATATCATGGCTCAGTGCCTTGCACATATCATACACAGTCAGCGCAGCAATACTAGCTCCCACAAGGGCTTCCAGTTCTATGCCGGTCTTGGCCGTTATACTGGCAGTGCAGTCTATCACCACTTCCTGTTGCTGATTGATATGAATATCAATCTTACAATTATCCAGCCCCAGCGGATGGCAGAGTGGTATTAGTTCACCAGTCTTTTTTGATGCCATAATACCGGCAATAATTGCTGTCTGGAAAACCGGCCCTTTCTTGCTTTGAATATCACCATCAGCAAATTTCGAAATCACCTCAGGCGGCATTACTACAATACTCCTCGCTGTAGCTACCCGCAGCGAAACCTGTTTGGCGCTAACATCCACCATTGCCGGCTGGCCCTGATCATTTATGTGTGTGAAGTTGTTCATTGTTATACTATCTTTTTAAACGGCCATATCCTGTAAGCTTCTCCCTTCTTAAAATTCAACTTACCCATTGGTAATTCCATAAACGCATCCGAATCCAGCAAATTGGCAAAATCACCCGATCCGTTACCTTCCACAGGTATTGCTATCAGTTGCCCCTGCTCATTCACCCCTACCCTAACCTGCATAAAATACTGCATCTGAGCACTAAAAGTAACATCACTATCAAGTACTGCATAAACTTCAGACTTTCGACTTTTGACTTTCGACTCCATTAACCAAGGTATGAAATACCGGTGTAAACAAAGGAAAGTTGATACCGGATTGCCAGGAAATGCAAATACCAGCACTCCCATTTCATCCTTACCAAACCAGAAAGGCTTGCCCGGCCGTTGCTGCACTTTATGAAACAATTTCGTTACACCCAGTTCCTCCAGTACCCTTGGCACATAATCAAACTTACCCATTGATACCCCCCCGCTCATCAGCAGCACATCATAAAGTTCCAGGCACTCTTTTATTTTCGTCCGGGTTATCTCCATGTCATCTGGTATATGTAGCATATTCGCCGGTAAAGCATTTTGCGCCAATACCGCCTTTATGGTATAACTATTTGACCTCCTTACCTGGTAAGGAGTGGGCTGTTCATCCACATCTACCAGTTCATCGCCTGTGGTAATAATTACCACTCTGGGCAATTTCTTTACCAGCAACTCCCTCTTCCCAACCGATGCTGCCATACTTATCAAAGCCGGGCTGATTACTTGTCCGGCTTTGGCAACAACATCACACTGTTTTTTATCCCTGCCTTTAAGGTGCAGGTTTTGTCCTTTCCTGATATCGTCGGCCGTAATTGTGGCAATTCCATTGGATATTGCAACATCTTCATATCGGACTACCGTATCGGTGCTATCCGGCATTGCTGCCCCGGTCATGATCTCCACACATTCACTTTCCTCTGTAATGTCTGTGGGAGCATCCCCGGCAGCAATAGTAGCTGCAACCTTATATACCCTGATGCCCTTTTCAAATGAACTATACTGGATAGCAATTCCATCCATAGTTACCCGGTTGCAGGGAGGCAAATCCCTGTCTGCATATAAATCCTCCGCCAATATACGGCCCAAAGTCTGCTCAAACGGAACAAGCTCAGAACCATAATCCCTGTCCTGTAACTCTATTATCTTTTGGGCTTCTGCTACACTTACCATAGAATTTTCAAAATTAGAATATTTATATCCTCACAAAAAATATTATCTTGTGTTATAAGACCACCATTATGTGGAGCATTGATCATTAGTCACACTATAGCAGTATATGAAATGGATTATATCGATATTATCATGCCTTGTATCTGTGATAATATTCAGTTGCATTACCGGCTGCAGCAATACCGCAAAATACCTGAATACTATTGACAACCTGAACTATCAGTTTAAGGTAGATGATTCGGAAATGCAAAGCAAAGTCGCGGAGCTTTTAAACTATGTGAAGGAGGGAAAGCTTAAACATCGGGAAGAGCTTGTAAGGCCTTACATAGATAAGATGCTATGGGTAAATAAAAGCATAGATGATCTTCGTAGCAATATTGACTCCCTGCAATCTGAACTGATCAAAGCAGGAGATGGTTATGACAAAACCGGTATCAGTTTAAGGCAACGTGCCAAAACAACAACTTCGTATGAATTGATGCTAAAATCCGGCAAGACAAAAGACCTGAAAAAACGATTGGACATAACGATAAACGATTTATTTGATTCATCTTTTACAGATCCGGAAAAAGATCGTATGAAAAAATCATTGATCGATATTAAGTACCACGATGATTTAGGGAATACGCCGGATTGGGCAGATAAAAAATTTGGTAAGGACATTTCATTATCCATTGCAGTAATGAACCTTACACGGCTCAAATTGGATTTGTCCTGCATTGCCAAAACACTTATAACATCACTCATCGATAAAGCCAATAGTGGTTGTGTGTTTCAATTCGACCCAACAAGTGCCGTTGTTATATCCAATTCGCCTATAGTATTTATTGGAGAACGATATGAGGCATCTATCCTGATGTTTAACGATGTAAAATCTGTATTTGGGATAGCAGTAAGAATAGAAGCAGCTGAAGTAAATGGCCGCAACATTCCTGTTTATAACGGAATAGCCTCCTATACAGTTGAACCTACGACCACAGGAAAAAAAACCTATCAAGGCAAAATAAAGGTAAAAAACTGTGATAGCACAGAACGGGAATTACCATTTCAGGGTGAATACTTTGTTACAAGGAGGTCTGCCAGTATCGATATCGCAAACGCACATTTTATAAATGCAGGAGCCGACAATCCTGTAACCGTAAATGTACCATTGATTGATCCAAACAGACTCAATCTCCATCTTAGCCGTGGTGAAGTAACTGGCAGCAATGGCAAATACAATATCAGGGTAAATGATCCCGGGCCAGTAACTATTTATGTGGAAGAAAAATTCATTGATTGCCCCCATAAAGTTATTGATAGCTTCATTTACTCGGTAAAGCCTATTCCTTAATCATTGTACTTTGGTAAGATTTGCCAACTTTTAAAAAGTTGGCAAATCCTGTCACTCAGGTAGCTGTTTACTTGTAGTATGAAAATTATTTACGGCACTAAAAACGATCTCTGTTAAACTCTATTTCTATTTGCAGGTAGCGGCAAACTGATTCAGCTTGCTGATGAGAGTAGCTTTATCTGCAACTATAGCATTTGTGGGCAAGCCCTTCACATAGGTTTCCACGTCGGTATCGCTGGTAATTGTCTGATGGTCTTGCGTCCCCTGTGGGGTTCCGGGCTTTCCGCAGGTAGCTTTAAGATACGTAAGCTGATTGGCCATCAGCCCCAAAAGATCATGAATCGCCCCATTCTGAATACTTAGCGATTTCTGATCAATAGCTGTGCTCAGCTTGGTAACCGATGCATTGAAAGTGCTTTTTGCAACTGGATTATTCTGTGCAAATACAGCACCTGTAGTTGCCATAAATATTCCTAATGTAAGGATAATATTTTTCATTGTTTTAGATTATTTATGTGTGCTGGCAAATGTTCAAAGTCGGTAATTATCTTACCGGTATGTAAAGACTATATGAAAATTTGCGATTACTTTTTCACAAATTCCACCCTCCTGTTATTTGCCTTACCTTCCTCAGTAGCATTATCGTCAATGGGTTTTGTTTTTCCATAGCCCTTAGCTGTAAGCCTGTCGCCATTTATTCCCATAGTAATAAGCTGGTTGCGCACTGCATCAGCCCTTTGCTGCGAGAGCTTAAGGTTGTAAGCATCATCACCATCACCATCGGTGTGCCCCCCTACTTCAAACTTAACATCTGGGTCACCGGTCATTATCTTCTGTATCATGTTTAGCGTACCCATACTTTCGGACTTCAGGGTTGCTTTGTCGTAGTCGAAGTTAATGCCGTGAGTAATGATCTTTGCATCCGTAAATTTCTTACCAATTATGTTCATCCCCCCTCCTTGAGCTATACGCACATTTGTAAAAATTATAGGTGTTTCTTTTGAGCCTATACCTGCAAAGGTTACCCAGGCTGGCGTAATAATTTTTGAATCCGGGTCAACCAATACGCGGTATTGGTCCAGGTATATTTTTATTTGTTTGTTTTTGTAAATTATCCCAACATGGTGCCACTTGTTGCGGAATACCTCAGGTTTATGGTCGCCTGGATAAGATGCGTGCACGTTCCCGTCATCAATATTTCCTACACCGTCTATGTGGAGGTCTATTGCATTTTTGCTGCTTGTAAACCTTAAAAGTGGCCCAAAGCCACCAGCTTTGGACATCAGAAAGTCGAATTCAATAGTAAAAGTATCTCCCAGGTAATATTGGGTTTTCATCCTCGGGCTTACCATTGCATAGTTGCCTTCGGTGAGTAAGAAGGCATTTACGCCATTAATGATATTCATTACGCCCTGCCCTCGGTCCAGTTTCCATTGTGCCGGATATTCGCCATCCTGATCGTTAGTAAAATGATCTTCAAAAATAACTTTCTGGCCGGGCACAAAGTCATAGTTATTATACACCTTAATATCTCCACTGGTATCTTTTGAAGAAGATTGAGCAACAGCCATGCCTATGGTTGCTAGCAACATACTAAAAGTAAATAAAAATTTCCTCATAGATTTTGACAATTTAAAATTTACATATAATAAAATATACTTATTTTGGCTTTTACAAATTCACAATCATATTGCAAGATAGTAAAGGTACATAATGTTTCCATAGTTACAATAGGTGTATATAATCGCTTGGTTTATTTTTCCTTTACCCAATGAGTTTATAATTGTCCAAAATGCCAGGAACAAACCACAAATTATTTATTAAATATATTCCACTAACCCTTTGAGTAAATTAACCCGAAAATCCTTATCCCAACAGATAGGCTAATGAACCGGGTCAATAAACAACAATCAAGCAGCTATCAGTATTATTTTTCTTTACTGGCCTAACGAAGGTAAAAAGTGTTACCTTTCCTGATTATATGCAAATGTTGGCAATAATTTGCTCATGAAAATGAGTACGTTATTTATTCAGTATCGGTATAAATAATGCAATTTCAATTCTGCTCAATATGGTCATAACTCCTGAATTACAAAGTAAGTTCAATGCCTCTTTTGGCAGGATCATGAAACAAACGCCACCTGATCTGCAAAAAAAGTGGAATGGTAAAATTGAGTGGCCTGATACTAGGTCTTACCCTCATATTGAGCCGGAAGTTATTTCAGAACTGCCACCAGGTGCCAAAGCAGCCTATGTTACACTGCTTAATAAACTGAGCAGAGGAACAATTTAAAAACTGATTAAGGGTAATTTATACCACCCGGGGAGTTGCCTGAACTCCTCAGGTGGATTTTTTATTTTTGATGGTTCCTTATTATTTTTAGCCATGTGTTTTTCTGCTTCAGCAAGCTTTATTTCAGCATCCGTTCTGGTTACTATTGGCACAGTGAGCATGGCGAAAACACGCACTGCACCACAGAAAATACTTGCAGGTATGCCCCTGCTTTTCGCAGTGCAGCAAATGTGTGAGGGATTCATATGGCTCTCTTTAAATGATCCAGTCTATTTGGCGCTGCTCACCCCTTCTATGTATGCCTTCCTTATAATGGCCCAGGTGGGGTGGCCTTTGTTTATACCCCTTTGTGTCCTGCTTGTTGAGAAAGACTCAGGGCGAAAAAAATTGCTCGGGTATTTTTTAGTCTCAGGTATACTTACCGGCATTTATTTCACCTGGTGTCTCATTCGCTTCGATGCCCATATTGCCATAAGCCCTTTCCATATTCAGTATGCACTCGATTTCCCGCTCTCTAAAAGGTGGTTTTACGGCATCATCTATTTTATTCCGGCTATGATACCCACATTCATTTCCAGCATCCGTCGCATGAATATTTTAGGCGCGCTGCTGCTCTGCTCCTACCTTATCTCCAGGTTCTGCTACAATGACTATATCGTCTCCGTATGGTGCTTTTTCGGCGCACTGAGCAGCATGATGGCATTATTTATCATCCTGCAATTAGTAAAAAAAGAAAAAGAAGCAAGTGTAATAAATAACTATTAAAACTCATTCTCCCCCTGCACCGGCACATTTGCCAGGTTTGGCAACTTAATGATACCCATCCAGCCAAACAACCTTATCACTGGGTATATCGGATCAATCTCATACCACTTTCTTCCGAAATTGATAGACGATGGAAATTTATGGTGGTTGTTGTGATAAGATTCTCCAAGCATTAGTATATCTACTGATAAAAGGTTGTGTGAGGTGTTTTTCAGCCTATAATTGGTATAGCCATACTTATGGGCAAACCAGTTAATGATAGCGCCGTGCACCGCACCCATTGCAAATATGGGCAGCAACAAAAGGTACATCCATGGCGATGCATGCAGTAATACAAAGATAGTAATGTATATCCCTACCCATAACAACCTTGACAGACTGGAATCGGCCCAGCGGTCAAAAGCCGGCCACTCCGGGAGGTTTTTCAGAAAACGGGGATCAACTACCATCTTGCCGTTCATAATATCCTTGTATATATTCCGCGTGCGCCACATCATATCAAATACATTCTTAGAGTACGATGGTGAGTGCGGATCCAGTTCAGTATCCGTGTAAGCATGGTGCATTCTGTGCATTATAGCATATGCCCGCGGACTCATATAGCTTGATCCCTGTGTAATATAAGACAGCACATAAAATACTTTCTCAGTCGTTTTACTCATTTTAAATGCCCCATGTGCTGCATATCTGTGCTGAAAAAAAGTTTGGCAAAATAATGAGGCATACCAAATTGCCACAAAAAAAATTAAAATAAACATAACAATCCAAGTCCTTAAGTGAAACTAAAATCAATAGAAAGTGCGGAAAATTGAATTTACATACCCACCTGGTCTGATATAAGAAGTGGAAAAGAGAAAGCTATCGTGCGCTGTAATTCTACAATTATTTTAAAGGTAAGACATTAATTGTTAATAAGGATGCAATGTCGGTGAATTCACAAAGCCATAATAAACGGGCCTGACTTATTTACTGATCTGTTTATAAATAAAAAGAAAAATCGCCCGGCACAGTATTAGTTCATTTTTTATGCTAATTTTCGCCAAAATTCAAGTCATGAAAAAAATAGGAATTATTGGTTCCGGCGTAGTAGCCCAATCACTGGGAAATGGTTTTCTAAAACACAATTACAGGGTAATGCTGGGCTCCCGCGATACCAGCAAACTCGCAGACTGGAAAGAAAAAGGTGGTGTTCATGCACATATAGGCACCTTTAAAGAAGCAGCTGCCTATGGCGATATAGTGGTACTGGCTGTTAAAGGTAGTGCCGCAGCACTTGCTGTTGAAGAAGCAGGCCCGCAGAATATGCAGTGGAAAACCGTTATCGATACCACCAATCCTATTGCCGATGCCCCACCCGAAAATGGAGTGTTAAAGTTTTTCACCACGCTTGAAGAATCATTGCTGGAGCAATTGCAGACCCAGTTTCCCGAAATTCACTTTGTAAAAGCATTCAGCAGTGTTGGCAATGCATTTATGGTTAATCCGCCTTTTAAGGAAAAGCCATCAATGTTTATCTGTGGCAACAACGACAACTCAAAAAAAGAAGTAACCCACATACTCGACCAGTTTGGCTGGGAAACCGAAGACATGGGCAAGGACACCGGAGCCCGCGCTATCGAGCCTTTGTGCATGCTTTGGTGCATCCCCGGTATGCTTCGTGGCCAGTGGAATCACGCATTCAGGCTGGTAAAAGCAGGCTAAGTAAACTGTCAATTGTAAACTATAAACTAGCGACTGCCAACTGTAAATATCAAGTAACATGCTCCCCATAATTACCGTCCGTCATCTGAATAAAAAATATGGCGACAAGGTCGTTCTCAACGATATTAACCTCAATATCTATCCGGGGCAGATCATCGGATATATAGGCCCCAATGGCGCCGGTAAGTCTACCACAGTAAAGATACTTACCGGCATCATTCAGGATTATACCGGCGATGTTTTCGTTTTCGATAAAGATCTCCGCACCAATGTTCTGGACGTTAAAAGCAAAGTTGGCTATATACCCGAGCTGGCCGAACTCTACGACCTTCTTACGCCCAGGGAATACCTGGCTTTTATAGGCAAGCTCTACCACCTGCCCGATGATGTTATTGAAGAGCGTAGCCGCAAAATGCTCACCTCCTTCAGCCTAATCGATAATATCGACCAGCGCATGGACAGCTTTTCCAAAGGCATGAAGCAGAAGGTACTCATTACATCCGGCCTGCTCCACAACCCTACTATTGTGGTTATGGACGAACCCCTCTCTGGCCTCGATGCCAATGCAGTAATTCTGGTTAAGGAACTGCTGCAGGCGCTGAAAGCCGAGGGAAAAACCATTTTCTACTGCTCCCATATGATGGACGTAGTAGAAAAAGTATCCGACCGCATAGTGCTCATCAACAATGGCTCTATCATAGCCGATGGCACATTCGAGGAACTCCGCCAGGGTGGTACTGACTCACTCGAGCAGATTTTTTCCCGGCTTACTTCCAGTGGCAACCAGGTCCGGAATGCTGATGACCTTGCCGCCGCTATGAATGACAGACGCAGTAGTTAATAATCGATTTTTAATCAATAAACAAAATCCAATTTTAAGTCAAATCGATGATAGTAAATTCATTTTCAATAATTACATCGGACCTTATGGTTAGATTTGACAACTTTTCAAAAGTTGTCAAATCTTGACATGTACAATTGCCTATAAACAATATGATTATTACGATTTTTGCATAAAAAAATACATCAAATTTACGTTACTATATCTCAACTATACCCCTAAAACAATTAATACTTTAGACTAAATGCTAACTACTTTAGACTAAATACTAACCAAAAAATGAACAAATTCCTCCTATACCTGGTTATGCTTCCTTCGTTTCTGTGGCGAAGCCTGGGCGCAGATACTGTGCAGCTCAAAGCCATACTAGGCCTTAAGCTGACCCTCGACGACCGCAAGCCACTCGCAATAGGTCGCCAGCAAACCAGGAAGCGGAAGATGAAATACGGCTCATTGATCAGCTCACTGGTTTTCCTTTGCATGGGTGCCATATATATGCTGCCTCTTTCCATTATCGAAGACCGCATATTCTCCCTCACCTTTTACTTCTCCATGTTGCTGGCCATAATAACTTTTATGCTCATCACCGATTTTTCCAGCGTACTGTTCGATTCCCGCGACAAGTATATACTCTTCCCACGCCCTGTCAGCGACCGTACCATTGTCCTGTCGCGTATGTTGCATATATTCATCTACCTGGTGCGCGTGGTTATTCCTCTTGCCCTGCCCGGTTGGGTCCTGCTCGGCTTTACCGATGGCTGGAAATCGGCATGCCTGTTTCTCCTTCCACTGTTATTGCTCGTTTTTCTGGTGCTGTTCCTCGTCAATGGCTTCTACCTGCTGGTTTTAAGGCTTGCTAAACCCGAAAAATTCAAAGACGTCATCAACTACTTCCAGGTATTTACATCCGTCATCTTTTTTGCCAGTGTCTACCTGCTGCCCCGCCTGTTCGACCGCCACAACCCGCACGACTTCAATATCCTGTCCTATCCCTGGATCCGCTTCGCCCCTACCTACTGGCTGGCCACCTGCTGGTCATGGATCGGTTTCTCAGTCGCACTCAAAGGCACTGCTGTCTGCAGCGCACTGGCAGTTGTGGTTCCTCTGGCATGTATGTACCTGCTGGTACGCTTCCTGGCCCCTCAGTTCTCCCGCCGCATAGCTGGTATAGATACAGTAGACTCTGGCGGTTACAACCCGCTGGTGAATGGCGTGCGGCGCAAAGCCCCCGGCAGGTTTTACCAGAAACTGGCCTACGCCTTCAATGCCAGCGACGATGCCCGCGCTGGTTTTATGATCGCCTGGCTGCAAACCTCGCGCAGCCGCACCTTCCGTATGCGGGTTTATCCTTCCTTTGCCTTTATCCCCATCTATTTCTTTTATATCCTTACCCAGAACCATCAATCCCTTACCGATGTGTTCCATCAGTTGCCCGACAGGCCCGTCCACCTGTTCCTGCTTTATTTTTCATCCTTTGTCATGATCTCCGCCAGTGCCTATTTGGCCATGAGCGAACAGTACAAGGCTGCATGGGTCTATTATGCCGCACCGGTAGCAGTGCCCGGCAAAATCATGATCGGAGCATTCAAAGCCCTGTGGGTCAAGTTCTTTCTGCCGTTTTTTTTAGCGCTGGCCGTTTTCGTTGTTTATGTGTGGGGCCCCTCAGCTATCTGGGATGTTATCCTGGCCCTTGTCAACGCCACCGTCTTTGTTGGCGCCATGGCCCGTATCAACCTCAAGCATCTGCCATTCTCCATCATTGAGCAAACCAAACAAGGCGCAGGCCGCGTACTCAAATCCATGCTGTCCATGGCCTTTATCAGCATCCTTGGTTTTGGCCATTATATGTGTGTCCATCTCCTCTGGCTCAAACTCCTGTTCCTTTTACTCTCCTGCATCCTCCTCTGGCTGGTATGGACCAGCTATGCCGAAACAACATGGGAACATATGATTAAAGGAGAAGAGCAGTAGGAGTGCTTTATATTCTGATTTTTTGGTCCCGGCATATTGCAGCTATTCAGCTTCAGTGGCCATAGCACGCTTCAACAATATCTCGCCATTGTGCAACCTGAGATAGTATTAGGGAGCATGCCCTGAAGATTAGCATGCCCTGAGATATCGAAGAGCAGGCTAATCCTCAGGGTATAGAATATTCATTATGCTTTTCCCTTACTAGTCAGACAAACTCAATTCTTTACAATCTTCTGTGTTACCAATAATCCGGTTGCACTTTCTATTTTAAGCTCATAATTGCCATCTGGCAGGCCCGATATATCTATTGTAGCCTCATGCTCATCTGTGAGGATTGTAGTTTCATATACCTTCCTGGCCCACAAGTCATACATACTCAACCGGTCATGTTTCGATATCCCACTAAGTGAAATCTTAAAACTGGATGGATTAGGATAAACATTGTAATTGATAGAAGTTGGTTGCAATCCTTTTATTAAACTCGGCCCTACGTTGGTTACTTTGCGTATACGGTTGTTATATGTATCAGCAATATACAAACTACCTTCAGCATCAAAAGCCAAACCTGTCGGAATATTTAATTCCGCATCTGTTGCAGGGCCTCCATCACCACTCATTCCTTGAATGCCATTGCCAGCCACAGTTGATATTATACCATTTCTATCAATTTTACGGATGCAATTTTTTCCTGCATCCGATATATATATATATTATTACTATCTAATGCAATAGTTTCCGGGGTGTTTAGATCAGCATCAACTGCAGGTCTGTAGTTAAGCCCTGTACATAGCAGACCTGTGTTTAAATAATTTCGCCAGTTTGCAAAGGGCATAGGCCTGCACTTAAAGCAGCTGTTACCAAACTATTCCGAAAATTCTTTAATCCTTTAAATTCTGATCCAAAATAAATATGCTAAATAATTAGGAAATATCAACTACTTAGTTTACCTTTGTTCCATATTATTAGGATATTTGATAATTATTTAAACTATGAAACAGTTCTTATCCAATTTACCCCGAATTTCAAATTACATTATACCCGGAATATACCTTTTTATACCTTTTTATACCTAAATATACCCTTTTATACCTGAATATACCCTATTTTTCATACTAAATATTGAGTATGTAATTTGATAACCAACACTTTAGGCATAACAATTAAAACAACATACTTTCAATTATACCCAAATCCTGGAACCAATGATTTACTACAATGGAAATAACAGAAAATTACCCTATACCTTGTTGTTAGCTTGCAGAAGCATAAAATATTCGTCTGAAAAATTAACATACTGAAAATCAATAATTTGCGTTCCTCAATTCTGCAAAAGTGGGCAATTTTGTACAGCAGATGGGAAGTGCTGTGCAGCAAGTGGGTAGTTTTCAAAAGCCATAACAACTATTAATAATTCAATAGGCTAACTGATAAATTTCCCCAGGCAAGAGCTTATTCAGATTTGAAAATCCCTGTTCTTTGGGGCTTACCGCAATGTTCTGAAAATCCCACTCGTTCGCGTTTGTAACGCGAATGAAATGGTTGTGCGTTTGTAATACGAACGGAATCAATCAGTCTGGCGCAGTTATGTAGTAAGGCCCTGTGCATACCCCTATAATTCCCGGTTCATACAATAATATCACTTCCCCCTTCAATAACAACTTTATGTTACCAATGATCCTTACCGCTCCTGTTACTGAATTAGGGCAATACCTTCGCGGGTTAATAACCAATAAAGCATGAAGTTATCATTTGCAGTTTGTTTACTATTTGTATTTACGTCGGCAGGGTTCATTGGCAGGGCTGTGGCGCAGGATTCTGTGATTATTCTTCGCCATGGCGAGAAACCTAAAAAGGGCGATAACCTGAACTGCAAAGGGCTGAACAGGGCCATTGCGCTGCCCAGGATGCTGGAGAGCCGCTATGGTGTGCCAGACTATATTTATGTGCCAAAAATGAAGGAGGGTAATGTTACCAAGCACTCGCGCATGTTTCAAACGGTAACGCCGCTGGCAGCCAGATACAACATCAGTATCAATACGAAGTTTGAAAAAACAGACAGTACCGGTGTCGCAAAAGAACTAAAAGCGCTTATGACTAAAAACCATAAGAAAGGCAATATACTGGTAGTATGGGAACATCATAATGCAATGCCTATTTCGAGAGCGCTGGGCGTACCTGCCAGCCAGGTGCCTGTATGGGCCGATGACGACTACGACAGCATATGGATCATAACCGGTGCAGGCACCAGGAATGCAAAGCTTACTGTGGCACAGGAAGGATTAAATGGGGTAAGCGAAAACTGCCAGTGATCTACTACACTGTGATAGCATTTCCCAGAAAGGGACAATACCTGGTGATGTACATAGTGCCTCCAATCGCTTTTATCTTAGTCTTTCTGTTGACTACTATTCAGCCACCCTCTGGACTGCACCGTACTCAGACTATCAACAGTTTCTCTATGATACCATAGACCAGATGCATAAGGACGGCAACAGTTATATCAAAATATCTCAGTGGATGAACGATAATGGTCATCTTACCCCCAGAGGTTCGATCTTCAAGCCCAATCATGCCTGGAGTATCCACAAGAAGAAAAGCAAGAGTATTGAACGGTTCTCCAGGGCTTTTGAGCCAGAGATCACCGACATAGGTATTGATATTGCTAAGCTGTAGCAGCCAGCTGTTCTTTGGTCTTCTTGACCTTAACTATGGTTGTTCTGGAACAGGGTATCAGTTTGGCTATCTCTTCATAGGGGTAGCCCTTGGCGATGTATGATAATATCTTCTTCGAGCGTTCCTTTTGTAGTAGCCCTTCTGGAGTGTCGGTGGTTCCGATACGCCTACCAGAGTAGAGCTTCTTTTCCTTACGGATGCGGATTCCTTCCATCTGGCGGTCACGAATGAGGTTCCTTTCAAACGATGCCATGGTTGATAGTATGGACATCATCAGCTCACTGAACTTGTCCACCTTACCGTGCTCATCAATGTTGCGGATGTTGGGATTCCTACAGTTGACAGTTACCCCTCGTTTGGTGAGGTCGTCCCAGATGCTTAGTACATCCAGGGTAGATCTCCCCAGGCGATCAATGGAGTGGATCTCCAGGTGTTCCAGGGTTCCACTATCAATCATTTTCTTTATCTCAGATCCCTTCGGTCTTTCGTATAGTGGTATTGAACCAGAACAATAGTCGGTTAAGACATAATCAAATTGCTTGAGGTTCTGGAGCTGGCGTTCTGGGTTCTGTGTACCATCGTTGCTGGACACCCTGGAGTAGAATACTTTCATTGTTAGACCACTTTATTGGTAGGGCCAGAATTACGCTATTATTGGTATAAAACAAGGGGCCTTGGGTATGTTTTTGTGTACCAGTCTGGAGTATACTTTAATAATGAACTTCTGATAATACTGGCAACAACTAATATCCCAGGAGCACCAAATGTATTTAATTAATTACAATATATTTCATTTGTTGTGTATCCGTTGATCATCAATTCTATTTCATGCAAACCAGAACATTTCTGGCTATCCAGGATCCCTCTTTATTATCACCATCACATCAATCTCCAGAATCTCTAACATATAACACAATATATTATATGTTAGGTATGGGTGGATCTCAAACTTAAACCAGCTGGTTTTATGCCGATGCTTTTTTATGGTTGCCGAGTATCTTCAATTAAGATGAACCCTTAAATATTCGGATTTTTTTTTGGCTCCCAGATTTTTGAAGTTTTCACATCATTTTGGTTTCCAGAAATTTTTAAGGTTGAGGTTTGATTTAAAAATGAAGGTCAATATTTGTAGACGAGTGTTTAGACTTCACGAACGACAAGCAGATACGCCTGAATACCAGCATTGGTGGAGCTGATGAACTGGCATTAAAGAGGGCGCAAATAGCCAAAACCATCGAGGAGCATCTGAACAAAGAGATGATGCTTAACCCTCGTGGTATAAAGGTTCTCAGCTTGTTCTTTATTGATAAGGTAAGTAACTACAGGGAATATGATGCTGATGGTAACGCTCAAAATGGCATTTATGCCAGGATTTTTGAAGAGGAGTATAAGAAGATCATCAAACGCCCAGCTTACAAAACATTGTTCGCCCAGGTCAAGGATCTGGATGTAGAAGCAAACCAGGTACACAATGGTTACTTCGCTATCGACAAAAAGCCTAAAGCCAGCAATAACAAGGATAAATTTGAATACTATAAAGACACTACTGGTAAAACCAAAAACGATGAAGAAACCTACAACCTCATAATGCGTGATAAAGAAAAGCTCCTGGGGTTTGAGTCATCACTAAGATTCATTTTTTCACATACTGCTCTTCGTGAAGGCTGGGATAATCCCAATGTCTTCCAGATATGTACCCTCAAAGACACAGGTGGAACCGACATCTCCAGAAGGCAGGAAATTGGTCGTGGATTGCGCCTTTGTGTTAATCAGGACGGAGAAAGGGTTCATGGCTTTGAAACCAACACACTCACTGTGATGGCAAATGAGTCGTATGAAGAATTTGTAAAGAACTTCCAAAAGGAAATAGAGGATGAAACAGGTATCGTTTTTGGCTTATTGCAACCCCATAGCTTTAGTAGCATAACGGTCGAAATGGATGGCAATGAACCCATATTCCTTGGTCAGGATAAATCCGAAGACATCTTCAACTATCTTACCTTAAGAGGCTATGTAGACATAAAAGGCAAGGTGCAAGATCTTCTGAAACACGATTTGAGAACAGGTGCCGTAGAGTTGCCAGAGGCTCTGGAAGACCATGTAAAAGCCCAGATTGTAAGTACACTAAGGCAAGTGGCTGGTAAGCTGGATATTAAAAAAAATGATGACAAGAAGCAGATTCGGGTCAGAAAGGAAGTGCTGCTAAAACCAGAGTTTCAGGCATTATGGGAAAGAATAAAATACAAAACTACCTATTCCGTTCGTTTTGATTCTGATAGCCTTATCAAGGCTTGTATACGGAGTATCTCATCAAATGTGCGTGTAAGCAGAGGTAAGATCATTTATTCCAAAGCAACAGTTGATATTGATAAGGGTGGTGTGACATTGGTAAACGAGCGTACACCATCATACGGTCAGGTACAGCAAGACGTTCAGATACTGCCAGATATAGTTACCTACTTGCAAAATGAAACCAACCTTACCAGGACTTCAATAGTTAAAATACTACAGGGTTGCGACAACCTGCGTTTGTTCAAAATTAACCCACAGAAGTTTATTGAAGGTTGTATTGAGATCATCAATGAACAAATGAGGCTGCACATTGTAGATGGTATCGTTTACAAGAAGATCGGAGATCAGGAATACTACAGCCAGGAGCTT
>CAIVEH010000005.1 GCA_903904855.1 uncultured Bacteroidota bacterium | reverse complement strand
ATCAATCACCCAAAATTGCACACCTCACCACAAAATGCGCAATTTCCACCACCTAACTAAATGAAAACCAATAAAAACATGCGCAATTATTTTTTAAAACCCTGTGTGCAATTTGCACCAAACCCACCGTCGAGGCAGACCCATTTGTCTGCACAACGACACCCGGCAGGAAATACACTTTGTGCCCTTGCTCATAAATTAATTAAATCGGGCCCTTTGTGCTAACCCTTGTGCCCTTTGTGGTTAAACATCAATCACCCAAAATTGCACACCTCACCACAAAATGCGCAATTTCCACCACCTAACTAAATGAAAACCAATAAAAACATGCGCAATTATTTTTTAAAACCCTGTGTGCAATTTGCACCAAACCCACCGTCGGGGCAGACCTATTTGTCTGCTCAACGACACCCGGCAGGAAATACTTTTGTGCCCTTGCTCATAAATTAATTAAATCGTGCCCTTTGTGCTAACCCTTGTGCCCTTTGTGGTTAAACATCAATCACCCAAATTCCTAAAAAAAACAAATTCCCGCCAACGGCATATCTTTGCACAAAAACGCCCCTTGCCCGACGTAATCCAGCTTCTCTCAGACCACATCGCCAACCAGATTGCGGCTGGCGAGGTCATACAGCGCCCTGCATCAGCCGTCAAGGAGCTGCTGGAGAACGCCGTAGATGCCGGAGCCACTGATATTCAACTGGTTATAAAAGACGCAGGCAAAGAACTCGTCCAGGTCATCGATAATGGCAAAGGCATGAGCCCCACCGATGCCCGCATGAGCTTCGAGCGCCATGCCACCTCCAAGATCCGCAGCATCGACGATCTTTTTACAATTCGCACAATGGGCTTCCGTGGCGAGGCTCTCGCATCCATTGCCGCCGTTACCCAGGTCGAACTGAAAACCCGCCAGCCCGCCAGCGAAACCGGCACACGTATTATAATAGAAGGCACCGAAGTAAAACTGCAGGAACCCTGCGCCGTAAATGCAGGAACCAGCATCAGTGTCAAAAACCTCTTCTACAATGTCCCGGCCCGGCGGCACTTCCTCAAAAGCGCCTCCACCGAGCTAAGGCATATATTAGATGAGTTCACACGCGTAGCCCTCGCCAATCCTGCAATCGGCTTCCGCATGTGGATCAACGGCACCGAGCAATACCACATTCAGCCCGGAAACCTCAAATCACGCATAGTATCCCTGTTGGGCCATACATACGAGAAAAACCTCGTCCCGGTTGAAGAAGATGCCGATATATTGAAGATATACGGCTTCATCGGCAAGCCCACAGCCGCCACCCGCACACGGGGCATGCAGTTCTTCTTTATCAATGGCCGTTTTATCAAAAATAACTACCTGCATCATGCAGTAGTCCAGTCCTACGAAGGGCTGATAGAAAAAGACAGTTTCCCTTTCTATGTGCTCTTCCTGGAAGTAGACCCCTCCCGTGTGGATGTAAACGTACACCCCACCAAGCAGGAAGTCAAATTCGAAGACGACCGCCTCATGTACTCCTACCTGATGGCTGCCGTTAAGCACGCACTGGCCCGTTACAATATAGCCCCATCGCTCGATTTTACCCTCAACCCCGAAATTCAGCAACTCGACTCTGTAAGGCTCCCCTACACCAGCCGCCAGCGCGAAGAAACCGAAAAAGGATACTTATATAACACCTTCTCTGGCCAGAACCAGGCACATATCATTGAGCGCAAAGACAGCCTGAAACAATGGAAAGAGCTCTACGAAATAGCCCAGTCCCCGGAGAGTAAGCAGTTAGCAGTTGACAGTTTGCCAGTAGAGTCAGTTACCTTGCCTTCTCAACCTTCTGAACTGCACACTTCCGCCGAAACCGAAGCCAGGGGCAATAACAATATGATGCTTCTCCATGGTTCCCTGCTGGCCACAACAGTAAAGTCCGGCATGATGCTCATTCACATCCGCCGCGCACAGGAACGTATCTGGTTCGAGCGCCTCCTTGCCGAGTGGAACAGCCGCAACTCCCCATCCCAGCAGGTACTTTTCCCTATATCTTTTGAGCTCCCCCCTCAGGATGCCATCCTGCTCAACGAGGTGCTACCCGATCTCGCCGGCATAGGTTTCGACATAGCGCATTTCGGACAGAATACTTTTGTGGTTCAGGGCATCCCGGCAGGTATGCCCTCAGGCGATGAGAAGGAAATACTCGACGAAGTAGTAGAACACCTCAAGCACGAATCATCGGAAGGCGTTCACAAGCGCACCGAGCAGCTCCTCGCCCACATGGCCCGCCGCCTATCCCGAAACAAACACGCCATCAATCAGCCCGAAGGCCGCCAGGCCCTCATCGATGAGCTGTTCGCATGCTCCCAGCCCGAGTACACCCCAAGCGGCAAAAAAGTATTTGTAATGATTAAAAGAGAAGATCTGGATAGTATGCTGGATTGATCAGATTGAACAAAATTTTATCCCATTTAATTGTTTAGGTATCCCATGAATGCTCCGATAGGAGCTTCCGCTTTGTAGCAATTTCAAATAATAGGGACAATGCTCCATGGGAGCTATCCAATTTTAGTCAAAGGTATTTATATGATTATGAAAATATTCATGAAACGTAAAATTAAAGTAGAAGACCTAAATAGTATGCTGGACTGATGCAGTAATAAATCGAACCCTCACATAGCCCACAGTTTCAACTGTGGATATTTCAGCCGACAGGTACAAAACCGTTTCAACGGTTTAAATATGAAAACTGGCATTATAAGCTTTACTCAAATACTGAAAGGATTCCATGTTTATAGTAAAAATATCAAGTAAATTTCCCTGATGCCGATGGTATCGAATGTTGATAATTAATTGGATTGTAACAAAATCAATTGGATTCAAAAGAAAAGATTATCCGAAACATTTAACTACCCCAAAACCTTATCAATCTTCGCCGATAGCTTGTTCAGCTCACTCTGCAATAGCGGATTATTAAACGACTCAATAGCGCTGTCGGCAGCATACATGAGCAGACTCATAGCCATAAAATCCTGGTCGTCTTTGCCTGCATAGTGGGCGCGCATTTCATTTACCTTCGAGTCAGCCACCTTCACTGCATTCCGCACCGCCGATTCCTCTTCCGGCTTCACCCTCAGCCTGTAGCTCCTGCCAGCCAGCCATACCGTTATAGATAATAGATTGTCTTCCATGAATGAAATTCAAAACTAATAATAAAAATCAAACCGCTTCTGCATTATTCACTTCCGGTGCCGGTGGATTTAATTCCGCCTTATGAAACAACCGCTTCTGAAACAGCACCAGGGTTATAACCCCCACCGATATAGCCGCATCCGCCACATTAAACACCGGCTCAAAAAACGTAAACCGCGATCCGCCCATAAATGGCACCCAACGCGGCACAAATACATTGTCTATCACCGGAAAGTAAAGCATATCTACCACCTTACCCCTCAGAAAATGACCATATCCATGCCCGACACTAACATAATGCGCCACTATCGATGGATTATGGTTCTGCATCATGCTTTTAAAGTTCTCATAATTACCCGAAAAACAACTCGCCGGACTATCAGTAAATATCAGGCCATAAAACATACTGTCCAGCAGATTACCCAGCGCACCCGCCAGTATCAGCGATCCGCAGATTATTGCGCCCCTGGTGTAGCCTTTTACCACTAGTTTTTTCAGCAGGAAGAAACCAAAAATAACCGCAAACAACCTGAACGTAGACAATACAATTTTCCCGGCAATCGAGTCACTCAGCTTAAGGCCGTAAGCCATACCCTCATTCTCAATAAAATGCAGCCGGAACCAGCTACCCATTATCTTCACATCATCCCCGTTCACAAAATGGGTCTTAATATAGAATTTCAACGCCTGGTCGGCGATGATTATAAGCAATACAATCAATACAGCGTTACGGTACTTCAAACGATAAGTTTTTATGAATTGCGGCAAATATAAGATAAACCCTTTAACAGAAACTACGGCTTAGTTTCTAATGTATAGAACTTAACAATTATTTACTGCTCACCGGCACGCCAATTGCTGCCTGCTCATAAATCACCTGCAGCAATGTTTGCCCCACCGCCTTCAGCGTACCCTTATCTATAATACTCATATCATCGGCATGGGTATGCCAGTGTGCCGCAAACGGATGCTCCTGGTCCTGCGTAAGATTAATTATATCAATGGTCTTAATACCAGCTATCTTATTCACAGCCACATGGTCATCAGTAATATCCACTGCTGCCACATAGGGAAAATAGGAAGAGTAACCCGCATTGCCTGCTGCCTGCCACACTTTTTGCTGCACATCGCCTGCATATTGGGTGGAGATTCCCTCCATCGGGAACTGAGCGCCCCTTGCCCCCACCATATCCAGCAACACCCCGAAGTCGGCCTTGTATCCCACCACATGTGGGTGCCGTGCCCAGTATTGGGTACCCAGGCAGTAGCTTTCTTCGCCCCATTGGCTTCGTCCATAATCTTCCACATCTTCCAGCAGTATATCCACGCCCTCATTGGCTGTCAGCCCATGAGCTTTAAGTTGCCGGACCACTTCCAGCAGCACCGCTACCCCGCTACCGGCATCATCGGCGGCAAGAATGGGTTTGTCTTTATCCTTTGTGTCCTGGTCGGCCCATGGCCTGCTGTCCCAGTGTGTCAGAAACAGTATCCGTTTTGTGGCCTTGGGGTTAATAACGCCTATAAGATTCATACAGGGTAGCGATTTCCCATCACCGCCGGTCACTTGCACATTCTGCCTGTATACTGTATCGCATACTACCTTCAGTTTACCTGCCATCCATTCAGCGCACTGCTTTTGAGCCGCTGAGCCTGGTGTACGCGGCCCCATTGCCACCTGTTTTGCTACATAATCAAAAGCCGTATCCGCATCAAACTGAGGCACATTAACCACTGGTGGTTTTGGGGTTTCTTTTACTGGTTCTTTATTGGTTTCTTCATGGCCATTACAACTCCATAATGCCCCCGCAATCACCCCTGAAAAAAGTATTAAGATTATATTTTTCAACTTTCCCATCCTGAATTATTAATTAAAAATATGCCCCGTAATAACGGGGCAAAATAACTTAAATTACTGATATCAGATTTTTAAGGCACCAGCTTGCATTGCACTGACTGCAATACCCGGTAATCCCCACCAGTACCCTGATTATTAATAAACGCTACTACCCTGCAATGACGCGGATTAACTATACGAGTAGTAGAAGGATTAAATGTATACTTGCGCCAGTATACCTGTCCCTGTGGCTTGCTTACCATTGAATCAAGAACCGGGTTTCCCATTGGTGCTGAATTAACCATTGCCTGAAAAACATCCATGAAAAGATACGCAGGATTGATTGTTGTTGGAAACTCCTGTTTATCAATCAGGCTATCCTCAACCACATATATGGATACATTCTGGTGCCCATATACGTTATAAAGGTAAGTAACAGTATCCGTAATAGTTGCAATTCCGGTGAGTGTATTATAACTGCTGGATATTCCCAGGTTAATAGAATCAGGCACAGGAGGCGTCAGCTGACTGGTAATAGGACCAGCCCAGCTGCTGGCACCCAAAAAAGTACGTGATGATCCAATTCTGTCAACTCCAGAAGATGGTAATCCAGCAAGATCAGAATAAATCAATTGTGTAATAGAATAAGCAGTATCATTTCTGAAATCATAAATAGCACCACTAGGCGGTATTGCCTGAGGTTGACCTTTGAAGTACATTGTTACTATATTTACCCGCCCTGGATGCGAAGCTTCTATACCATCCAGCGTAGTATGTCCACCAGGGCAATTACTGCATGCCTGCCCCGAAAATTCTTCAATCAATACATTATGTGGTTGTAAGGAAGGCAAAGAACCTGCCGGAAGCACATAACTTGAATCAGTACCAACTGGCACAGGCACAGGCCACATAATAACCCCATTATTCTCCTTACAGCCATTACAACTCTCGAAAATTATTGCAATACAACAAAGCCCAAATAATAACTTCTTCATAAAAACTAATTAATGGACGAATTTAGGAATTATCCACTATTTATTATCAATAAACACTTTTTTATTTTTTCACATCCCAATTTCCATAAATAAAATGAGAAGTTGCCCACATCCCGATTCAAACCTCCTACCATACAACCCTTTAGGATTTGTTCATCCAGATATCATATTTATTGCTGCAATTTTAATCATTAAAGATTTCCTCTAAACATAGCCCACGGTTTTAACCGTGGGACCTGAAATTCAGGATTTAATTAACGGTTTTAACCGTTTCCTGCACTACAATAAACCTATGGTGCTGTTGAGTACTACTCTTTTCATTCGATTCCCCTTTTTGACAAGTGGTCTGTGTATTCTGTTTGCTACAGTCATTGACAGCTCATAGACGTATAAATTTGACATTTGCATGAATTTGATGGCTTTGCGCGCTTGCATTTTAATCTACAGAATATTACTGCATGTTGCGCCTCTGCGACTTTGCGTGAGACTTTTCAGCGCTTATTTTTATACTGCAAAATCTATAAGTAATTGAGCCATTATCAACAGAGCCATTATTATTCCTAACTTTAGCCAAGAATTTCAGAGTTATGGAAGAGAATAAAAGGCAAAAACAGGTAGGCAAACTGGTGATGGAAGAGCTGAGCGACATTTTTCAGCGCGAAGGAATGAATATCATAGATGGCGGCATGGTATCCATTTCAAAAGTGATGATTACCCCCGACCTGCTGGAGGCCCGCGTATACCTGAGTTTTTTCCAGGTAAAAGATCAGGCAGAATTATTGCATAAAATAAAAGAACGTGGCTGGGAGTGGCGCAAGCTACTGGGCCAGCGCATCAAAAACCAATTGCGCCGTGTGCCTGAACTCCATTTTTTCAATGATGACACACTCGATCACCTGTTTAAAATGGATGAACTATTCAAAAAAATTGCTGAGGATAGAGAAAAGATCCATCCACATACAGATCAGGAAGATGTATAGTGAACAGCAGAATTCAGGAAGCAATTTTATTATTAAAACATAAAGAGATAAAATAGAAATTTATTGGGGAACACACTTTGTGTACCTTTTTTTATAACTTAAATATTTTGAGCACTTTGTGTTATCCTTTGTGTTCTTTGTGGTTCAATTTCTTTACAACAAAGTACACCGTGGTCAATATTATTTGCACAATAACCTATACTTTAAACCTGATGGGTGACTTCGTCAGAACCCCATGCATATAGCAACAAATTAAACTATTATTTCCGACCCCAAAGGGGTCGCACAAAATTAAATTGGATTGGTATTTTATCTGTTTACTTTTTTTGAGAGCCACTATAAAATTGTTCCTGTACTTTTATACTTTCCACACGAATTTTGATTTATGAATAACAGGCTGATATGGAAACTGGCTTTCAGATACCTGCTGGGCAGGGGATCGGCCAATGCCACGCCTGTACTTTCACGCATCAGTATGGGCGCAGTAGCTGTCAGTAGCGCGGCTATGATCATTATTTTCTCGGTCTTCAACGGACTAGAATCGCTGGTAAAAGACACTTACAAAGTGTTTTACCCTGATATCAAAATCTCTGCCGCCAGAGGGAAATTCTTTGCAGTCGACAGCAACAAAATAAAGGAAATTAAAAACCTTAAAGGCATACAGATAGTAACTCCCGTAGCCGAAGACAAAGTATTTGCAGTCAACAACGACCAGCAGAATATCATTACCCTCAAAGGAATTGAAAACGACTACATAAGCCTCACCGGGTTGAAGCAATACCTGGGACCCGGCAGCGCCGATTCTGTTTCCACCGGCAGCCCTTCTACTGCAATAGCAGGCAGGCATATACTAAATCAGTTGGGCGCCGATATGAATACCCTCAGCAGGCTGGTATTAAATTACATCAACCCCGATACTAAAAATCCGGCTGCCGATCCATTAAATGCAATTGTTACCCTGAAATTATATCCCGCAGGCGAGTTCATGGTGAGCGATGAATTCGACAGCAAGTTTGTGCTGGCGCCATTGGTATTGGTGCAGCAATTGTTTCACCAACCGGGCAGGTGCTCCTCCCTTGAAATAAAAGCCGAACCTGAAGCAATTGCAGGATTACAAACTCAATTACAAAAACTGCTGGGGAGCACTTTTAAAGTAGAGACCCGCTTCGAACAAAATAAGTCGCTCTACATGGTGGAGTCTGGCGAGAAATGGGCAGTATTTGCCATATTGGTACTGGTGCTGTTTATTGCCACATTCAATATGACTGGTGCGCTATCAATGCTGGTGCTGCAAAAGCGAAAAGACATTGCTATACTTCGTGCAATGGGCGCCCAGGGCGCCACAATAAGATCGGTATTCCTGCTAGAAGGCCTGCTATGGTCATTTACCGGCGGACTGATTGGCATTCTGCTGGGTTGCGGCATCTGCCTGATTCAGCTCCAATGGAAGTTGATAAAAATGGGTGGTTCATTCCTTGTTGATGCCTTCCCTGTCCAGATTCAGTTCCGGGATATATTGCTCGACCTGGGTACAATCTTAATTGTCGGACTCATCATTTCCTGGTACCCGGCCATAAGAGCCACACGCGCCGCCGACCCATCTCTGAAAAGCACTTAATGCTTTTATCCAGGTTCAACATTCAGCATTCAACATTGAACTCTGTACCTATTTAAATCCATACAAACCATTCCCTAACATAAGATACAGGATTGCTCTTACCGCCTGCCGCATTTGCACAAAGAGACAATTTTAGTAGACAGGCGTGAAGACCCAATATCATAATTAAAGAGTTCATTAAACATAGCCCAGGGTTTCAACCGTGGGTAAGTAAGATAAAGAATAGAAACCTTATAGCCGTTTCAACGGTTTATTGTTCGCACGTAAACGGTTAAAACCGTTATGTAAATACTCAATTTTTACACCCACGGTTGAAACAGTGGGCTATATAATCGGGTTGATCTCATAAATCAATTACATTTTGTAAAGCAGCCCCAATAGACAATTTAGGCCAAGCATTGGATAAGCGCGATTTCTATTGACTTGTCTTAATAATTTTCACCTAAATAATGCACCGACAAATCCTCGACTGACCAGTATCAGTATTAAATTTTTCAAAAAACTTCCAAGTTATTTTTTTCTTGCCTAACTTGTTTTGTAATTCATAAAATTCAAAAAACATGGCAACTTCAAAAAAGCAAAACACCAAAAAATCGGCTCCTGCAAAAGCTGTTAAAAAGGCTGCACCAGCTAAGAAGAGCGCCGCCCCAAAGGCAGTAAAAAAAGCAGCGCCGGTTAAGAAAGCAGCACCTGCAAAACCAGTAAAAAAAGCAGCGCCAGCAAAAAAAGCGGCACCTGCTAAAGCAGCTATAAAAGCGGCTCCAGCTAAGAAAGCGGCACCCGCAAAACCAGTAAAAAAAGCAGCGCCGGTTAAAAAGGCAGCAGCAAAAAAAGCAGCTCCTTCAAAGCCAGTTAAGAAAGCAGCTCCGGTAAAAAAGGCGCCAATTAAAAAGGCTCCTGCAAAGAAAGCAGCTCCTAAAAAAGCACCTGCAAAAGCTGCAAATAAGAAGGAAACAATAATGTTTGAAGAGACAATAATACTAATGCCTGATGCAGATTTCGGTGGCGATATTCCAGTGCTGATAATCACAGCTGAAGAAACTCCTCAGATTTCTGCCGACGATATGCAGCAACTAGGTAATGATGGCAACATCCCCAAGACCGAATAGCATTTCCTTTGCAAAATACCAGATTTGTTTACCGGCACAGCACAGTTGTGCCGGTATTTTTTTTGCCAAAATAATGTACAACGTATTCGTTTATGTCCTGCAGAATGTCAGTACTCTTTAAATTTAATGAGACTGCTCATTTCCATATTATCACATTACCAAGTTTGCACATAAATTCAGCCATTAAGCCATTACGCAATTGAGCTATTAATTCCATACCTTTGCACACGTTTAAAAAATATATGCAAAACATTCGCAATTTCTGTATCATTGCCCATATCGATCATGGCAAAAGCACGCTTGCCGACCGCCTGCTCGAGTTTACCAAAACCATCTCTTCCCGCGACATGCAGGCGCAGGTCCTCGACGACATGGACCTGGAAAGAGAAAAAGGGATTACCATCAAGAGCCACGCCATTCAGATGGATTATGAGCTCAATGGACAGAAATATGTTTTAAATCTCATCGACACTCCCGGCCATGTGGATTTTTCCTACGAGGTAAGCCGTGCACTTGCAGCCTGCGAAGGCGCATTGCTGCTCGTTGATGCATCGCAGGGAATTCAGGCCCAGACCATAAGCAATCTGTACCTGGCCCTCGATAATGACCTGGAAATAATACCCATCATCAATAAGATAGATATGGACGGGGCTATGATCCCAGAAGTAACCGATCAGATTGTTGACCTTATAGGATGCAAGCCCGAAGACATAATTCTGGCGAGCGGCAAAACAGGCATAGGCATTGAGGCTATCCTGGCAGCAGTTATTGCCCGCATCCCGGCGCCCAAGGGCGACCCCAATGCCCCTTTGCAGGCAGTAATATTCGACAGTGTTTTTAATTCATTCCGTGGTATCATCGCCTATTTCAGGGTATTCAATGGTACCTTACGCAAAAACGATAAGATCAGGTTCATACATACCGATGCCGAATACACTGCCGATGAAGTAGGAATCATGAAGCTCGCCTTAACCCCTAAACAGGAAGTTAGTGTGGGTAATGTGGGCTATATTATCACCGGTATCAAAACCGCCAGGGATGTTAAGGTGGGCGATACTATTACTACCATCGCCAACCCTACTACCGATGCAGTAAGAGGTTTCCAGGAAGTAAAGGCAATGGTATTTGCCGGTATCTTCCCTGTTGACACAGATGACTTCGAAGACCTCCGCGACTGCATGGAAAAACTGCAGCTCAACGATGCCTCTCTCACTTACGAGCCCGAAACTTCACAGGCGCTTGGCTTTGGTTTCCGTTGCGGATTCCTGGGTATGCTGCACATGGAGATCATTCAGGAGAGGCTGGAACGTGAGTTCAACCAGACCGTTATTACTACCGTGCCCAACGTAAGCTTCAGGGCCTACAAGACAAGGGATAAGAATAAAATGATAACGGTGAACAACCCGAGCGAAATGCCCGACCCGAGCAGCATTGATCGTATTGAGGAACCATTCATCCGCGCCCAGATCATCACCCTGCCCGACTATATCGGCAATATTATGAGCCTTTGCCTCGGCAAGCGTGGCCTGCTTATCAATCAGCATTACCTTACACCTACGCGTGTGGAGCTGATATTTGAACTGCCGCTTACTGAGATAGTTTTCGACTTCTACGATAAACTTAAATCCTGTACCCGTGGCTATGCGTCTTTCGACTATAATCCGCTCGACTACCGCGAAAGCGATATAGCCAAAATGGACATCCTGCTCAATGGCGATAATGTGGATGCACTGAGCGCCCTCATTCACCGCAGCCGCGCCACCGACTTTGGCCGTAAGCTATGCGCCAAGCTGAAAGACCTGTTGCCCAAACAGCAGTTCGTGATAGCCATACAGGCTGCAATAGGCGCCAAGATCATCGCCCGCGAAACCATCTCGGCTATGCGCAAAGATGTTACTGCAAAGTGCTATGGTGGTGATATCAGCCGTAAACGCAAGCTGCTGGAAAAACAGAAGGAAGGTAAAAAACGTATGCGCCAGATAGGCAGTGTAGATGTGCCGCAGGAGGCTTTCCTGGCTGTGCTGAAACTGGAGTAAAAGAGCAGGTTACTATTTAATTGTTCCTGTAAAATTCCCTGTACTTTCGGCCCAGTCACATGTGCCTATCATGGGCATGTCGCTTATATCCCAGCTTACCGTTAGGGTATTTCTGTCCTTCTTAAACACGATGGACCTGGGGTAAACATCATTACCTTTTTTCTCCCAGTCATACACATACATATTACCGCTGTCGGTTATCGCTGGGTTTATGGTAAAGGTATCATTTATTGATATGGCAGATCCTTGCTGAAGCCAGATGTTACCTCCGCTCGTATACACGACCGTATGCTCATCCAGGTAGGTCATGTAAAATGTAAAGTGGTTATTGGTGCTGTCAAAAATAATGTATGCATATTGGTGTAGCGACACTGCCATAACACCCGTAAAGGTGTCGATATGCGGATAAAAGCTAACCGCATTTGATACATGTGCCGAGTCCGTTATTGTGGTTGGCTTTACCACCGGTTTTGCACTTTCTTTTTTGGTACATGCGCCTGCTGTGAGTATCAGTGCAACGAATAGGGTTAATTTGGAGTAGCTCATCTATAGTGGTTTAAAGATATAACGATCTTTTTGCAAAATTAGTATTTTAAGAACATCGGGAAAATACGAACGCAATATCGTGAAAATTATTTTCTCATCGTTCCTTAGTATATTCGCCTGTATTTTCTTTTATGCACCGAAACAGTGAAAATATATTTATGAACAAGATAGCATTTTCCATTGCTCTTTTTACAGCAATACTATTTATAGGCCAGCCCACATTCAGCCAGGAATATAAAAACATCCAGATGGTTTTTGTAAAGGGTGGCAGTTTCTTCCAGGGGTCTGATGACCACCGGTATCTTACTGCCGAATACGATAACGAAAAGCCGTATCACAGAATCAGTTTAAGCAGTTTCTATATCGGCAAATTCGAGTTTACCCTCGGCCAGTACAGGTCGCTGATGGGTATCAGGCCTATCCCCTACCAGGGTTCTGATTATGGCAATAAAGATTGCGATAACTGCCCTGTGGTAAAACTGAGCTGGGATGAGGTGATGGAGCTGATAAAGAGGCTTAACGAGAAAACCGGAAAACACTACCGCCTGCCCACCGAAGCCGAATGGGAATTCGCAGCAAGGGGTGGCAAATACTCCAAAAACTTCGATTACCCCGGCAGCAACAAACTCGCCGAAGTAGCCTATTTTGGCAAAAACAATGGCACCACCCACCCTATTGGCGAAAAAATGCCCAACGAACTGGGTATCTTCGATATGGGCGGCAATGTAGCCGAGTTCTGCTCCGACTGGTATGCAGCAGATTACTACAGCAAAACCATTGATGCCATCGACCCCAAAGGCCCTGCCTCAGGTGAAAAGAAGGTGATTCGCGGCGGCTCCTATATGGACGATAATATTGCTTGCCGCCCCGTTTACCGCGGCTACGTAAAGCCCAACCTCCGCACCTGGAACTATGGTTTCCGGCTGGTGCTGGATAGTAATTAATGCTGGCTCATATATGTACTTGCCAAATATTACCACCTCTCCGACGAAGGAGGAATCTCCTCAGCACATGTACCACGCCCAATCAATGTGCTGCAGCAAACATGCCTGCGGATTGACTGATAAACAGTTATAATTTCCAGGGATTTATAATTTCAAGATTGTAAATTTTCTCAAAGTCTTTTTCGTTTCTTGATATTAACGGCAACTTATTTACAATTGCTGTAGCAGCAATTATAGCATCAGGTGTTTTCAACCCGTATTTTTTACGGATACTGATTGTTTGCTCTGCTATATCTTTCTGGATTTCGGAATAAACCACCGATACATTTACAAAATTCCGGTACTTAAGCAATTCTCCTTCTTCTATATTTTTTTGCTGAGAATTTCGATATAGGTAATTATAGAAATTTCGGGCTTGATTTTCATCATAAATTGTTTCCCCTTATCCGGAAGTTTTCCTCCAAGGAAATCAATAGCGGCATTGGTATCAGTCAGATATCTCTTTCCCATTCTGCCCTGCTTTGTGCTACATGTTTATGCATCTCTTCAGTGGTACGTTCTGAAATCACCCCCCAGAATTGAGCCATAATATCCTCGTTATCTGTTGGAGTTTCAACAGGTTCATCATAAGAGAATACCAGCACCTCCACCTTTTTGCCAATATATTTATCTGGCAGTGCTATATGCAGGTCATTGCTGTTTGGAGTTACAATAGAACGTATCATTTCATAAAGTTAGTAATTATTTCTTGTTTTCAGCCCACCTGTGTGCATTCGCTTTAACAGCAAGTTTATCCACCTTGCGTAGATTGCTCATGCTCGTGTCCGCATTGCCCAATGCCTTTCTACAGGCGCCAGAGGGAGCAATTTCAGGAATATCCCATTGTCGCAAAAAAACGCAATGGGATAATGGTGAACGCTGAAACCCTTGCTGGTGGCTGATATAAAATATTTTACGATTATCTCATCTTATCTCATTATATCCCATTGTCCTATCCCTGAGAGAAACGGCAGTTGTAAACTGCCTAAATTGCTCAGTCACGTGTCAGCTATACACAAAGCCCTGCTACTGGCACCAGGGCCTACCGAAAAGGTGTTTTGTCTGGTTATCCCATGTTCCTAAAAAAATGCAATGAGATAATGGTAAACGCTAAAACCCTTGCTGGTGGCTAATATAATATATTTTACGATTATCTCATCTTATCTCATTTTTGGGGAATTGGGAATTTGTGAAATTCGTTGCGGTAAGCGGCAAGTGTGGAAATGTGATAATGTGATAATATGAAAATGCAGTCGTGTATTTAGTTGAATTGTGATAATATAAATATGCGATTTTCAATTGCCGAAATTAGCGAGAATGTTTGGTTTTTCTATTTTCACAAGCCTAAATTACAGGCAAGTTGACTTTTAGCCATTTTAGTTTGTCTAAATTAACGGGAATGTTTGTGTGGCTGGTACCTAAGCAGGTAAAAAGCCCTTCGAAATACTCTGGATGAAATTGTAATTGTTTCATAGTTTTAAAAATTGTCAATTATCCTAATAATTTGGAACAAAGGTAAGATAAGTAATTGATATTTCCTAATTTTTAGGCATATATATTTTGGATCAGGATTTTCAGGATTAAAGAATTTTCGGGATTGCATGGTAATAGTAGATGAGCATAGGAATACGCCAGTTGCAAACTGGTGAGATTGCGCAGACATGATTTGGCTGAACACAAACCTATACCCAAAACTCGCACCAGACTGAAAAAAAATGGCACCAAGAACTTATTTAATACCAGGCTGATTTCGTGCGTTGCAAACGCACTGCCGGAGCATTCGGTTACAAACGCGAACGAGTGAAACTCGCACCAAACTGAGGTGGTGCTGAACCAGGTGGGGTTGCCGAAGTAAAGGGGGTGCTTGATCCCATCATTTGCTTATATTTTTATTACTTTTGCAATAGCTTATATGAAAGTACAAAATACATAGTAACCAAGAAATACAAATTGATAAAGTAAGAATATGCTTACTCAAAAATCTGCAATAGCAAAAGTCCAAAGGTTTGCAAAGGAAATAAAAAAATCAGGCCTTGAGTTGCAGCGCATAGTGCTTTATGGCTCTTACTCGCGGAACGAGCAGCATAAATGGAGCGATATTGATGTAGCCCTGGTTTCTGACAAATTCAGAGGGATTGGTTTTTATGATATAGATCTTTTTGGTAAAACACTTATTCAGAAATCGTTTTGTAACATTCAGCCCCGCACCTATAATACCAAAGATTTTACTCCTGAACGAGATCCCTTTGTGGAAGAGATCTTGAAAACCGGTATTGAAATAGCTGCATAATGAGATTGGCGGCCATGTGAGTGTAGTCTGAGACTACACCCAACCTCATTTATTTAATATTTATTGGAAGATTACGACCAACCAGGGAATCAGTTGTGATTTTTGCTAACGATCACTTTATAGTTTTCGGGCAGTCCGACTTTGTCAAGCCTATCCTTAGCTGCGTTATTTTTCTTCACGAAAAACGGATGTTTTTCGTAATTGCCAACTATTGTTTTTTCTTTAGTTCCCTCTGTATTAGTATCTGTATGCTTTTTCATACTCTTAAGCTGCTACATTTGTAACGTATGATTTAATCAAATTTACGACAAAAAATGATTTTGTTGCAGGGAATCTCTGTTCTTCACAGGACCCGCCGCCATGGTTGCGGTGTAGCCGGGATTGGTTTGGGGTGAATAATAATTCTGCTTCGGTGACGTGGTGCGCCGAGATTCTGCCTTCGCACAAAATGGCTTAGCTATAGAGAGACATCGGCTGCGGGGAGGAGAATACAGCACATACTTAAGGACCTACGCAAGATGATATTTATGATTCGGTAGCGGGGCTGCTACATATCAGGGAAGCGCGACGCTTCGACAGTAACCACTTTTTTTATTACAACCTTGGACCAGTGGGGAAGACTCAGCAGGGACCGAGTAAAATATTGACGAATGAACAGTAAATAAATGTGAAAATATTATTTGCCATATTGTTCAAGTTTCGTATTTTTGTACTTGACTATAAAACTTGAACGATTTTATAAAATGGCAATACCTGTAGTTATAGACGATAAAGATATCAATAAGTTGATAGATTTCTATTACCAAAGAATGGAATCTAACGACCTTGAAATTTTTGCTCTAAATCTGCAAATCGAGACCTTACAACAGGAAAAAGAAAGGATGTCGGAAACAATAAAGGATTTAATTTCGACAATTGGCTATAATTCAGAATGGACTTATGAAGAAAAGATAAAATTTGCTTTGTCTAAAAGTTCTCCGTTGACAACAAGTGAGATAATACTTGTATTATCTAAATACGAATTTGGGATTGAATCCAAACTAAAGAACATATCATCTATAATATCAGAGAAGATAAAGGCGGGTGTTTTTGTTAGGGTAGATAATCAGGATGGCGCTTTTAAAGTTGCAGTTAAAAAAAATTTGATTCTTTTAGATGATATAGATGAACATACTTCGGATTCCGGTTTAGAGGTGGAAACTAAAAAATCTGTTGAGGGTACTCAAGATGATGGCTATATATTTAAGATGAGTAAACCCGCCAAGGCAAAATATGCACTCGATAAAATAAGAAAACCGTCTTATGCAAAAACAATACTAAATTTTTTACTTTTAAGAGATGTTGAATTACTTGAGAAGAATAAAACTACATACGATTTATACCTAACGGTTTTAACCGATATACTTCTGAGAAAGGCAGATGCTTATGATACTTTCTATTATAACAGAAGTGAAGATGGGCGTGTTAAATTTGGATTGGCCGACTGGTTGGGTGATCCGACATCTTCCTATTTTGATGAGGGTAGGTATATGTTATATTAAAATAAAAATGGCGGCCTTATGAGCCACCGAATTAGAATGTTAGTCCCCCGACTGACAACCTGTGTAGCGTAGTGGATAGCGCAATGACAACTAAGTCATAGGCCTGGTTCGATTCCAGCGCAGGTACAAGGTGTGTAGCTTAATCGAATTGCAAAGAGCAGTAGCGACGGTGTTCCCTGAGAAGATGCCCGAACTGATACTACAAGATGCAAGTTTAAATCTTGCCACACCTACTTTATTTGCTGTTTGACCGCAGCGAAAACAAATCGGGCGTAAACAAATCCGCTCTGAAACTTAATGCATCAGCACCCTCATTTGGTGTTTCTCTTTAGATAATGAGGTGCATTAGGGTTTGTTTGTTTTGCAAATATAGGTATATATTCAATAGTGCGAATACTGTAGGCAAAAATAAATGTATAAATATTTTAAAAATAAATAATAACTACACGCATATCATTAGAAAAGAGAGTATAATAAAAGCAAAATAATAAAAAAAGCTACTTTAAAAGTAGCTTTTTTTATTCCGAATAATATTTTTATCTTTGTTCTCGGGTAATCCGTGCGCCACACACTTGCCCGTGAATTTATAAATAGAATCAAGTAGAATTACTTTGTTCTTTGGGGGTTAGGGTCTCCCAAAAGTACATTTTTATTTTAAAAAAAACAAATGAGAGACCCAAATATTAGGCAGCTACTTAGGCGCACTAAACTTTCCGAATATCTTAATGATGAACATTCCAAAGTGGTGGAGGAAATGAAAATACCTGCCGCTAATGCCCGTATTGATATGGCTGTGATTAATGGGCATTTTCACGGATATGAAATAAAAAGTGCTTGCGATACTCTACATAGACTGCCTAATCAATTAATAGCCTACTCATATATTTTTGATTATTTAACAGTTGTTACTGAGAAAAAATATCATGAAAGAATTTTAGAGAGCATCCCCGATTGGGTTGGTGTTATGGTGTGCTCCGATAAAAAAGATGAACAAGAAATTGAGGTTATAAAAGCAAGCAGTATAAATCCAAATAAGAACAGTTTTTTTATTGCAAAGTTATTATGGAATGAGGAACTTATAGAAGTACTATCAGAGCAAAAAATTCCATTTAATAAAAAGCAAAGGAATTGGATATTGTGTGAAACCCTATCACAAAATATGGAAATAGAAAAACTATCCCTAATAGTTAGGGAAAAACTTAAAATAAGAACTAGCTGGAAAATCAAAGAAGACTAAATAGCAAAGTAATGTGGTGATTCTGCGTTATTTCAACCCATGTAGTAGCACTCCCCGGCTTCCTTTTTGGGTTTGCTACTACTTCATGGGCAATAGTGTTAATTTTCGTATCACCCCAGCTAAATGTATTGCCTGAATAATCCGGAGAAAGTATTAATCTTGCCGCAAAAGTAATATATTGACCGTTCCCATGTGGATGGTCTCCAGCTCCTCCCCCTCTATAAATAACAAACTCATTTCTTGTTGTGTATTTAATGCTGCAACTGCCAGGAAATGCCCCTTCGCCACCATATATTGGATTTTTATTTCCATAGTCTCCGTATTTAACTATTCTATTTAAATTTGGGTTAGCAATAATTGTATTCCAAATATCCCATTCAAATCTCCTTATTCTATGAACCTGATTTGGCGGCAACAAATGGCTCACATCAACAGGAAACGACCCAGAAGCAACGACAATATCCATCCATTCATCTGGATTTGGTATGGCATTTAGGATTGCTATCGCTAATGCAGATAGAATATTGTAAGTATGGTCTTCGGCGTACCCTAAATCAATAAGCAATATTGTTGATTGCCTTGTTGTGCCTACCTGCACCATTAACGAAGCCACTTGAGCGTTGAAATTATTTAATCCTCCACTACTATTGGATGTCCGTATAGCAACCCCGCATTGATGTTGTGTGATTAAAGCCCTTATTAAAGCTATATAACCAGCTTGACTATTTTGCTGAATTACAGGTATCGCATTTACTCCAGCGGCTATGAGATTATTAAACAGGTTTCTGATTGCAGTAATATCAGCTCTTTCCATTTCCCCATAATTTGAGAAATCTAAAAGAATTTGATTATCGTCAAATGCCCAATTAGTTATTAAATTTGTTTCAACCCTCTGTATAGCTCCGGCTATAACTTCAATAACAGGTGAAATATCGTTTGTAATTAAATCGCTTAATTCTTGCATGGCTTTAAATTCGCCAGCTTTAGATAATAAAATCGGATAGTATCTCATAAAAATAAAATTTTTCATAAAGATAGCATTGATTATAAATAGGTTGTACAGGGTATTTTCCCCGTATCAAAGGGGGGTATTTTCCCCGATATTCGTATTTATAATTTATTTTTAATCATGAATCAATCTGCAATCATTTTAATTAACTGTAGGAATTTAAAAATTCTAAAGGTTCTGAAATTTCAATATCAAATAAAGCCCGAGCAAATAAAAATGTACTAATTTTATGTTATCCATATAATGAATGTTTCCAGCTTTCTAAAACAACTCACCAAGCTCCGAGTAGCGCACGTAAATGGCACACCAGCGCCACATAAGGCGGTGTTGCTGCTATCGGTGATACAAGGAATGGAAGGTGGAGATATAGGGGAGAATAAAATTTTCATTACTCCTGAACTGGTGGCGCGGTTTAAGGATAACTGGCATATGCTGGTGCATAGTGATCAATTTTCGCCTAATTTTTCATTGCCTTTTTATCATCTTAAAAGTGGAGGGTTCTGGCACCTGCATACGCATCCGGGGATGGAGGTTTTGCTTACATCTTCTGGGTCTATAAAGAGCTTTTCGGGCTTGAAGAATGCTGTGGCTTATGCCTGCCTTGATGAGGGGGTTTATGATTTGCTACTGAAGAGAGTGAACAGGGAACTGGCTATACAGACATTACTTACTACCTACCTGGGAGGGCAGCAACTGAAACGGAGCGGTTATGATTTGTTTCAGGTTTATGAACAGCAGATATTGTGCGAACCACCAGCTTTGTATGGAACCTCAGGAGGTTGCCACAGCGCAGGCTCGGCACAGATCAAGGCTGCGCTTCGCAATGACGCGTCTATGGACGATGAGGAGGAAATTTTTGTGAGGGGCGGGGTGTTTAAGAAAGTGGTGCCGAGGGTTTATAATTATACCTGCTGCATATCGGGCATGAAGATCGTTGCTACCCGCGATGTGCAGATGATTGATGCCTGCCATATAGTGCCTTTCTCGGAGAGCCATGATGATACGATCAGGAACGGGCTGTCGCTCTCGCCGAATTTTCACAGGGCTTTTGACCGGTTTCTGATTACTATAGATCGTGATTTTAGAGTTGTAGTTTCGCCTCACTTCAGTGAGGCAGGCGGGCATTCTTTAAGAGCTTTTGAGGGGAAGCAGATTTATCTGCCTGATGAGGTGAGGTATAGGCCATCGGGGGAGAATCTAGGGTGGCATTATGAGCGGTTTTTGAGGGTTGGGGCGTGAGGGGAGCGTAATTCGGCAAGTTCATTATGACAATATCACCCCTGTCTTGGCTTAGCGCCAAGTCGGTCCCCTCCTTTGAAAAAAGGAAATGACCACCTCCATCCCGGGGACACCGGGAGTACTCCTCCTAAAAACAGGAGGAGAGTTAGTTGCAAATTTCCTGATGGGCGCAACAAATACCAGCATTTCCTGAGGTTGCTTCCTTCGTGCGCCACCGCTGAAGCTAAGACGGCACGCAGTCGCAATGACCATCATTTTTTGTTACTATTCAGCCCCTCTGGTTTTTGAGCGTTTTTTAGCAAAATCGAGAAAAAATGGTTGAGTTTTTCCGGCATTATTTTATTCTGTGCGACTCACGGAGGCTTCGTTTTGAAAATCATGTTTTTGGATCTTTTTTATGTGGATAACTTATTTCATTTGTTAGTTAAAAGGCTTGATTTTACTGTATTTTAGCCATTTTATGGT
>CAIVEH010000004.1 GCA_903904855.1 uncultured Bacteroidota bacterium | reverse complement strand
CGTAAACCAATAGCCACTAGTATAGCCATTGCAATTGCAGGGATAGTAGTCCAGATAACTTCCAGTTTATTGCTGTGTGCAAAATAGAATGAAGTGCGTTTATCAGACTGCTGGAAACGGAAACAAAACCAGAAAAGAACGAACTGCGTAGCAAAAAACACAATACCTGTAACGATAATGGTGTACTTGAACATAGCGTCGTAGTTCTCCCCTGTTTTGCAGGCCGCCATAGGCAAAAGGCGATCTTTGAGCATATCATGACACTCCCATATTCCCCACATACCCAGGGCAAACATAATGAGGAGCAACAGCGCAATAGCCTTATTGGCCTGAGCTTTTACCTTTTCTTCGCCACGCAGTACCACTGCATACTCGCTTGCCTTCCCTATCTGGTAAATGATGATGAATACCAGGATTATCAATGCTATTATTATAAATACCGACATAGTCGCTCTGCTTATGTTTACCAGTTAATTTTAAATCTTTTTATCTGCCAGTTTAATGGCTTCAACCTTATTATTTCAGCTATTATGCTACGTGCAACATTGTTTCTTTCAATAAGATATTGTTGTGCGGCACAAGGGATGATTTCGCCAATGTACGGGAAACTGCAAATATCAGAATACCAACAAAACCCATAAATATACCTATTTCATACCAGTTGATGTGCCAATGCTCACCCAACGGACCAGGCATAATCATCTGGAAGAAATCGAGCCAGTGACCGAAAATGATAATCATCGCCATGAACGTAACTGTAAAATAATTGCGCTTGCTTGGACGAGACATCAGTATGATGATTGGCATACAGAAGTTAATAATGAAGTTGGCATAGAAGATAACACTGTATGGACCTTGTTGACGCATCTTGAAGTAAACAGTTTCTTCAGGCTGGTTGGAGTACCACTGGAGCATATACTGTGAAAACCACAGGTAGGTCCAGAAGATACTGAATGCGAACATGAACTTGCCCAGATCGTGCATATGCTCTTTTGTTACCAGACCCAGATTACCCTGATTTTTCAGATAAACAACCCACAGCATAATCAGCGACATACCACTAACAAAAGAACTTGCGAATGTATACCAGCTGAACAATGTAGAAAACCAGTGCGGCTGAATACTCATAACCCACAACCATGGAGCAGTACTCATCTGCGACAGTGCATAAACAAACAGAAATACAGCAGACAACCTGAATACCTTCCAGTAAATTTTAGTGTCGTTTACCGGTGCTTTTTCCTGAGCCAGGGAGAGCGATCTGAATTTGCGGCCAAAAAACGCCCATAAACCCAGTGAAGCCAAAGTAAAGCATACAAACATAACCGGATTCAAAAACACTTTTTTACCAAACAGAATTTTATCCTTTCCTGGCTCTGCTTCAGTAACCCATTTATAAATAGGGTTAACACCATGAGCATCCCTTACAGTAAATACAATTAGAAATAAAACAACAGTAAGAATAATAGCAAATATCCAGACATTGGCGCCAATAGCTTCAGGAACCCTGCGGTAAGCTACCAGCCAGGCGCCCTGTGCCAGAGACACTGCTGCCTGAACGAAAATACTAACCGTAGTTATCAAAGTAAAAAACACACTGTCGTGCAACAATACGGCCCAGAATCTTGCCTTATCGACATCGGTATGGCCCATAAGCAAAGTAGCAATACCCCCTATCAGTGTCAGTACGCCTACCGCAATCAATGCGAGACTGGTATTTTTTAAGCGTCCGGGTATCTCAAAATGATCATTCATTGTTTGCAACTTTTATTAATAACGTTTGTAATTATTCTAATAATCAATTTCCTTATTTTGGCTCATTCACCGCCATTGGCTTTGCTGCTGTAGCAGAATCGGTCTTTGCAGGGGCTTCAACTTCGCCAAAGGCAAAAGCATCGCCACCATTTTTAGACTGGAACTGCTTGATGTAGGCAATAACCATCCAACGCTGTTTTCCGTCGAGCTGGCTGGCATAACTGCCCATCATATTCTTACCATATTTCACTGCAGCATACATCTGGCCTACAGGCATGTGAATGTATTTGGCATCTTTAAAATTTGCTGGCATTGATGCAAACTTACCGCTTGCAAATAATGGCCCTTGTCCGTCAAGATTCTGACCATGGCAGATACCACAATAGATATTAAAGAGCCTGCCACCTTCCTTGATTTCAGCAGCGCTGAATTTCATAGAAGTAGAAAAAGATTTATATGCTGTTGTATCACCCTCTTTCAGATGATCAGGTAACTGATGACCACGTGCGATAGTACCTGTTACCGGAAGACGGCTGGTCATGCTGTCATCAAAGTTCGGATTGGATGTATAAGCATCATAAGCACGCGAGTAGGTCATATCAGGTGCATAAATGTGTCCGGGTGAGCGGCGGATATCGCCTGAGTCGCACGACATCAGACCAACCGTCAAAACCAGGCTTGCTACTAGTATGCTTTTAATCTTGTTCATATTCAAAGTTCAAAATAGTCTTTAGTCTTTAGCAGAAAGTAATAAGTTTCTCCTCCTGGTACCCTGCTATAAAAATTTTAAATCCCTTGCCTCAAATCCCGCAATTATCCTGCGGCCAGTTCGTAAGGTTCTTTCTTATCCCAGCGACCATACCACCAGCCCGACTCAGCCACCTGAACATTTACTTCTACAGCGCCTGTGGTTTTGAGGAAAGCAGTAACTTCTGCTTCTGGTGTATGTTCATTCAGTTCAATCGCCATTACAAACAAGTCATCGCTCTGACGAGGATGAAACACATGTTTCTTTACTCCCGGCATTATCTGGTTGAGATAGCAGAAAGTAAGCGTCATACCTACTGCAGCAAACAATACTGTAAGCTCGAAAGTAATTGGTATCCAGGCTGGTAATGCAAAGTGTGGTTTACCACCGTAATTGATTGGCCAGTCGGAAGTGAATATCCAGGAAATGAAGCCAACAGCAGTAGATGTGCCACACAAGCCGTAAATAAAACCGGCAATATGCAGATCAGACTCCTTCAGCCCCATTGCCTCATCGAGGCCATGCACTGCAAACGGAGTATAAACATCGTGAATCTTATAACCGCTGCGACGCACTTTTTTGACAGCAGGAAACAATACTGCCTCATCATCATAAGCCGCTACTGCAAATTTTTTTATTCCCATTTTATTAAAAAATTAGTCGTAAGTCGTAAGTAATAAGTCGTAAGACCTGATACCTACTATATATTATTTCAAACTAAAATCCAAATCACAAATTCCAAATCACAAATTCCAATTACCCCTTAGTGGGCCAACACCGCATCGTGTGCATCTTCATGATCATGACTTGCATGTATAGCATGTGTCAGCTCTTCCGGAGTCATTGCATCAATCTTCTCATGGCCTCTCTTGTAATTATCTCCTGAAGTCTTCAGTACAAACTTGATTTCAGCAACTGCGATTACAGGGAAATATTTTGCAAAGAGGAAGTAGCAGGTAAAGAACAATCCGAATGTACCAAGGTAAAAACCTACCTCAGGCCATGTTGGGCTATAGTATGCCCAGCTGCCAGGTACCCAGTCGCGGTAAGTAGAGGTAACTATGATAACGAAACGCTCGAACCACATACCAATGTTTACCACAATCGACATTACGAAGGTAAAAGGAACATTACGGCGTAGTTTCTTGAACCAGAACAACTGAGGAGAAACCACGTTGCAGGTCATCATTGCCCAATAGCTCCACCAGTATGGGCCCATAATACGCCACTGGAATGCAGCAATCTCGCCCCATGACTGAGAGTACCACGAAATGAACAGCTCGGTAAGGTAAGCTACACCTACTATAGAACCTGTGAGTACAATGATTTTATTCATAGCCTCCAGGTGACCGATAGTAATATACTCTTCAAGGTGAAGAATTTTACGGGTCAATACAAGAAGTGTATTCACCATTGCGAAACCAGAGAATACCGCACCTGCCACAAAGTATGGAGGGAAGATCGTGGTATGCCAACCTGGAATAACTGAAGTTGCGAAGTCGAAAGATACTATGGTATGCACTGAAAGTACAAGCGGAGTAGACAAACCTGCGAGTACCAATGCAAGCATCTCATGACGCTGCCAGCTTTTAGCAGTACCTGTCCATCCGAAAGAAGCCAGACCATATAACATCTTGCGGAGTTTGGTTTTTGCCCTGTCGCGGATCAATGCGAAATCGGGAAGAAGACCAGAATACCAGAATAAGAGCGAAACGGTAAAGTAAGTAGAGATCGCAAATACGTCCCAAAGAAGCGGAGAATCGAAGTTAGGCCATAACGGACCACGTGAGTTTGGCAGTGGCAATACCCAGAAACCATCCCATACACGACCCATGTGCCATATAGGGAACTGCCCCGCACACATTACCGCAAATATGGTCATCGCTTCAGCAGCACGGTTTACACCTGTACGCCATCCCTGGCGGAATAACAACAGAATCGCAGAGATCAGGGTTCCGGCGTGACCGATACCGATCCACCATACGAAATTGGTAATATCCCAACCCCAGCCAACAGTACGGTTAACACCCCAGGTTCCAAGTCCCCAGTATACTGCCCATCCCACGGAGAATAATCCAAAACACAGGAGTATTATAGAAAAGACAAAACCAACATACCACATCCGGCCTGGCTTGCCCTCAATAGGCCTGATAATGTCTTCAGAAACCTGGTGATAAGTTTTATTACCATCAACAAGCGGTTCCCTTACAAACGATTCGTACTTAATATGCATAGCACGTAATTAATATTTTAAACCCCAAATCCACCGTGGCGGACTTCCTTATTATACAATCAATTTTATACTCTACTGCCTGACTTATCACCTATCAACCTATCTCTTAAATATGATACTTCAGGAATTCATTCTTAGCTTCATCCTTTGCATCAATCTCATTGGTATTTCTGATCCTTGCCAGGTAATTTACGTTTGGCAGGGTATGAATATGTTCCAGAACATAGAATGTACGCTCCATCTGATCCTGCTTACGCAGTTTGAAAATATTGCTGTTCTTATCTTTTACATTACCAAACATGATCGCATCTGATGGGCAAGCCTGCTGACAAGCCGTCTTTACAGCGCCATCTTTCAGCGGATGACCTTCTTTTTTAGCTGCCAGCTTGGATTCCTGCAGACGCTGAACGCAGAAGCTGCATTTTTCCATTACACCTCGGCTACGAACAGTAACATCAGGGTTCAGAACCATTCGGGTCAGCTCGTCGTTAATATCATCCCTGCGTCCGTCTTCGTAATTATTGTCATCAATACAATCAGCACCGTTCCAGTCCATCCAGTTGAAGTGACGTACTTTATACGGACAGTTGTTGGCACAATATTTCGTACCGATACAACGGTTATAAGCCATCTGGTTCAATCCTTCAGAGCTATGGTTGGTTGCAGAAACCGGGCAAACGTTTTCACAAGGAGCATTATCGCAATGCTGGCAAAGCATAGGCTGGAAGATAGTCTGGATGGAATCCGGATTATCAACCATACCGCTGAAATACCTGTCGATACGGATCCAGTGCATTTCATGATTTTTCAATACATGATCCTTACCTACAACAGATACGTTATTTTCGGCCATACAACCAATAACACACGCACCACAACCAGTACAACTGTTGAGGTCGATTGACATACCCCATTTTACCCCTTCGTAAGGATAGTTTGGATACAATGTACCGTTGGCACGGAAACCTTCTTCTGTTGCTGTATCAACTATTTTTTCTTTGCTTTCTTTTCCTTCTTCAATCCAGGGCTCAACCGAGAACTCAGCAATTTCCTCACCGCGCTCTTTCAGTAATACCTTTGAATCTTTGGAAAATTCAGCCAGTGTATATTCGTGAATTACCGGGCGCGCTTCATAACTGTTATGAGTCTGCGTAACCGCTACTTCATATGTTAAATCTGTTTTGGTAACAGTAACCGCATTATGGCTGAGGATATTTACCCCGTTGAATGCGCGGAAAGGATAAGCATTTTTACCACCCTTGGTATCATCGCTTGCAGCTGCAAGACCTACCTTTTTGTCGCGGCCATAACCTGTAGCAATTGCCACTACATCATTATGCATACCTGGCACAACAATTATCGGCAGTTTTACTTCAGTTCCGTTGGCGGTCTTAACCGATACTACTCTTTTTTTCGCCTCAACCTCAGAGAAACCATTCAATTCTGCATCAAATTCCTTGCTCTTTGCACGCATTGGCGACATACATACGTAGTTGTCCCAGGTGGCCTTTGTTATCGGATCAGGCATTTCCAGCAGCCATGGGTTGTTGCTCCATGCACCGCCATGCCCAATACCTATCTTCTGGTATACAACCAGTTCAAAGCCTTTTACTTCTGGTTCTGCCTGTATCTTGCCTGCAGCATCTGCTACATTGCCTGCAAAAGCAGCGCCGCCATTTGGCATTTCTCCAGCGGGCTCAATAACACCATCCTGCAACGCCTTATCAAATGCTTCCTGGCTACCGGTTTTTTTCATCCAGTACTCTTTCCAGAAGTCGGTATAAGTTTGAGTTCCGCCTGCCCATGTCAGCAAAGAATCGGCCAGTGACCTTGTCTTGAATAACGGAGCAATACCAGGCTGCATCAGGCTGAAGTAGTTAGCCTTTGGCTCTGCATCACCCCAGCTTTCCAGGTAATTATGGTCAGGCACAATGTGCTTGCATTTCTGTGCAGTTTCATCCATCCTGTCGGCGAATGATACTGTCAGCGGAACTTTGGAAAGGGCCGCAGTAAATTTCTTATTGTCGTAATAATCGTAAACCGGGTTAACACCATGGAGGAACAGAGAACCTACTTCTCCGGCTTCCATTGCTGCTACCAGTGCTGTAAAATCTTTATCAATACCCTGTTTGTAATTGCTGGTTGTAGCCCAGTTTACAGTAACGCCATTGGCGCCGATTTTATCATTAATGGCATTAACCACTATCTGAGTATTCACATCATTGCTGCCACAAACTACCATACCGTTTCCGGCTTTAAGATCGGTGGCTGCATTGGTAATTAATTCGTTCAGATGTTTGCTGGCAAATGAAGGCTGAGTACCATTTGCAACAGCATTATATAATGCTACTGCTACCTTTCCTGTTTCAGAAGGCCTGCATGTAGCGCGGAAATCGGCAGCGCCACCGGAAATAGTGTGCGTTGCTTCAACCTGGTAATGTTTGGATAATTTCAGTTCTTTGGCGCTGATTTTGCGGCCCTTGGCATATCCCTTGGCAAATTCGATTGGAGATAACCAGGTACCCAGAAAATCTGCATCCAGGCTTACTATTGTTTTTGCCTTATCGAAATGATACGTAGGCAAAGTCTTTTTACCATAACAAGCCTCATTGGCCTGCAGCATACCGGAATAAGATACCGCATCATAAACGATATGCTTTACGGTAGTGTATTTGGCAAGAAACTGAGCAATGATTTCTTTTACTGTAGGACTGAGTAATGAAGATGTAACCAGGTAACCGGGTTTCATTCCGATACCTTCTTTTATTGCCCGGTCAATTGAATCAAACGTTGCTTCAGTGCCATCAGTATAAGGATGACGAATACGAGCCTTATCATACAAATTCAATACGGAAGCCTGAACCCTTGCACTTGTACCACCCCTTGTAACCGACGACAATTCGTTACCCTCAATTTTAATAGGGCGGCCATCGCGTGTTTTTACCACTACAGCACAATAATCACCACCATCAACAAAAGTAGAAGCATAATAGTTAGGTACACCCGGAGTAATATCTTCGGGCTTGATAGCATAAGGGATAGCCTTACGTACCGGCATTTCGCAACTTGCAACCAGGGTTGCCGCCAAAGTGCTGAAACCCATGAATTTCAAAAAATCGCGGCGTGGTGTAGTGGCGCCAAATAAGCTGTTGCTTAAATCGAATGGTAACTCTTCTTTAAACTCATCACCCGCCACTTCTGTGGGGTTATTGATTTTATTAAGATCTTCCAGGCCCGACCAATACTGTTTTTGACTCATATTGCAAATTCAAAATTCTTTAAAAAAGTCTAAGTCTTTTATAAGAGGTAATCAGCTTTTTATCTGCCTTTTACCCTACTGTTATTTTGTTGCTCTGTAACCAAGATGAAATTTCTGGATCACAAAATTTATTTAATACTTTCCAAAAAGCTCAATCAATCTTCCTAAGCCCAAATATTAATTCCTAAGTACCCCCCCTTTAGAGGCAGGGGGTTTCGGGGATTAATAATGGCATTTCTGGCACTCCAAACCACCCATATCAGCTTCAGTTACTTTATCACGTTTACCGGATTTCAGCTCATCATGATATTTTTCAAAAACGCTGTAGTAATTGTTCTCAGTAAATTTCACTTCTGTCTGGCGATGACAGTTAATACACCAGCCCATTGATAAAGGAGCGAACTGGTAAACCTCGTCCATTTCCTGAATGGCACCATGGCAACGCTGACACTGGATCTGGCCAACTTTTACGTGCTGTGAGTGATTGAAGTAAACGTGATCAGGAAGGTTATGAATTTTTACCCACTGTATAGGAGTAGCCATAATGTTACCCTTGGCATCGCGGATGTAATCTTTCTTGGCCGGATCCCATCCTGCATATTTATACAGCATCTGAATCTGCTCGGTACCATTGATGGTTCTGCCTTCAGCAGTCTTAAGGATATGAGCATCGGCGCCTTCACCACCCGAGTAAGAATTGATCTGTTTGTGGCAGTTCATACACACATTGGATGAAGGAATCATAGCCTGGCGGCTCTTCTCAGCGCCGGCATGGCAATAAAGACAATTGATCTGGTTGATACCGGCATGTACTTTGTGCGAATAATAGATCGGTTGCAATGGCTGGTAGTTCTGCTGGCGGCCTTCATTGATGGCGCCGTTTACGAGCCAGTAACCTGCCAATATGAACAACAGGATAGCAGTAATAGCTATTACCAGTTTGCTGCGGTAAATTGGCATTTCCCTTTCGTTAGGAATTCCTTCTTTTTCGTTGGCTATACGCTTCAGTCCCTGATTTGAGCGCCACAGAATAATTACCAGCAATAAAAGCGCAAGTGTGATTACTGAATAAATCCAGCCATTTGATTCTGTTGCTTCAGCGCCAGCTGCAGGTGCAGCCGCAGCAACAGGAGCTTTAAATTCATCAACATACTTCAGAATAGCATCAATATCCTCGTTGGATAACTGCGGGAAAGCAGTCATCGGGGTTTTATTGAACTTATTGAAAATGGCTACAGCAGTCGGGTCACCGGCTGCTACAAGTGTAGATGAGTTATGCACCCACTTATAGCCCCATTCCTTGTCCGGAAAGGTCTTGTCGATATTCTGCAATGCAGGCCCTGTCGCATCCTTCAGCGGATTATGGCACGCAGCACAGTTAGACATGAAAAGCGCCTTCCCATCGGGTGCTGCAGTAGCGGGAACATTGCATAATAGCAAAACGATAAAAAACGAGAACAAGCTGCGGGAGCCGGTTCTGAACAATGGCTTTAATGATTCTGGCACAGGAATAAAATTGAAAATTAACTTTCCTTTGTTAAAAGCGGTGGCAAAACTACAAACTATCATCAAAAGTTGTACATATTTAGTAAAAAATGTTTTTCAGCATTGGCGCGGGTTTCAGCCGATTTTTTGTTATAAAAAAAATTCTAATTTCTTTTTTGTCATAGAATTCTCATGGTTTATACCGGAGTTTCGGGTCTCATTTGGAAATGTACTCATTTTTCTATTTTTTATTAATAGAGCGCGGCAAAATGAAAGCAGTACGATTATTGTTTTATTAAATACCCTGCGGTCATATACTACCCGTCCTTCCTCCATCAACAGGTATAGATGTGCCGTTTACATAGGCCGCTGCAGGGCTTGCCAGGAAGGCCACCATGGCTGCAATTTCCTCTGGCTTCCCAAACCGACGGGCGGGTACTTCCTCCATCATTTCGTGTTCTACATCCTCCTTGCTTTTTCCGGTTTTAGCTGCTTTGTTATGTATAATGGTCGCCAGCCTTTCGGTAGAGGTGGCTCCAGGTAGCACATTATTCACAGTGATGCCAAACTGGCCCAGTTCATTGGCCATTGTTTTTGCCCAGGAGGCTACTGCGCCGCGGATAGTATTCGAGACACCAAGGTCTTTCAGAGGAATTTTTACAGATGTGGAGATGATATTGATTATGCGCCCATATCCTTCCTTCTTCATGCCTTCAGCCACCAGCCGGGTGATGATATGGTTGCAGATAAGATGCTGATTGAAGGCGCTGATAAATTCTTCCGGTTTGGCATTCATTATTGGGCCGCCAGCCGGGCCGCCGCTGTTGTTCACGAGTATATGCACAACATTATCTTTTAAAAATGCGGCAATAACATCACTAACCTGTTCTGGTTTTGAATAATCGGCCACGAGGTAGTAATGCAACTGGCCCTTAGAGGTATCGAGGCCCGATATTGCGGCCCTGAGTTTTTCTTCATTTCTTGAAACAAGCACGCAACGAGCCCCCATAGATGCCAGCGCCTGCGCTGATGCCAGGCCAATGCCCTGTGTACTGCCCCCGATAAGGGCGGTTTTTCCGGTAAGATTGAGAGATAACATGATGGGTCAAAAGTAGAAATTAAATCCTTACCTGCACTAATCAATGGTAAATACTACCAGTAGTGCAAAGAATAGTTTTTTGAGTTTACCTAAGAAAGATACCAGCAGCATGGGCTGATAACTATAAATTATGATACCAAGGTTTATTTGGGGGATTGTAGCTATTGCTAACAATCCTGCTACACCCGTAGATTGTCCTTTATCTGAATAATGCGTTTTAAGTAAATCACAACAACCAACCTAAACCGATAACTTAAACTGAATTTGTTTTACGTTTGTTTCTTTTTAATCTTTGATAAGTAACAGATACAGCTATGACCTGCATAACTATAGATATTTAAACAAAACAGGCTAAAAAGTTTGTGGAGCTGGTGGAAACTATGCCATTTGCAAGAATTATCAAGGATACCAATAAGGCAACAAAGTAGTCAATTACTGATGCACAAGGGTAAGACTATTAAAGCAGCAACTTTGAATCAATTATTTGCCGATCTGGAAAAATAATTTATCAGCTAGAATATACTACTAAATTCAAAAGAGAGTATAAACCGGCATTGAAGAGGGGTTATAAAAAGTCATTGATACAAAATGTGATTGCAACAATTGTTAATCAGAACTCTTTGCCTGCAAAACACAAAGCTCATAAACTTAGCGGTAACTTTATTGATTACCGGGAATGCCAAATTCAACCTGATTGGCTGTTGATATGGCGGGTTGATGAAGCCGGCAACATTTTAATTTTGATAAGTACCGGCACACACGCTGACCTGTTTTGACCAAACCGGAAAGAACCCCACAGGTATAAGCAATTCGTTTCCCTAATCTGCCATAGCTTTCGCTTCAGCTCAATAGAAATTACGGTTTAAACATTCGTTAAAATCCAAAATAAGATACACATTAATTTGGAATTGTCAATTATATGCAATACATTTGTGCCATAAAAGATCATTAAATCCAATTAAATTAGATATTATGCCATAAATATTAAATGCTTAAGTTGGCAATGTACAGTTTTTGTTCAGTTTTTGTTCAGTTTTGCGCTGCTTTTTTCTGATAACTGATTGAATTTCAATAACAAACTAACACTAAAACTTGAGAAAAAAAATTCGGTGAAATTTGTTCAGAAATATTTAGCCACTCATTTAATTAAATTCATAATATACCCCGGTTCCCAAGGAATCAGTAGATGCAGTATGGTGCAAATAGGGTGTAAATAGAAATTTACATTCTCATAATAACACTTCTGGTAATGGGTTAAGGAAGTTTCAGGAAACAATTTCACCCTATCAATAATTTTATAAAATAGGGTGTATCGGTTTAGTAAATTATTTTTTGAGGACACGAGGTCACCATGAAATTCTGAAAATTCATTAATTCTATAAATTCTGGTTCAGACAAAAGTAGGGTGCAAATAGGGTGTAAATAGAAATTTATATTTTCATAATAACACTTCTGATAATAGTAGAGCGACTGGGATGAAGCAAAAAAAAGGTTACAGGATAAAGGTGTAACTGATTGATATGTATCAACTGGTTATCAGCCGAATTGCAGAAAAACAATTGGAACAGATTCCCGGGCAATCTATACTTTAAGATTCATTTAATTGTGCATTGTACTTATTGATGGTTTTGCGGGCTTAATTTTTACAATATACTAATTATCAACTATTATAATTGCGGCTTTGCGCCTCTTTTGCGTGAGACTTAATATTGCACATTTTTAACCAGCTGGTAGTGCAATATCACTTTATGACCGCTATCATCAAATAAATCCCATATTTCAATTACCTTTGCGCCTCATTTTACCTTTATTTTTCTGCTAAATACTAAACACTTCCGACTGTATTATGAATTTATTTTCCATTCAGAATGAGGAGTTCATTGGCCGCCATATAGGGCCAAATGAACATGATACCAGGGTAATGCTGGACACTATAGGTGTTGCAGACATGGATGAACTGATAGGCCGCACGGTGCCCGACAGCATACGTATGGACCATAAGCTGCACATCCCAAAAGCGGAAAGTGAGGCTGCCTACCTGGCCGAACTGAAAGAGGTAAGCCTTAAGAACAAACTCAATAAAAACTATATCGGCCAGGGGTATTACGATACCCATACGCCAAGCGTAATATTGCGCAACGTATTTGAAAACCCGGGATGGTATACCCAGTACACACCCTACCAGGCCGAAATAAGCCAGGGCCGTCTGGAGAGTCTGCTTAACTATCAGACCATGGTAGCCGACCTTACAGATATGCCGATTACCAATGCATCATTGCTGGATGAAGCTACTGCAGCGGCTGAGGCTATGAACATGTTTTTTCATACCTGCAACAAGGATGCGAAAAAACCTGAACGCCCTAAGTTTTTTGTAGACCATGATGTGTTTGCCCAAACCAAGGATGTGGTACTTACCAGGGCTAAACCACTGGGTATAGAAGTAGTATTCGGCGACTTCAGGGTGGCAGATATTGATATTACCTTTTTCGGCGGCCTGGTGCAATATCCAGACTGCAGGGGAAGTGTGGAAGATTACCGTGGCTTTATAGCAACTATGCACGAAGCTGGTGGCTATGTGGTAATGGCTACCGACCTGCTGGCTCTTACACTGCTTACACCTCCTGGCGAGCTGGGCGCAGATGCTGCCATAGGCTGTACACAGCGCTTTGGTGTGCCAATGGGCTTTGGCGGGCCACACGCGGCATTCTTTGCTACTAAAGACGAATTTAAAAGGGCTATTCCAGGCCGTATCATTGGTGTGAGCATTGATGCCCAGAACAACAGGGCATTGCGTATGGCGCTGGGCACCCGCGAGCAGCACATTAAAAGGGAAAAGGCTACTTCAAATATCTGTACCGCACAGGCGCTGCTGGCCAATATGGCTGCAATGTATGCCATCTATCATGGACCTGTTGGACTGAAAAATATTGCCCGTCGTGTTGCAGCGCTTACACAGGCACTGGGCAATGCTCTTGAAGATGCCGGACAGGTGATACTGAATAAAGCCCATTTCGATACCATTACTATAATTACTAATGATAAAGCAGCAATCCGTTTGGTTGCTGAGGGAAAAGGAATCAATTTCTTCTATCATGCTGATAATAAAATCAGCATCTCGCTCGATGAAACAACTACCTCAAGAGATGTACTGGATATTATAAGTGTCTTCACCAATGTTGATGAACCTTCTTCTTTCAATATTGATGAGGCTACTGCGCTGACTCATATTCCTGAATCACTTACCCGCACCAGTCCGTTTCTTACTCACCAGGTTTTCAACAAGCACCACAGCGAAACGCAGATGATGCGCTACCTTAAGATGCTGGAAAACAAAGACCTGAGCCTCAACCAGAGTATGATATCGCTGGGTAGTTGCACCATGAAGCTGAACGCAGCAAGCGAAATGATACCTGTGAGCTGGCCACACTGGGGCAAGATGCATCCATTTGCACCTGCCGGCCAATGGGACGGTTATGCACAGATTGCCAAAGAATTAAGCGAATACCTTTGCGAAATAACAGCATTCGATGCATGCAGCCTGCAGCCAAACAGTGGCGCACAGGGCGAGTATGCCGGACTTCTGGCTATCCGTGGCTACCACGAGAGCCGCAACGACGGGCACAGAGATGTGATACTGATACCAATATCGGCTCATGGCACCAACCCTGCAAGTGCTGTTATGGCAGGTTATAAAGTAGTAGTGGTTAAAGCGTTGGAGAATGGCTATGTAGATGTTGCCGACCTGAAAACTAAAGCAGAACAGTATGCTGCCAACCTTGCAGGGATAATGATCACTTACCCGAGCACATATGGTATATTTGAAGAGGCAATAAAAGAAATTACAGAGATAGTACATAGCAATGGCGGCCAGGTTTACATGGATGGCGCTAATATGAACGCACAGGTGGGCCTTACTGCTCCCGGCCTTATAGGCGCCGATGTATGCCACCTGAACCTGCATAAGACCTTTGCCATACCTCACGGCGGTGGCGGCCCCGGTATGGGCCCTATATGTGTGAAGAAACACCTGGAACCATTCCTGCCAGGCCATGTATCGCTCTCGCCTTCTGATGTGATATCAACATCCGATGCCCGCCATGCGGTTTGTGCGGCTCCTTTCGGCAGTGCCAGCATTTTGCTCATCTCTTATGGTTACATCCGGATGCTGGGCTCTAAAGGTGTGCGTATGGCTACAGAATATGCTATACTTAATGCCAACTATATGCGTGCCCGCCTGGAGAAAGATTTTGAGATCCTGTACATGGGCCCCGGTGGCACCTGTGCACATGAGTTTATTGTAGACCTCAGGCCATTCAAAAAGAGTGCTGAGATTGAAGCCGAAGATGTGGCCAAGCGCTTAATAGATTATGGCTTCCATGCGCCAACAATGAGCTTCCCTGTAGCAGGTACCATTATGATTGAGCCTACTGAAAGTGAAGACAAGGCCGAACTGGACCGTTTCTGTGATGCACTCCTCAGTATCCGTGAAGAGATAAGGGCCATAGAAGAAGGCCATGCTGATAAGGTGGATAATGCGCTGAAGAACGCACCCCATACACAGCACGTAATTACTGCCGACGAGTGGAACCATAAGTACACACGTCAGCAGGCTGCCTTCCCGCTGCACTATGTAAGAAATAACAAGTTCTGGCCTAGCGTAGCGCGTGTAAACAACACCTATGGCGACCGCAACCTGGTTTGTACCTGCGAGCCTACTGAAAGCTATGCAGAAGCTTGAAGAATTTGACAATTCGTCAATCTGTTAATGAGCAAATTTGCAAATGACTTAGAACAACAAACCCTGCTGATGGCAGGGTTTGTTGTTCTAAGTTTACTGCGAAATTATCTACGATCCCCATTGTAATAACTGCATTGAGCTTACAATATTGATACTGATACCAGTAGCATACAACCACCTATTTGCAAACCCGATAAACCTTAAGAACTTATTTAACTTTACCGGCAGTAGAGGTAATAGCATTAATAAATAAGGCTACCCAAGAGCAGCCTTATTTATTGTATATCTATTCAGTAACCTATTTCAATTGGTTACAGGAATATTATTGCTTGGTAAATTTCCTTGTAACCACTACACTACCTGTGCTGTTGTAGAGCCTTACAAAATAGATACCTGATGGAATGCTTTCAATGTTGAGGTTAGCGCTGTTACCGTTCACTTTGTAAACAGTCATCACTTTTCCGATAATGTTATACACGGCAATGTTTTTAATATCGCTTGCTTCATCATAGACTACATTTACTTCACTATATGCCGGATTAGGATAGAGAACAATCTCCTCAGAAGGCTTTGGATTAACGATGCCTGTTGTAGCACAACCTTTGCGTACTATAAAGGTCATAGTTGCAGAGTCGGCAGGCACGTTATGATCATAGGCCCTAACCGTAACATAATGGCAACCATTTGCAGCATCAAAAGCCGGAGTGGTAGTAGTCAGTGCTGTCTGCAGGTGAAAATCGCCTAAGCCATTAGGATATGGATACGAAGTCCTTAAAGATGTAGGCCATAAACCTGGGAAATTATAACAGAGTTTGTTATCGCAGATACCAGTTGCACCCTGCCAGTCTGTTGGAAAATCTGTAGCAATTACTTTCCAGTTAATAGTAACACTATCTGTAACTATAGTTGAAGGATTATTTATTAAGTCCGGAAGATTTTGTAATCCTGTACCTGTATAAGTCAGAATAACTGTATCATTCTGGAAATTAAATGTTTGTGCAGTAACGTTATAGGCGCTTATAAATAGAAAAATGCCGGATAATAGTAGATATATCTTCCTCATAGTATTTCATTTGACTCTGCAATTTAATGATTATTTCATTGCCCGCCAAATAAATAATATAAATAGCCGCTTCATTTTTGCTAAAAAAATATTAAAAAAATGCTCCCCGGATGGGGAGCATTTAAAAAAATAAGATAATATAGATTACTTGATTACAGTAAGGCGCTCCATATTGTTTCCGCTTTCTGTATGTATAACTACATTATAAACTCCGCTTGCAAGTGCAGTAGTGTTGATAGAAAAATTATGTGCTCCAGCATCCATTTTTTCATTTGCCACTAAAGCTACAATGCGACCTAATCCATCAACAATCTGTATATGAACATCAGAATTATTTGTCAGATTAAATGAAAGAGTAGCTTCATCTTTTGAAGGATTAGGGAAGATACGAATGTCTTCGCTAGCAGCAGCAGTAACATTTACCTCCGTAGTGTTGATGAAATTAACGTCATCTAACCACATTGAATTTCCACCGCCATGAGTATATTTGAAACCAATCATAACTGTTCCGCTTGGTACACTACTCAAACTTACAGTGCGTAAAGCATAATTTGATGCTGAACTTGGCACCTGAAGAGTAGTTGAATTTGTAGGCAAAGTAGACATTGCACTGCCAGACATATTCCAGATAGAAGTCCATGTAGAGCCGCAATTGGTTGAATAAACAACATCTAAAGCGTCTGAGCTGGAGGTATTGATCATTGAATAGGCTTCCCAGAAAGTCATCTTTGTTTTAGCCGGGTTTGAAATAACCAATTCAGGTAAAGCAAAAACATTGTTTGTGTTTGCTGCCGGGAAAAATCCCAGTTCAGCACCCATTGCATGAGTACCTGAATGCCCTAAAGGAGTTGTTGTATTGTACCAGTTTTTCCACGTATAGCCGTCATTATTGCTGTTTGAGGAATAATAAGCAGTATCAGTGGCTTCAAAACTGGTAGAAAAAGGTAAAGCTCTACCAGTAGTGTTTTCAACAAAAAAGTAAGTTGATGTAACATTATTAGCCAGATTGATATCGGTACTACCGTTAGGTAAACCCACTGAATCAATGATAGTATGGTATCCTGAAGCGGTAATTGTTACAGGAACAGTTGGCAAAGTCACTGATGCAGTAGCGCCGGAAGCTAGGCTACCAGTCCATGAATACATTGCATAGGCACCACCATCTACCTGATAATATACTTTAGCTGAAGTTAGAACATTCAAACCCGGGTTTTTTAGTGTCATTGAATGAACCAGATTGTAAGTGCCTGTTGCACAAACTAATCCAGTAGGGCCGGTAGTTGCAGTAGATGCAGCATCTACTGAAATACTTGGCAATGCAGATGCTTTTGCAGCCTGTGCAATCCTTTTATCTGCATCATTCTGTATCCAGGCCACCATATAAGGCGAGATAGTCTTATCCACCCAGCTTGGCACTGCACCGACCAGATTATAAGTCTGAGTCATACCCACAGTCCAGGTTCCTGCCATTGCAGTTCCATTTGCATCCGGATACATAGCTTGTACCACATTTTCGAAATGGGTTTCACCATTGCTACCTGGAGATGATGTAAAATCATTGGTTTGTATCAAAGCAGTACGCAACTGCAATGTGCCTGTGAATGCAGTAACACAAGTAACAGTTATGGTTGTTTTTACTGAATCGAAATTTGTAGACCAGGTATTGGTTACAGTCATATTAAAAGGTGATGGTACAGCAGCTTCTGAGTCGATATCAGCCTGTAAAAAATAGCCGGGGTGTCCGGGGCTGCTCATTGTTGCATCTGGCACATGCCCGTCATAACGGCCATAAGGTGCAAACGGAACAGTATAGTATGCATCCCTTGCAGTGTAAATTGCTGTGGTGCGGTTGCAATACCAACCAGCAGAAGGAATTGGCACCATGTAAGAAATATGAATGAGTTTTGATGGATTAGTAGTACCATCACATAAAGCCCAGAATGTCGGATTTGTTGATGCGCATGGCCCACAATTTTCGCCGGTAAATTCTTCGTGCAACGTCATACGAGTCTGTGATATCGCTGACACTGAAATAGCACCAATAGCTATTATGGCAAGTAAAAGTTTTTTCATTGTTTCTTTTTTCGTTTTTAATATAATTGTTAAGATTTTTTCAGGTCAACGAAATTACGGAAAAATACTATTCAAAATACAAATGGCATATATTTTCTCTATTTTTTTTTAATAGACAAATGCTGGAGCATAAAAAAGCGGGGTTTCGCATGAAACCCCGCCTTCTAAAATACAAGTATTCTTTGAAATTATTTAATTACAGTCAGGCGAACATTGTTTGTACCATTGTCTGTATGCATAATTACATTATAAACACCAGCTGCCATAGCAGAAGTATTAACAGATATCTGGTGCATACCAGCATCCATTTTCTCATTAGCAACCTGAGAAACTATGCGGCCCAATCCGTCAACAACCTGGATCTGAACATCAGATGATTCAAACAGATTCAGAGAAAGAGTAGCAGCTTCGTTTGCCGGGTTAGGATAGATGCTCATTTCAGGAGCTGAAGTATTAACCTGATTAACACCCACAGTAGATTTAATATTGATATCATCAACCCAGATATTATTACCATAAGCACTAGTACCACGGAAGCCGATAATAGCTCCTGCAGGTATAGCACTGATAGTAGTTGACTGTGCTACATACTGAGAAGAAGTAGGTACAAAGTTTGCTGTACTAAGAGGTAAATTAGCAAGAGCAGTACCAGATTTAGACCAGATAGAGGTCCATGTGCTGCCACAATCGGTTGAATAAACTACTTCCAGCATATCGTTTTCAGCTGTAGCTGAATACGGGCAATGTGCTGTATAGAAAGATAAAGTACCGGGTACACCTGAAGCTACTTTAGGCAGGGTCATAACATCTGTTTCACCAGCTGCATAACCATAACAGTCGAACAAAGCTGCATTTGCGCCGGTATGACCCAGAGCTGCACCGGTACCGTTATTGTATATACCCCATGTTTCGCCGTTATTGTCAACATCCATCATGTCAAATTTACCAAGATCAACTGTTTCAAAGCTGGTAGTATAAGGCAGCGCTAAAGCATTATTGCTTTCAAGGAATACATCCTGACCGCCAGTATTATTAATCAGGTTCTTATCAGTAACTCCGTTAGGCTTACCAAGTGAGTCAAATACTGTGTGGTATAAAGCGCCTGATACAGTAATAGAAGCAGTAGGCATAGTATATGTAGCAGTAGCACCAGTTGCAAGGCTACCAGTCCATGCTGAAGAAAGGAAAGCACCACCATCAATACTGTAATAGATTGTAGCTGATGTAAGTGTAGCTGATCCGGTATTCTTGATAGTTACGCTATGGGAAAGAGTATATGGACCGTTAGCCACACAAGTAAGGCTACCAGGTCCGGTAACACCTGTTATTGCACCATCATTTGTTACCGGAGGTAATGGAGTAGCCTGCGCAGCCTGCCAGATCCTTTTTGTACCATCATCCTGCAACCATGCAACCATTGAAGCACCACCGCTCTTGTCTAACCAGGAAGGCACTGCGCCGGTAACTGTATAAACGTGGGTATCACCAGCAGCCCATGTAGCAGGTACTGTTGTTCCGGTTGGGTCAGGATACATAGCCTGTACCACGTTTTCGAAATGAGTTTCACCATTGCTGCCGGGAGAAGTGGTGAAATCATCGGTATGCGTAAGTGCAAGCCTGAGATATGGCGTAGTGCCTGTCCATGCTGATGTACAATGCACTGTTACAGTTGTAACAATTGAGTCATCATTAGCATTCCAGGCATTACTAACTGTTATGGTAAAAGGAGTTGCAACAGCTGATTCAGAATCAATATCAGCCTGCAAAAAATAACCTGGATGACCGGGGCTGCTCATAGTAGCATCTGGCACATGTCCGTCATAACGACCATATGGTGCAAATGGAACGGAATAGTAAGCATCACGAGCCGTATAAATTGCTGTTGTGCGGTTGCAGTACCAGCCAGCAGAAGGTATTGGCACCATGTAAGAAATGTGAATCAGCTTTGAAGCGTTGGCAGCCAGATCGCACAATGCCCAGAATGTAGGATTGGTACCAGCGCACGGACCGCAGTTTTCGCCAGTAAACTCTTCGTGCAATGTCATATGCTGTGCCTGTGCAGTAAAGCCACAAACAGCAAATGTTGCTACTGTAAGTAAAAATTTTCTCATTTCAGTTGTTTTTAGTTTAATTATTTAAGTAAAAATTAAATTTTTGCCTGACGAAATTAGTAATAATTAATGTTAGCTGCAAAAAATAATTTCTTGTTACAGTATTTTCGTAAAATAATTCGACATGCAATAAAACAATAAACCCTCTATGACATATCATTTGACTGTTATTTGTTATTGGGAATTTAATTGACATACAATATTCTATTACAGTTGCGATCAACAGAAACTAATCATAATGGAATTGCTAATAATTGAAAAAAATCATATTTTAGTATAAGCAACCAGAAGTCGTAAATGAAATCAATTTATAAATAAGCTAAGGTGTTTATAGCGGTTTAATCTCCAGCCCCTTTCATGGAAATAAAGCTCATACATGAGAAATTATAGTTAACAAACTACTAAATACCTGCTTACCAATATCCATAACTGCCAAAAATTCGTTTAGAATAAGTAACTTTCAATATTCAAAACCATGCATCAAATCAAAACCATTGCAGCCATTTGCTGCGCCTTTCTGTTCTCGCAATGCAGCAATGCACAAAACAATAATACCATGTCTGATCACAAAAACAATCCATACTATTCCCGCACCGACACTATGCATCTAAAGGTAAGTGATGCCCAATGGGAAAAAGTACTTCCAAAGGAAGTGTATAACATAGCCCGCGATAAAGGTACCGAATATGCCTTCAGTGGCAAGTACTGGAAAACAGATAGCAAGGGCGAATATTATTGTGCTGTATGCGGTAACCATCTGTTCCGCTCTGATGCCAAATTTGCCAGTAGCTGTGGCTGGCCCAGCTTTTTTGAAGCAGTTTCGCCATCAAGTGTAAGGTATGAAAGTGATAATACACATGGTATGAGGCGTACTGAGGTACTGTGCGGCCGGTGCGATTCTCATCTCGGCCATATATTCGATGATGGCCCTCCCCCAACCCACCAGCGGTTTTGCATGAATTCGGCAGTATTGGACTTTGAACCGGATAAGAAATAATCAGTTTAACATAGTTGTGCCACACTTTGAAAGTATGGCACAACTATGTATATCATATATAAACAGGGAACTTACTCCTCCGGAATTACGATCTCAGCCCCCTGAAACTTACGTGTTTCCATATTGTACTGGTCGCCTTTTGACATGATATGAACAATGATATTCTCAACTGAAATGGGCTTGCCGAATTCGATATCTGCTATATTGTTGTACTCAATGTTTTTACCGTCAATAATTACCACACTGCCTGAGCCTATGGCTTCCAGAATAATCCCCTTCGAAACTATTATGCCTGTATCCTCACCCAAGCCAACACCTATAGCGCCAGGTTGCTGAGCTACAGCCTGGGCCAGCCTGTTGAACCGACCCCGCTTATCGAAATGGGTATCAATGATTGCATACCTGAGCAGACCAAGGCCTGTTGTTATCTTAACTTCGCCCTTCAGATGTGCAAGGCTGGCATTACCTTCATAAATCATGGTCTGGCTCATAGCCATAGCGCCTGCACTGGTACCTGCCACTACAAAGTTCTCATGTTTGAACCTGTTCTTCAGCACATCCAGAAATTCTGTGCCGCCGAAAATGGATGTAAGCCGCAGCTGATTGCCTCCAGAAATCATAACACAGTTGCAAGCCTTCAGGCGCTCCAGAAATTCAGGCTTACCGGCATCTTCGCGGTTGCGTATGCGCAGATGGCCAATATTGTTGCAACCCAGTTTATGAAATGCATCAATGTAATTCTGGGCGACTTCATCAGGTATGGATGATGCAGTAGTAACAACCTCCACATGCGGCTCAGGACCATCTATCAGACTCACGATATTTTTGAGGATGCCCAGCTCCATGAAGTTGAGCCTGTTCCGCTGAAGGATTCCTTTTTCAAGATCTGTTCCTTTATCTTCCGCCCCACCTACTGCTATTAAATGCCCTTGAGGATATGCCACCTGGTATTGCTGTATTTGTATGGAACGATGACTAAATAACTATCACCATCTAATATAATCAACGTTCCTGGATGAAAAAATTGAAACGGCAATATTAACAAATTTATCCGATAGATGTTTTAACGGCTTATACACCAATTAAGCACATCCCGGAAAATGACAAACAGCGATAAGCCAGTATAGGGTGAATAATTACCCTAAATATCAGAAAAGAAGAATAAATTATGTAGGTCAACGTTTTTATATTCAAACAGATGTACTATCTTTATAATTCAAATAACCATATGAAAAAATCACTTTTTATTATCCTGTTGTTCCCGATCCTGTGTTCAGGGCAGAAATTTGATATTACTGAAATGGGAGGTTACAGCTCAAGTATGCTGGCTGCCTGGCACGTAGAAACGCCTGCCGGATTCGCCAATCACTTTGCCGCCAACTACCATATCACAAATCATTTTTCTGTTGGCCTGTATCACGACCTGAATCTCTGGAAATTCAATACCAATACACTGGGTATAACAGGTGATGTGCACCTGAAGTACCTGTACTTTGGTGTTACCACCGGTAAATTATGCTCCTATAATAAAGCTTTTTATCAGCCAATAGCATTTTTTACCCGCACCGGATATTTTCCTGGTGCAGATTACTCACCTTATCGTACTTTAAGACTCAACTCCGCATTTTCTTATGGAGCGCATATTGGCGTTGAGTATAACCTAAACAAAAACTTTGTGTATAAACAGGAGGTGGATTACAATGCTGCTACCTCAAAAGGTGAGGCCCAGGGCAATAATTACAGCATTAAGTTCCGCAGTTTATCTGCTATGGCTGGGGTTGGTTACCGGTTTTAGGGAACCTCCTATTTATACAATAGCCCACATACATTGCCTTGGCACGCATTAATACTTTATTTTCAGTATTTGGATGTAATTTCAGGATGTTTTTGGGGTTTATTGAATAAATAAAATGACCCGAATTAAAATGGCATTTCTTGTATGAAAATCCTGGCTGTAACAATAATAGTTACTGCCTTATTCTCAGGCTGCATCAGTCTGAAAATAAGGCACAGCCGCATTAAGTGGAATTGCCATTGTATTGACCCTGTAAATGCATGCCATTGGAACATAATTGCAGATAGCGGCCGCACATCAGGTACAGTTATCTGGTTTGGCCCGGAACCTGGAAGGTGTGGCGTTGAATATGTAGGTGCAGTAGCAATGATCAAAAGAGACAAGGAACAGGATATAATCAGGGTTATCCTGCCTTGCTTTAGTTTCAAAAAGGATTCAGGCGATATTGTAAAAATAAAGATTATCAAGCCCGTAAATATGAGCATGGAAATACCTACAAGCTGGCCATGGGGTAAGCAGCCAGCACGTGGAGAAAAAGTAGTCTACCGACTGAACCAATATGATAAAACGGTATTAAAAACAGTGTTCGGGAGAATACTTTAAATTAGTGGAAGCTATGAAAGCTGCAATTCTGATTTTAATGGTGCTTTTCCACAACAGTTTCCTCTTGGGACAGAGAACTACTTACATCAGTTTTCCAGAAAATTGCAACCATATCATAGCAAATTCTTATTCCTGCGGTTGGAAAATAATTGCCCGCAGAGGTCGGGTATCAGGCCAGATAATTGAATTTACAGAGGAGCAAGGAAGGTGCGGTATAGAATATGTTGCAGCGGTAGCAATTATAAAAACGAAGAAGGACACCCTTAGGGTAATAATAGGATGCTTTCGGGATACACTCAAAGTTGGCGAAAACATACGTATAAGGATAACGGGGATGCCAAATTATGATGATGTACACATTCCAGTGGATGAACTGTATTTTGACGAGCAGGAGAAAATAGGTAACCCCATAGTAAGGGTCAATAAATATGATGCTACTATTACTAAAACAGTTTTCGGGTATTTATTAAAAGCTTAGGGCCTATGCTCCTTAAACACCTTTTATACACGCTTGCTTTCACCATTGGCATCAGCTCAGCATTTGCCCAGAAGACTTATAATGTCTCACTTTACAGCAAGATGTTCTGGGGTCAGGAACATTCCCGGTGGATGGATTTTAAAGATACGCCCACCGATCCTGGCACATACATAATATTTCAACCGAAAGCAATAATGAGCCCTGTAATTTGTGGCAAGTTCCTAATTGATGATTCGGGAAAGCTGCTGAACAAAACAAAATATGGATGCTGTTTCGAAGACATTAACTTTAATGATGAAGACAGATGGGCACATACAAAAGGTTGCCCGGATTCTGATGTTTATGCTTTGAACAAGATTATTACCTATGGTTATAAAAAAGCGGAACTGGATACATTGCTGCTTGTGGGTTACACCAAAAGCAATGTTTCCAGCCACCAGGTTAAAACCCTGAAACTTCATGCCAATAATCTTCAGCCATATGAATATATATTTCATGAAATATCCCTCGATTATGCCGCCCTCCCCTGCAACCTCGACTACCAAATAGTATTGAAGAACAATGACACGTTCCGCATCAACCACATTACTGCCAGGCTCTATATTCCACGGGATTCATCCCTTTGTTGTTTCTGTACGATGTACGGGTATGATATTAATGGCAGACAACAAAATAGCAACCAGTTTATATTGATAAAACCCGGCCTTGAAGAAGACTATTCAAAATACCTAAGGAATGAAGAGTAATCAGTCTACAAATCCTCAATCCATGAGCTTTTTCAACCGCTATCTTCTAGTCTATGCAATGACAGTTGTGGCGCTTACACTGGTTTTCATTTTTGTAAACACACACTACTTTGATGGTACCACAAGACAGTCTGGCTGGCTGCTCTCCGCCTACCTGGCATTGATAATAATGAGCGTAATTTTCTTAGGCCGCAAAGACAAAAGCAACAATTTATCCGGCTTCAGTTACCACTTTACTACTTATGTTATCCTTGTTGGTTTTGCTGCCAAGGGCGCCTGGACAGAAGACTATGAACCTTTACGGGATGAACTGGAGCACATGGTGCTGGCACTTATGGTAGTATGGGGCATAGTATTATTGCTGCACCTTGGTATACATTTTTTGAGACAACGGATGAAGAGATAGAAATCAGTAAATTTATCAGTTACTTTTCTCCTTCCTGACTGATCAATTGACAATCACCTTAGCTACATGCCTGCCATTTGCAGTAGTTGCATTGAGCAGATAGATACCTGTTGCTTCGCCCAGCTGTATGTCGGTAACCTTATTGGTTGTTGTGGTAAACTCTTTGACTTTCTGGCCCAGCAAATTGGTGATAGTTACCATCACTTCTTCATTGACTGTGGAAGTAAGGTTTATTGTAAAGGATCCGTTATTAGGGTTAGGAGCAACTGAAAGCGCTTCATCAGATACAGGTGCAATGCCCGGCACAAGCGTATGACAATAACTGTGTGCGAGCACATTCACTGTATAGGTTACGCTGGCGGAAACTCCGCAAATATTGGTAACTGTATACGTTATTGTTGCAGTTCCGGTAGCAATACCTTTTATTTTACCGGTAATGCTGTCGGCCCGGACAATGGCGCTGGCGCTGCTGGTCCATTTACCACCCAAAGTATCATCGAGCAAAATAACAGAATCGCCGAGGCAAATAGAATCCCTGCCTGTGACAGGTGCTACAACCGGTATTCCCGGAACAGTAATTGTTTTATATACAGAAACGGAGCCGCAGATAGTGGTATAAACATTATAAGTAATTACAGAAACTCCGGCAGAAACTCCAACTACTTTACCTGCTGTATACGAGAATACGTTAGTGAACAGAGAACTAGTACTCCAATACCCTCCTGTGGTAGTATCTGCAAGTGTAATCGTATCGCCAGGACAAACAACAGATGGGCCAGTAATGGCACCTATTACCGGTGTTGGTACTACTGTTACAGTTGTATATACCGATGCTGGTCCGCAGCTATTGGTAACCGTGTAAAATACAGTATCAGTTCCCGTAATAACTCCTGTGATGGTGGAACCAGATATTGTAACATCTGGATTGCCGACACTCCAAACACCACCCGGGGTAGGATCTGATAAAGTTCTTGAAGTTCCGGGGCAAAGTGTAACATTTCCTCCGAAAATAATACTTACAAGCGGCGTGGTATTAACTGTAATGGGCATTGTTGCAACAGCAGTGCCACAGCTATTGGTAACAGAGTAGGTAATGGTATCGCTGCCGGATGATACACCTGTTGTGATACCACCCGATACTGTGGCATGCGGATTAATACTACCCCAAATACCACCCGGAGTAATATCGGATAATATTATGGAGCTTCCTGTACATACTGAATCAATTCCGGTTATAGTTCCTGCATAAGGCAGGGGGTTAACGGTTATTGGCATAGAAACCGTTGTTGCGCCACAAGTGTTGGTTACCGTATAATAGACAGTATCCAAACCAGGAGACACACCTGTTATTACCCATCCGGTTACCGCGGCATGAGGTGTACTGCACGTCCAGGTGCCACCGGGGTTTGCATCGCCTACCATTAAGGTTTCGCCGGGGCAAACTATGGGGGAGCCCACGATAGGCGGAACGACCGGAAGGATGACACAGAAAAAATTATACTTAGTAAGGAAAGCATCGTAGGTACCACCGCCAAATATCCCCTGGTAAGCTCCATAAGCACTAATACCTGCTGTGCTGCTGGTATAGCCGGATATATAGACATTCCCGGAATCATCGCTGGCTATGCCGGTTCCATATTCAGTTCCGGTGCCACCATAGTAGCTTGCCCATGTAAGGCTTCCTGTATTATCAAATTGCGCTAAGTAAGCATCATCGCCGCCACCCAATGCAGGCTGAATAGCGCCAGAAGTAGCAACTGATGCAAGGCTCGAAGTTCTGCCGGTCATAAATACATTGTTGGCGCCAATAGTGGTCAGGCTGTAGCCGTAATCGGGCGAGGTGCCACCGAAATAGGTTGCCCAGATGACGTAGCCGGAACTATCGAATTTGGCCAGGAAAGCATCCGAGGTGCCGCCGCCCAGGGTGGTTTGATAGGCACCTGCAGTAGCTATTGCTGTAGTGCTGTTCGTCCAGCCGGTCATGTATACCCTGCCTGAAGGGTCGGTTGCCACAGCATAACCATCATCATTTCCGCTGCCGCCAAAATAGGTTGACCATAAAAGCACGCCAGCGCCATTAAATTTTGCCAGAAATGCATCATCAACCCCACCAATCGCAGGTTGGAATGCAGTTAAAGAGGCTATACCCGAAGGGCTATAGGTAATGCCTGAAAAAAATACAGACCCGAAGGCATCTGTAGCCAGGCCCATTCCGTTGTCGTTATTGATACCCCCGAAATAGGTGGCCCACTGAATAGCACCTGTGCTGCTGAATTTAGCCAGAAATGCATCACCCACCGATCCACCTCCCCAAACGGTCTGGTGAGCGCCGGGGGTAGCTATGCCGGAGGTACTGGCTGTGGTACCGGTAATATAAACATTACCCGCAGCATCGGCAGCTATACCAGAAGCAATATCCCTGCCAGATCCGCCATAATAAGTGGACCATATAAGAGCGCCTGTGCTGCTGAATTTTGCCAGAAAAACATCGTAGGTACCGCCACCATAAACAACCTGATAAGCGCCGGGTGTTGCTATACCGGTTGTGCTGCCGGTATAACCGGTGAGATACAGATTGCCTGCAGCATCGGCAGCAACTCCGAATGCCTCATCTACTGCACTGCCGCCATAATAGGTAGACCACTGCATAACACCATAACTATTCAGTTTTGCCACAAAAGCATCGGTAGTGCCACTAAGCACAACATGGTAGGCGCCACTGGTTGCAATGGTAGTTGCGCTGCTGGTATTTCCTGCAATGTATACATTGGCTGAGGCATCGGTAGCCACACTGTTTCCCTGGTCTGTATTGCTGCCACCATAATAGGTAGCCCAGGTAAGGGTTGGGTCAATTACCAGGTCGCCAGTATACATTCCGGTTTCATAACTGAGTACATTTCCTTTCAGAATATAACTACTACTTACCTTTTTGCCGTCCTTTTGGTAAGTACTTGGCGTCTTTTCTGTAATAGTTCCCTGCGGGGTTGTGGTGGTAATGCTGCCATCTTCATTTATTTTAAGATCGTTGGCACCGCCATATTTCAGTTTTATATCGCTTACTTTACCACCCTGCCTTACAACAAATTCATGTTCCAGTACGCCATTGCTGATATACAGCACCCAGTCAATATTGGGGTAAATATCTTTATAGGTTATCCTGCTGTAAGCCGATACCTTTTTGTCTGCCGGGCCGGTCTGGCCGGTAAAATAGCTTTCAGAATAATCCAGTTTTCCCTCGGCAATAACTTTTGCATTTTTATTGGCGCCAACCAGCTCCACATCCATGCGGTCCATAGTAAAAGATGATGGCTTGGAGTCAGGGAGTTTAAAACCGGGATTTTGAGGTTCCTGATTGCCGCCGGCAGGAATATTATTCTTGCTGAACTGATAATGGATTGAACCGTTACCAATAAAAATAGCGAGTCCGGGAGCGGCTTTGATGGCATATTGAATGTCGGGCCGGGCCTTTCTGTCCTGGTCGGTAACCTGTCCTTTGTTTTCGATAAACGAGAGCGGGGCTGTTTTTTGAGCCAGAATAGGCGTAATAGGATCAGCACTTAACTGACCATAATAAAAAGCAGATAAAATGACCAGTAAGAATTTTTTAAGGGTATTCTTCATAAAAACGGGTTTTTACAAGTAATATAAAGTTATGCAAATGAATATACTTATCCAAATACACAATGCTGCAATAACCATGCCAGAAAACGCAGAGGGGCCGCATATTATTGCAGCCCCTCTATAAATACTATTCAATAACTATTAATTAATCACCATCTTAGCCACATGGCTGCCAGTGGATGTTGTGGCATTGAGCAGGTAAATGCCAGCTGCCTCGCCCATCTGTATATCGGTAACCTTATTTGTAGTTGTGGTAAATTCTTTTATTTTCTGGCCTATTACATTGGTGATGGTTATGTGAACTGATTCATCGAGTGAGGAGATAAGGTTCATGGTGAATGCGCCGGAGTTGGGGTTGGGGGAAATAAATAGTCTAAAATCATTTTCCCTGATTCCCTTAACTTTTGTATTGCATGATGAACTATCAACAGCTATTGGAAATGTAACTACTGTGCTGCCACAGGAATTGGTAACTGTATAACTGATAATTACTGTACCGGTGGTGATACCAATTATTATTCCAGTGCCGCTACCTGCTAAAGCAACAGATGGCGCACTGCTGCTCCAGATACCGCCCGATGTATCATCGGTAAATAATACTGAATCCCCCGGACAAATAGTTTCGGGCCCGCTGATGGCGCCTGCTGATGGTAATGAGTTTATAGTTACAGTACCAAAAGCTGAGCCGCTGCCACAGGCATTGGTAACTGTATAATAAATTGTATCTATGCCAGATGAAACGCCAATAGTAACACCGCCTGTAACTGTAGCATATACATTGCTGCTGGACCATATGCCTCCTGAAACTGTATCTGTTAAAGTAATTGAATCGCCGGGGCATATTGTTCCTGAACCAACTATTGTACCTGCATAAGGTGTTGTAATTACAGTAATAGCTTTATGGGCTGATGCAGTACCACAACTGTTTGTAACTGTATAGGATATTGTATCTGTACCTAAAGAAACTCCTATAGCCAAGCCACCAGATATTGTGGCAATTGCAGGATTACTGCTGCTCCATATACCACCTGGGGAAGCATCTGTCAATAAAATGAAGTCTCCCAGACATACTGTGGTTGACCCCATAATAACACCAGCCGATGGCATTGGATTTACTGTAATTATCTTTGAGGCTGAATTTGATCCACAGATATTTGTGACAGTATAAAAAATGGTGTCAATTCCTGCTGTTACTCCTGTAATGATTCCACCAGTAACCGTAGCATGTGTATTGCCTGCACTCCAAACACCTCCAGGAGTAGCATCAGTACATATTATTGAATCGCCAGGGCACACTATTCCTACGCCGGTAATTGTTCCTACTGAAGGCACTGTATTTATTGTTACTATTTTTATTGTGACATTGGTGCCGCAACTATTTGTAATAATGTATGAAATAGTATCAATTCCGGCTGATATTCCTGAAACTGTACCACCTGAAACACTCGCATGAGTATTGCTGCAACTCCATATCCCGCCGGGTGTAGCATCAATTAATGAAATTGAATCAGAAACACAAACTGATGATGGGCCAGATATGGGTAAAACAGATGGAGGAGCAACACAATTAAAATTGAATTTTGCTAAATAAGCATCACCTGAATCACCAGAAAAAGTGGATTGGTAAGACCCAGGTGTAGCTATAGAAGAAGTGCTGTTGGTCGAACCGCACAAGTAGACTATACCTGATGTACCTGCCGCTATTCCTAAGCCTTCAGTTGACATATTACCTCCATAATAGGAAGCCCAAATAATTGCACCTGACGTATTAAATTTAGCTAAAAAAGCATCCTCGCCACCACTAATAACCGTTTGGTAAGCCCCAACAGTTGCTATGGCTGATGAACTTGTTGTCATCCCGGAAATAAAAGGATTTCCAGCACTATCAGTTGCCAGATTATAGGCTATATCAAGACCACTGCCACCATAATAAGTAGCCCACTGAATAACCCCGGAATTGTTGAATTTTGCGAGATAGGCATCCCACGTTCCGCCTCCGAAAGTGGCCTGGTAAGCGCCAGGAGTAGCTATTGCAGAAGTACTTCCAGTTTCTCCGGTCAAAAAAACATTCCCTGAGTTATCAGTAGCTATAGCAGTTACATGAGCACCACCGCTTCCACCAAAATAGGTAGCCCACTCACGGGTTCCTGAGCCATTGAATTTCACCATAAAACCATCGTCACTACCACCAAATATACTCTGATAGGAGCCAGGTGTAGCAATGCCTGAGGAACTATTTGTACCACCACAAAGAAAAACATTACCAATACCGTCAACAGCTAAACTGATACCATAATCATCCACGCTTCCACCATAATAAGTGGCCCATAGCATTGAGCCCGAACTACTGAATTTCGCAACAAAGGCATCATCCATCCCTCCTATAGTAGTCTGAAAGGCGCCAGCAGTAGCAATAGAAGTAGGGCTTAGTGTGGCACCTGCAATAAATACATTTCCATATGAATCTGCACTGACTCTGTAAGCCCCGTCAGTCTCATATCCTCCGAAATAAGTACCCCATTGAATCGCTCCAGAATTACTAAATTTAACCAGAAATGCATCTTGACTTCCGCCATAACCTGGTTGATAAACTCCTGAAGTGGCAATACCTGACGAGCTGGAGGTTAATCCACACAAATAAATATCTCCGGAAATATTTGTTGCTACTGCCTGTGCTATATCATTACCACTTCCACCATAATAAGTTGCCCATTGAATTGCCCCTGAACTACTGAATTTAGCCAGAAAAGCATCATAATGGCCTCCAAAAACAATTTGATATGCCCCGGTTGTAGCTATACCCGCTAAACTGCCAGTATATCCAGCCAGGTATACATTACCTGATACATCTGTTGCTACGCTGTTTCCATACTGCTGGTTACTGCCACCATAATAAGTAGCCCAGACAAGTGTAGGGTCTATTATAAGATCGCCATTAAAACCACCCATTGAATAGCTAAGCACATTATTATTCAAAACAAAACCACTGCTCACTTTTTTACCATCGTTCTGGTAAGCATCTGGCGCATGTTCTTTAATCACTCCCTGAGGAGTTTTAGCAGTAAAGCTGCCATCCTCATTTAATTTCAATTCAGTTGCTCCTCCGTATTTCAATTTTATATCGCTCACTTTTCCTCCCTGGCGTATCACAAATTCATGCTCCAGCTGCCCGTTTGTGGTGTAGAGTACCCAGTCTATATTCGGGTAAATGTTTTTATAGGTAATTCTGCTGAATGCAAATGCAGTAGCACTTTTATCACCGGTTCGGTCGGTAAAATAATTTTCGTAATAATCCTGCTTTTGTTCAGTGATAACCTGTGCATTTTTGTTTGCGCCTATTAGCTCTACATCCATACGGTCCATTATAAAAATTGTTGCTTCAGGCACCTGATTCTCAGGTAGCGGCCCCATCTCCTTTGGAAGTCTATCCCGATTTTTCATCGGGAAGGGCTGGGGAGATGTCTCTGCTTTGCTGAACTGGTAATGTATTGCGCCATTGCCAATAAATATTGCCAGGCCGGGAGCAGCTTTAATACTGAACTGAATATCGGACCTTTGCTTACGATCCTGATCTGTTACCTGTCCTTTATTTTCAATGAAGCAAAGTGGGGCTGGCTTTTGTCCTGAAACGGGAATAACAGGATCGGCCAATAAATTAGTGGAATAAATTGCTGCTAACAGAACAAGCAAAAGCTGTTTGTGGGTAAATTTCATAAAAGTGGGTTTTAGTTTGTAGTATAAATTTATGCAAATGAATACAATTAACCAAATTCAGCATAAAGCAGTTATACTGTCATAAACCAAAAAGGCTACTCTATTGAGCAGCCCCTTCAGTTCATTGATTGTCTTATCAGTTAATAATCACCTTAGCTACATGGATGCCAGTGGATGTAGTGGCATTGAGCAGGTAAATGCCAGCTGCCTCGCCCATCTGTATATCGGTAACCTTATTGGTGGTTGTAGTAAATTCTTTCACTTTCTGGCCTATCACATTGGTGATGGTTACCTGAACTTCTTCATTCAGATCAGAATCAAGATTCATAGTGAATATGCCTTTATTAGGGTTGGGTGCAACTACCAGTTCTTCACCCTGGCCTGATCCCGGACCACTTACCACCAAGCCAGTGCACGATGCAGGCGATAATACCGTCATAGCATGAGTAGCACGACCACTACCACAACTGTTGGTAAGTGTATAGCTGATAGTAACCGCACCGGAAGCTACGCCTGTAACGGTACCGGCACCCGACACAGTTGCAATACCCGTATTGCTGCTGCTCCATGTACCTCCGGTCGCAGTATGTGTAAGAGTTACAGATGCCGCCGGGCAAACGCTGGCAGCCCCGCCTATAGTACCTGCTGAAGGGGCAGAGTTAACTGAAATTGGCCATGAAGCTATAGCAGTGCCGCAACCATTGGATACAGAGTACCTTATGGTATCAAGCCCCGCTATCACGCCGGTAACAGTTCCACCCGATACAGTAGCCCTGGAATTGGATGCACTCCAGACACCTCCTGTTGCAGCATCGCTAAGTGTAATCACTGCACCTGCACAAACGCCGGTTGGGCCGGATATTGTTCCTGCAGCAGGAGCAACATTTATTGTAAGCGCATGGGTTGCAGTAATTGTTCCGCAACTACCTGTAACAGTATAAGAAATAGTAGCTGTGCCAGCTGCAACACCAGTTACAATACCACCGGAAACAGTAGCATTGGTACTACTGCTGCTCCATATACCACCAGTTGCAGGATCAGTTAAAGTTATTGTTGAACCCACACAAACTGCCGATGAGCCTGATATTGTACCGGCTGTCAGTGCTGCACCCACGGTAATTGCATAACTAGCTGTAGCCGATCCGCAGGCATTGGTTACCACATAGGTAATAGTATCAGCGCCGGGTGTTACTCCTGTTACCACACCACCGGTTGATACTGTTGCATTGCCATTGCTGGATGCCCATATACCACCAGATACTGCATCAGTAAGGGTTATGGAAGCGCCTGCACAAACAATTGAAGGTCCGGTTATCGAACCCGCTGTTGCAGTGGTGCTTATTGTTATAATATGCGATGTACCAAACGATCCGCAGGCGTTGGTTACGGTATAGCTGATTGTATCAGTACCGGGAGCAATACTTGTTACCACTCCTGAAAGCGAAATGGTTGCATCGGGGTTAGAGGCGCTCCATGCGCCACCAATTGCAGTATCGGCCAATGTGATCAATGTACCGATACATACCGATGTTGGCCCGGTAATGACACCCGGAGAAGGTGTAGTATTGATATCAATTACATAGGTAGCTACAGCTGATCCGCAACTGCTGGTAACAGTATACGATATGGTATCCAGACCGGGTGATACAGCAGTTACAACCCCGCTGCTTATAGTTGCGTTTCCGTTGCTGGCGCTCCAGGTACCTCCCGGAATAGCATCAGTCAGTGTAGATGTTGAACCGACACAGATATTAGATGTGCCACTGATTGTTCCGGCAACCGGCATTAAAGAAATATTGATAACCTGGCTGGCAACAGATGTGCCACAAGTGCCTGTAACTGTATACTTCAAAGTATCAGCGCCAATGGACACTGGTGTAACCAGTCCTCCACCGGTTACTATGGCATTACCATTAGTTAGGCTCCATGTACCACCTATAGTAGCATCGGTATAGGTTGCAGTGGTTCCCATACACAGACCTGAAGGTCCGGTTATTGGTGATGCAATGGTTGATGGATTAACTGTTACTACAGCCGATGTACTCACCGAACCGCAGGTACTGGTAACTGTATAAGATATAGTATCGATACCGGGAATGAGTCCTGTTACCATACCACCCAATACATCAGCTGTAGTGTTACTGCTGCTCCATACGCCTCCCGGTGATGCATCAGTCAAAGTTATTGTGAACCCAACACAAACACTGGCTGGGCCTGAAATACTGCCCGCCGATATTGCCGGGCCTATTGTTACATAAGCTGTGGCAACCGAAGTGCCACATGAGTTGCTGACAGTGTACTGTACTGTATCATTTCCGGCGGAAATGGCATTAAGCAGCCCCACTCCTGAAATAGTTGCATTGGCATTGGTAACACTCCATACGCCACCTGACGCAGGATCGGTATAAGTGGCTGAATTGCCTGCACAAAGCAGGGTTGGCCCGGTAATGCTGCCAGAAACAGGTATTGGATTGACAGTAACTACATGGGTTGCAACAACCGAACCACAACCCGAAGTAACTGTATAATTGATAGTATCCGTACCTCCGGTTACTCCAGTTAGTAATCCGGCAACTGAAACTGTAGCTGAAGAATTACTACTGCTCCAGGTTCCACCTGTTATAGTCTCTGAGAGGGCAATTGAAGATCCCGCACAAACAACTGATGGACCAGATATTGAACCAGCTGTAAGCGTTAACCCTATGGTTACAATTTTAGTTGTCGAAGCTGAACCGCATGTATTTGCTACGGTGTAAGAAATGGTATCAATTCCGGGTATCACACCAACAAGAATCCCTGTACCGGAAATTGTGGCATTGGTATTGCTTGCACTCCATGTGCCTCCAGATGTTGTATCGACCAGGGTGGTAAATGCTCCGGCACAAACCAGGGTAGTACCTATAATTGTACCGGCACCTGGTGATGGACTTACCGTGATGACTTTGGTGGCAGTTGCTGTTCCGCAGGTATTGGTAACCGCATACGACAAGGTAAATACTCCCGGTGTAATACCGGTTACCAGGCCGGTAACACTTACTGTGGCTATGGCAGGATTACTGCTGCTCCATACACCTCCCGGAGAGGCATCGGTATAAGTTACAGGTGTACCTGTACATAAAATAGCCGGGCCGGTGATAACACCGGCAGCCGGAGAAAGATTAACAGTAACTGGTGCGCCAACGGCACAAGTGCCAATAGTATAGGAGATATTTACTGTACCGGCAGTCAACCCTGTAACAAGTCCGGCTGAAACACTTGCTACAGCACCATTTGTGCTGCTCCATATGCCACCACCTATAGTTTCTGTAAATGCTACTGTATTACCTGTGCACACGGTAGCGCTGGTTGGTGCCAGAGCTGTTGGTGTAGGCAGCACAGTAACTGATTTTGTAGCACTGCAACCTGCTGCTGTAGTGTATAAAATATTCACTGTACCAGCGGCAACACCGGTCACGATACCAGAAGTTCCTACTGTAGCAGTAGCAGGTACTGCGCTGCTCCACGTGCCACCAGCGGTAACATCGCCGAGTGAGGCAGTTGCACCCACACACATAGTTACTGCTCCGGGCGGTGTAATTGCAGCCGGATTTGCATTTACTGTAAAAGATGCGGTTGAGCTACATGCGCCACCTGTATTGTATGTAATGGTAACAGTACCCGGAGTTACTCCTGTAACAATACCTGATGATGAACCAACAGATGCTACAGCAGGGTTACTGCTGGTCCAGGTGCCACCGGCAACTGAATTGCCAAGAGGAGAAGTCAGTCCCACACAGGCGGCTAAAACGCCTGTAATAGCTCCTGGCGCACTGAATACAGTATCATTGCGGAATACTGAATTGGAACCGCAGCTTGTAGAAATAGTATAGCTAACCACTGTAACTCCTGCGGTAAGCCCGGTTAAACTGCCTGAGGTGGAGCCTATTGTTGCTACAACTGGTATGGTGCTTGTCCAGTTACCGCCGGCTGTAGCATCATTGAGCGTAACGGATGCACCTGCACAGACATTTGTTGGGCCAGTGATTGGCCCAGGTACGGCAGGAAGCGCATTAACTGTTACAGACTGAGAAACGGATATTGTTCCACAGCTGAAAACAACTGAATAAGAAATGTTAGCTACTCCGGCAGTAACCCCGGTAACGATACCAGATGTTCCCACAGTGGCTATTGCAGGTGCACTGCTGCTCCATGTGCCACCCGATGTAATGTCGGTGAGTGTAATGGTTGATCCCTGGCAAACCGTATTAGGTCCGGCCAAAGCGGTAACTGATGCATTTACCGGTGCTATTTTGCGGATAGCATTATTAGCGTTATCTGCAATAAAAAGATTACCGTTATTATCGAAATACACATCAACAGGAGTATTCAATTTGGCAGTTGCCGGTGCTCCGCCATCGCCTGAATAACCAGCAGTTCCTGTTCCGGCATAAGTATTAATAATTCCTGAGGATGCATACACTATTCTGATTTTCTGATTACCATCTCCGGCAATATAAATATTACCTGCTCCATCCAATGCTACACCACCCGGGAAGGAAAGCTGTGCGGCTGTAGCGGGACCACCATCGCCCAGAGCACCTGAAGTGCCCGTACCAGCAACTGTGGTTATCACACCAAATGCATCAATTTTGCGTATCTTGCTATTTCCATTATCTGCTACATACAAGTTCCCTGATCCATCACAATGTAAATAGTTCGGATGAGATAATGTGGCCAATATTGCAAGTGAGCCATCTCCGGATGACCCTAAAACACCCGTCCCGGCATAAGTAGTAATAATTCCTGAAGGGCTGATTTTTCGTACTTTATTATTATTCCCGTCCCCGATAAATAAATTACCTACCTGATCAAAACTCAAACCTCCCGGGCCACTTAACTGAGCTGCGGTTGCAGGCCCGCCATCTCCCAGGGAACCTGCTGTACCTGTGCCTGCAATTGTACTGATTATTCCGGAGGTATTGATCATCCTGACACGGTTACTGACATTATCAGCAAAATACAAATTTCCGGTAGCGTCAGTTACAATACTGAATATACTTTGTATGGTAGCATTTGTGGCCGGGAATCCATCTCCACTTGATCCCGCAACACCTGTTCCGGCAAAGGTTGAAACGATTCCTGCAGGATTAACTATCCTGATCTTATGATTGTTGACATCAGCAATATAAGTATTACCCGATGCATCGGACCAAATACTGTGTGTTGCATTAAATGTAGCAGCTGTTGCCTGACCGCCATCGCCGGTTGAACCTGCGGTTCCTGTACCAGCAAATGTGGAAATCTGAGGAACACCAACAATTACCTGCTGACGGGCAGCAAGGGTGCCACAACCATTGGTAATTGTGTAAGATATTGTTGTATTTCCAGCAGCTACACCAGTTACTACTCCACCACTTACAGTAGCTGCAGCCGGATTACTGCTGCTCCAGGTGCCACCTCCGGTTGCATCCGTAAGCGTAATTGTATTACCCGGACATACAATCGATGGCCCAGACAAAGTTCCGGCGCTGAATGAGTTAACCGTTACAGGCTGCAGCACGTAAGTAAGTCCGCAACTGAAGTTTACGGCATAACTAATAGTTGCAGTTCCTGCTGAAATACCTGTAACCTCTCCTATTGCCGTACCTACATATGCCACTGCAGGGTTACTGCTGGTCCAGGTACCACCCGAGGTTGAGTCGGTAAATAAAACGGGAACTCCCTGGCAAATGGTTGCAGATGAAGCCTGTATAGATGTGCCTACAGGCGCAATTTTACGGATGCGGTTATTGTTGTAATCTGAAATGTAAATATTTGCATTAGCGTCAAGATATATAAAGGCATCTGCGTTTAACTTCGCAGCAGTAGCAGATCCGCCATCACCGCTGAAGCCTGCAGTTCCGGTTCCGGCAATGGTTGAAATCAGTCCTGTTGATTTGTTGACAAAACGAACGCGGCTGTTTCCCCGGTCGGCAATATAGATATTACCCGCCTGGTCGCAGTATACTCCTGTCGGATCATTCATAGTCGCAGCAGTGGCGGCGGCACCATCACCACTGTAGGTACCTGTGCCGCCTCCGAATGCGCCGCTTCCCGCAACTGTGCTAATTACTCCGGACGAATTGACTACACGTATGCGGTTGCTGAGCTGATCACAAATATATAAATTTCCCGACTGGTCCATGTACAATCCAAACGGATTCATCATTTGTGCAGCTGTCGCAGGCCCACCATCGCCACCGAATGTATATCCGCCTGTTCCTGCATAAGTATGTATTATACCAGACACATCTACTTGCCTGACACGGGAGTTATTGCCATCTGCTATATATAAATTTCCGGCAGCATCGAGTGCAAGGCCTTCCGGCGAATGCAACTCAGAACTTGTGGCAGGTATTCCATCTGAGGAAAATCCGCCAATACCATTTCCTGCTATAGTAGTTATGATTCCTGATGTACTAATCTTTCTTACAACATTATTGTTATAATCAGCTATGATCAGCTCCCCCGCAGAATTGAAAATAAGGGCTACCGGGTTGTGGAAAGTAGCAGAAGTTGCTGGTCCGCCATCACCGGTATATCCCGTTGCCCCTGTGCCGGCAAATGTTGTTATAATACCCGCTGTGTTTATTTTGCGTATTACATTATTGTTCCAGTCTGCAATATAAGTATTCCCTGAGCCGTCCTGTGTGACACCAGCAGGCAAATTAATTTCAGCGCCAGTTGCAGGGCCTCCGTTGCCTGTATAGCCTGCTGTGCCGTTTCCGGCAATGGTAGTGATGATTTCACTTCCTACGGTAATCAAAGCCAATGAATTTGTTGTACCACAACTATTACTTACTGAATAGGATATTATTACATTACCGGCAGCAACACCAGTTACCACGCCCGAAGTGCCTACAGTTGCAATAGAATTGTTGCTGCTGCTCCAAGTTCCACCTGATGTGGCATCTGCCAGAGTAATTGTATTGCTGGGGCAAACGGTTGTGGGACCGGTTACCGGGGCAACAAAAGGATATGTACATGTGAAGCTGAATTTCACCAAAAAAGCATCACCCTCTGAAAGTGACCCTGCACCCGCATAAGTAGTCTGGTATGCACCAGAAGTTGCTATGCCGGCAGTACTTGTTGTTTTACCTGATATAAAAAAATTTCCTGATCCATCAGTTGCTATAGAACTACCTACATCACTACCAGGGCCACCATAATAAGTAGCATATTTTATTGCTCCCGTACTGTCAAATTCAGAAAGATAAGCATCCTGGACTCCACCAAACGTCAATTGATAGGCGCCTGAGGTAGCTACTCCTGAACCAGAACTAGTTGCGCCACAAATAAAAACATTTTTTCCCGCATCAGTTAATACACCCGCGCCCGACTCAGAGCCACCACCATAATAGGTTGCCCATAATCGCGAACCAGAAGTGTTGAATTTGGCAAGATACGCTTCCTGCCCTCCTGAAAATAATGTCTGATAGGCTCCCGGGCTTGCAATTGCTGAGGGACTTTTCGTGGTGCCACAAAGATATACATTGCCTGACGCATCCGCGGTTACGGCGGTTCCGAAATCATCAGCCGGACCACCGTAATATGTACTCCATTGTATTGTGCCGCCACTGTTAAATTTGGCTAAAAATGCATCATTCGTACTACCTTCAGTGGTTTGATATGCTCCGGAAGAGGCTACACCCGAATTGCTTGATGTATTACCGGCTATATATACATTCCCTGAGCCATCTGCTGCTACACCATTCGCAAAATCATCAGAGAACCCACCGAAATAAGTGGCCCATTGCCGAACTCCTGCACTGTTAAACTTCACCAGGAATCCATCGCTGCCACTGCCACTGCCCATGGTGTTTAACAGTGTCTGGTAACTTCCCGGAGATGCAATGCCTGATAAGCTGTTCGTTTCACCTACTATGAATACATTTCCGGAATTATCTGTACCAACTCCCCACGCATAATCTGTAAAGCCGCCTCCATAATAGGTTCCCCATTGCCTTGCTCCTGCACTATTGAATTTTACAAGAAATGCATCTGAACCTGCAGTCCAACTGCTCTGATAAGATCCGGATGTAGCTATGCCGGTTGAACTGCCTGTAAAACCTGTCATATATACATTACCTGAAGGATCGGTTGCAACACCAAAAGCTTCATCATCCTGATTGCCACCATAATAAGTAGCCCATTGAATAACTCCAGAGCTATTGAATTTGGCTAAATAAGCATCATCAACACTACCTCCGTAAGTTGTCTGAAAAGCTCCGGAGGTCGCAATTCCGGAAGTACTTGTAGTACTTCCTGTAACATAGGCATTTCCAGAACCATCCGCTGCTGTACCTGCACCTGTTTCATCCTGACTACCACCAAAATAAGTACCCCATGACAATGTCGGATCAATAACTAATTCTCCTGAATAATCTCCGGTATAATATCCCAAAACATTACCATTCAGTTTAAACGCGCTAGTCACTTTTTTCCCGTCCTTCTGATAAGTATCCGGAGCTTTCTCAGTAATTGTTCCCTGTGGTGTACCTGCTGTCAGGCTACCATTGGCATTTATTTTCAGGTCTTTTGCGCCTCCGTATTTCAATTGTATATCACTCACTTTTCCTCCCTGGTGCACCACAAATTCATGCTCCAGTTGGCCGTTTTTTGTATAAATCACCCAGTCTATATTCGGGTAAATGTTTTTGTAGGTTATTTTGTTGTAAGCTGATACGGTGGTGCCTTTTTCACCACTCCAGTCTGTAAAATAATTTTCATAATAATCCTGCTTCTGTTCCGTAATTACCTGGGCATTTTTATTGGCTCCTACCAGTTCCACATCCAAACGGTCCATAGTAAAGGTGGTCTGCTCCGGCACAAAGCCAAGTTTCATCATATCCTCTTTAGATGGTTTTTTGATTTTTTTATCAGCCTTGCTGAACTGGTAATGTATAGCACCATCACCAATAAAAATACTTAACCCCCCTGCGGCTTTCAACTGAAACTGGATATCCTGCCGTGCATTGCGGTACTGGTCTCTTACCTGTCCCTTGTTCTCAATAAAAGAGAGCGGCGCTTTTTGTTGTGGTGTATTAGTTACATCAGGGCCGGCAAATAAGCGGATAGAAAATAATGCCGCAACAATAACGCAGCAGAAAAGCCTAAAGGTATTATTCATAAAAAACAAATTGAAAAGTAATGATAAAAGTATATAAATAGCAATAGATTTCCTAATACATGACCAAATTCATTTCATAAATTTAATGGAAACTAACTTTCGGTTAAATTATATAGAGAAGAATTGGCGTTTGATCTTGATATAACCCTTATCAAAAAGGGCCGCCAACGGCAGCCCTTCTGTAAGATTCTATTGCTTTTCTTTACCTGTTAATAATTACCTTGGTTACATGGCTTCCGCTGGCGGTCGATGCATTGAGCATATATATACCTGCTGCCTGGCCCATCTGCACATCTGTTACCGTATTTGTTGCTGTGTTGAATTCTTTCACCTTCTGGCCAATGAGGTTGGTAATAACCACATGTACCTGCTCCTCAATTGAAGATGTAAGTTTCAGTACAAATACGCCATTGTTGGGGTTGGGCACCACACTCAATTCATCTTCAGTATTTGCGCCAGGACCGCCTACCAATGTACCTGTACCACCACAAGATGTTGCCGATAAAACCGTCATCGGATGTGTAGCGCTGTGGTGCCCACAACTATTGCTCAGGGTATAACTGATAGTAACTGCACCTGATGCAACCCCGGTTACCACCCCGGCACTGCTTACAGTGGCCAGGCCACTGTTGCTGCTGCTCCAGGTACCACCTGAAGCGCTGTGTACCAAGGCTGCTGTAGCGCCAGGGCAAACACTGGTAGCCCCACTTACACTGCCTGCATTGGGTATGCCATTCACTGATATGGGCCAGCTTGCCACTGCACTTCCACATGCATTGGTCACAGAATACCTGATAGTATCCAATCCAGCCAATACACCGGTTACAACACCACCTGATACTGTAGCCCTTGCATTAGAGGCGCTCCACGCGCCGCCTGTAGTTGCATCAGTAAGTACTATAGACGAACCTGCACAAACTCCGGTAGGACCTGTTATTGTTCCAGCACCAGGCGCTACGCTTATTGTTATATCCCATATAGCTGAGGCTGTTCCGCAACTGCCGCTAACTGTATAAGAGATAGTTGCTGTTCCAGCCGATACACCGGTAACCACGCCACCTGCAACAGTAGCATTGGCACTGCTGCTACTCCATGTGCCACCAGGAGCTGCATCTGTCAAAGTAATAGTTGAACCGATACAAACTGCTGCCGGGCCGCTGATGGTGCCGGTAACAAGGGCTGCTCCTACAGTTATCGGTGCCGATGCCATGGCCGATCCGCAGGCATTGGTTACGGTATAAGTTATGGTATCCAAACCGGGTGTTACACCTGTTACTGTGCCTCCGGATACGGTGGCATAAGCGTTGGTGCTGTTCCATACACCGCCGGTTACAGCTTCTGCAAGTGTTACGGTGGATCCTGCACAAACACTTGATGGACCGGTGATGGCGCCTGCTGATGGCAATGAAGTACTTACAGCAATTACCTGGGTTGCAGCTGCAGATCCGCAGCTATTAGTAACTGTATAACTGATTGTATCAGTTCCGGGACTGATAGCGGTTACCACCCCTGCCACACTTACTGTTGCTGATGTGTTAGCGGCGCTCCATGCACCGCCTGTTGCTGCATCGGTAAGCGTAACAGGTGACCCCAAACAGACATTTGAAGGCCCTGCTATAGTGCCTGCTGATGGTGTTGCATCTATAGAAATTAATTTGGTAGCTGATACTGAACCACAACTTCCGGAAACCGTATAAGAGATCATATCAGTGCCTGCCGTTACACCTGTAACTACTCCTCCGCTCACAGTTGCATTGCCATTGCTGGCGCTCCATGTGCCGCCAGGAGTACCATCTGCCAATGTTACAGATGAGCCCATGCATACTGCACCCGGTCCGCTTATAGTTCCGGCTGAGAGCGCGCCAAGAACGCTCACAACATCCATAGCTGTAGCTGTGCCACAACTATTCGAAACAGAATAATAAATGGTATCGGTACCAATTGATAAAGGTGTTGCCAGACCGCCTGCGGTTATGCCTGCATGGCTGTTGCTTACAAACCATGTACCGCCTGGTGTGGCATCGGTATAAGTGGCAGGTGTGCCAATACACAATGTAGCTGGCCCGGTAATAGTGCCAGCTGATGGCAACGGATTAATCACTATAGATGCCGAAGCCATTACTGTGCCGCAACTACCTGTTACGGTATAATAAACGGTATCTATGCCTGCCGATACGCCGGTTACAATGCCTGCAATAATGGTTGCATTGGAATTGCTCACACTCCATACACCACCCGCCGCCGGATCAGTAAGTGCTATAGCCGAACCTACGCATACTGCACCAGGTCCCGAAATGGTGCCTGCTGTAATAGCAGGGCCTATTGAGATTGCTGATGAAGCAATTGCCGTACCGCAGGAATTACTAACTGTATAAGTTATAGTATCTGTTCCCGGAGAAACGGCAGTAACAATACCGCCACCAGAAATTGTGGCGCTGGTATTGGTGATTCCCCATACGCCACCTGGCGCTGCATCGGTATAAGTAGTTATAAAGCCTGCACACATAATCACAGGGCCTACTATAGTACCCGCATCAGGTATGGGTACTACCGTTACCACCTGCGTGGCTATAGCCGATCCGCAACTGGCGGATATCGTATAATTTATTGTATCCACACCTGCGATAACTCCAGTTACAATACCGCCAGCTAAAGTAGCTGATGAGTTGCTGGCGCTCCATATGCCAAACCCGGTTGCATCAGTCAGGGTAATGGATGAACCAACGCAGACAAATGAAGGACCAGAAATGGTACCTGCGCTGAGCAATGGTCCGATAGTTACAACATCAGAGGCTGACACAGTGCCGCAGGCATTTGTAACCGAATATTTAATAGTATCAATACCGGGTATTATCCCTGTCAATAACCCTGTGCTGGTAATAGTAGCATTGCCATTTGATGCGCTCCATGTACCTCCTGCTGTTGTATCTACCAATATGGTATAGGTTCCGGCGCATACTGTTGAAGCGCCTATAATTGTGCCTGGACTTGGTGCAAGTCCTACTGAAATTATTTTGGTTGCAGTTGCAGTTCCGCATGTATTGGAAACTGCATAGGATAATGTAAACGATCCAACTGTAAGCCCGGTAACTGTACCAGAAGTTCCTACCGTAGCTACCGACGGATTACTGCTGCTCCATACACCTCCTGGGGATGCATCAGTATAGGTTACAGGAGAACCGGTACAGAGTGTTGCGGGACCTGTAATAACCCCCGCATTTGGCGATAAGTTGACTGTAACAGGTGCACCAACGGCACATGTCCCAATTGTATAAGAAATATTGGTATTCCCAACTGTAAGTCCTGTTACCAATCCAGCCGAAACACTTGCAACGGCACCATTGGTGCTACTCCATACGCCACCACCTACTGACTCTGTAAATGCAACGGTATTCCCAGTACAAACAGTAGCGCTTGTTGGTGATAATGCAGCAGGGGTGACCAGAACTGTAACCGATTTCACAGCTGCACATCCTGATACATTGGTATAAGAAATATTAACTGTTCCGGCAGCAACACCTGTTACTGTACCTGAGGTACCTACAGTGGCAATACCTACAGCGGCACTACTCCATGTACCACCCGGTGTAACATCACCCAGCGAAGCCGTAGCGCCTACGCACATACTCACTGCTCCCGGTGGAGTAATTGCAGCTGGCGATCCGTTAACCGTTACCGAAGCACCCACAGCACATGTTCCTAAAGTATAAGATATGGAAGTTGTGCCGGCCGCTACGCCTGTTACTACTCCTGCTGCAATACTTGCTGTTCCAGGAGCCACACTACTCCACACTCCTCCACCGACGCTCTCAGTAAAAGTAACATTATTGCCAACGCACACTGCAGCGCTGGCAGGAGATAAAGCTGCTGGTGCTACCATAACGGTAACTGATTTTGTGACAGAGCATCCGGCAACAGAGGTATATAAAATATTAACTGCCCCTGGTGAAATACCTGTTACAACTCCGGATGTACCCACAGTAGCAATTCCGGGAGTAGCACTGCTCCAGGTACCACCTGCGGTTACATCTCCCAGCGAGGTAGTAGCGCCAACGCATACAGTTACAGCACCAGGAGGCGTAATAGCTGCAGGATTGGCATTAACCGTTACATTCTGTGTAATAAAACATGATCCGCCAAGCGAATAGGTAATTGTTGTATTACCTGGCCCTACTCCTGTAACCAGACCTGAACTAGAATTTATTGAACCAGTGCCGGGAGCAGAGCTTGTCCAGGTACCTCCTGTCGTGGCATCCCCCAGCAAAGTTGTCTGTCCAACACATACATTGAATGTCCCGGTTATTGGGCTTGGCGTTGAAACTATAGTTACTGCGACGGTTACAGTAGTTGTACCACATGTATTGGTAACAGCATAATTAATGGTATCTATACCGGCAGTTACTCCGGTAACAGTTCCTCCTGCAACACTTGCATTGCCATTTGTAGCACTCCATGTACCACCTGGTGTAGCATCGGCAAGAGTTATAGTTGTAGTAATACAAACGCTGCCAGGCCCTGTGATAGCAGCAACAGACGGGAATGGATTAACTGTAACATTAATGGTATCGAAGGAAGTATTAAACCCATCTGTTACCTGCATAATAAACTGGTCAGCACCACTGTATCCTGTTGTTGGTGAATAATATAACCCAACAGGTGTAACAGCGCCACTAGTCGTTGCTGCTGTTGCCGCGCTTCCAAGTGTTCCATGTAGTGGTGCATTGCTTACACTCCACGTAAGTGTCTGAAACTTGTCTGAGTCATACGCAACCATAAGTGAATTGATGCTGTCTCCTATCGAGTTTTGGCACACTGTCAGCGTTTGTGTGGAACCACCAGTGAAATATGGGGTACTATTGGGCCTTACCTGGCGTATCCTGTTATTGGTTCTGTCTCCGATATAAAAATACTGTCCTGATGGCTCAACAGCAACTGCTACAGGTGCATTTAGCCTTACCGCAGCAGCTGTTGCGGCAGAACCATCACCGGCATAACCAGCCGTACCGCCACCTGCAATTGTAGATATTATGCCCGAAGTATTTACCATCCTGATCCGGTTATTACTTACATCAGCAATATACATATTGCCTGCTGCATCAAATTTCACATCCGTGGGAAGGTTAATTCTTGTGGTAGTTGCAGCAACCCCATCACCTACATAGCCTCCTGTGCCGTTTCCAGCCACGGTAGTAATAATATCTGTGCCGGCAGCTATCATTCTTATCCGGTTATTTGTCTGGTCTGCTATATATACATTACCAGAACCATCAACTGTCAATCCCCTTACATTATTTATTCTCGTTGTGGTAGCAACAACTCCGTCAGCTAGATATCCTGCGGTACCGTTTCCTGCTATTGTTGTAATATTTCCTGTACCTGAAGAAATCATTCTTATTCTCTGATTACCGGCATCGGAGAAGTAAACATTAAATGAGCCATCAACCGCAATTCCACGCGGCCCGCTGACCTGTGCTCCGGATGCTGGTGTACCATCGCCGGTAAAACCTGCAGTTCCATTGCCACAAATAGTAGTAATAATACCTGTAGCCATACTTACTGCCCGTATGCGGTTATTGGTTCCATCGGCAACATACAGAATAGTAGCAGCAGGATCTATTGCCACGCCCACCACGCCCGGATTGGGGCCGCCTGCTGCACCTAATTGAGCCGAAGTAGCAGGGCCTCCATCTCCTAATGTGGCGCCACCCCCCACAACCGTTGTAATAATACCTGTACCAGCAGCAATTTTGCGGACACGGGCATTGCCATTATCAGCAAAATATAAATTGCCTGCAGCATCCATTGCCATCAGATAATTGGCGCTCATTGTTGCTGTTGCTGCAGCTCCTCCATCTCCGGTTAAGCTTGCAGTTCCTGTACCGGCTATAGTTTCAATTATTTTTACCTGAGCATTCAAATGTCCTGATGATCCAAGCCCAAGAAATGCAAAACAAATTAGTAAATGTTTTATTTTCATAATATCAATTTAAACCGAACCCTAAAAATATAAAAGAATAGACTATTATCCAAGCTAATAGAAATTATTTGACGGTTTCAAACGCCAAAACAAATCTCAGCCTAAATTAACTACTTCAGACTTAACACGTTCCCCCCAGAATGCTCCTCCATGCATATCAAAATCAGCTGTATCATCGGTAGTAAAAAAACGTTTGGCACCACTCTTCGAGAGCCTTTGCTCCATTTCCGGATGCCGAAGCAGGTAATCGGAAAGGCTATCGGCCACTATCGGCCCTTGTGAAACGACCTTGATATTTTCAGGCAGGAATTTTTTAATCTTATTAATGAGTAACGGATAGTGAGTACAAGCAAGCAGAATCGTATCTATATCCGGAGCTGATGAAATCAGCTGATCCAGGTATTTAACCACAAAATAGTCGGCCCCCGGCCTGTTATATTCCCCGTTTTCTATCAGTGGCACCCACATTGGGCAGGCCATCTGATGCACCTTTATTTCCGGAAAAAAATGATGAATTTCAATTTCATACGAACCGGAACTGATGGTGCCTTTTGTACCCAGTACCCCTACCGATTTTGTTTTGGTATAATTGCCAATAACCTCAGCGGTAGGTCGTATCACTCCCAAAACCCGCTTATCTGCCCCCAGGCCCTGCAGGTCGCGCTGCTGAATGGTGCGTAGGGCCTTGGCTGAGGCTGTATTACAGGCAAGTATCACCAGTGGGCACCCTTGCCCGAAAAACCATTTCACGCATTCCAGTGTATACTGATGAACAGTATCAAACGACCTGTTACCATAAGGCGCACGGGCATTATCTCCCAGGTATATATAATCATATTGAGGCAACAGATCAGCGATAGACCGGAATACAGTCAGTCCGCCATATCCTGAATCAAATATACCTATAGGAGCACTGTTTGCCATTCCTCAAAGATATTAAAAGTGTCCCACACCTTTATATCTTTCAATAGAGACGTTGCATTGCAACGTCTCTACTCACAATAAATAAAAAAAGCGTCCAAAAGGACGCTCTTTTAAAGTTATTTAAAGATCAGAGATTAATGAGCAACTACAAATTGTTTTACAATCTGGCTGTTAACCCCGTTGATTTTTACAAAATACGTGCCAGTTGCCAGGTTGTTTACAGATATAGCGCTGAAATACTGAGTGCCATAATCAGACTGCCATTGGTTAATAACCTTTCCGGTCATATCATAAATGGCAATTGTAGCTGTCTGAGCCTCGCTCCAGTTAAGGTTTACATGCAGCATATTGCCTGCAGGAACCGGATAAACTGCTGCACTGTTCACTTCTGCAGTTACATTATTGGTAGCTACATGGCTTCCTGTGCTATAAGTCTCATAGTAATAATTGATTAAAGGATCGTTAAGCGCTGCTTCAAAAACACCGATAATATTCCATGATACACCCAACGATGAAGTCATCTGGTTATAAGAGTTATAACCATAAGAATATTGCCTTACATTGTTCCATGTACCGCCACCTGCAGTATCCCATGTCTGATAAGTATCCATACCAGGATTATGTGTAGAACCAATAAATCCGCTGTAATTATTTAATGTAGTATTTACCCATGTAGTAGTGGTTGCATCGTAATTCTGAGCAAGTACATTGGTCAGATTTCCTGCAGTGTCATAGGTATTTGTAGTCATTGTATTAGGCATCCAGGCCGAACCACTCCATGTGCTGTTGGTAGTAGTAAGCATCTGATTGGTACCAGAATAAGTATAAGTTATCTGTGCAGTATTAAGCGGACCAGAAGTTAAATCCAGATCAGTTTCATTGATTTTATTCCCTGAAACCGGATCATAATAATAATTTTTCTGGCTGGTTGCTGTAAAACTTAGTGTAAGACCGTTCCAGTCCTGATGCTGATCAGCAACTAATTTTCCACCTAAGTAAGAATATACTTCCTGAGAAACCGGCATCCAAGAACTGCCACCCCACGATTGCATAATCATCAGGCTGTCATAACCGGCTGTGTTATAGTAGTACAGATTTTTGGTCAAAAGTGTCCATGCAGTACCGCTCCAAAATTCACTGGTGCTCGACAACAGGTTATTATTTGCATCAAAAGTCTGCAGATACATATTTGAATTACTATACGCAGTATCTCCCAGGTAATTCCAAACTGTTGAATTATCATACTTCTTAGTATGTTTCAGATCACCACCCCTGTTACTAGAATACACGTAATCAGTTGAATCCACTGGTGTAAAGGAAGAGCCGGTATTAACCAGGTGCGTCATCCCTGTAAGCCTGGAGCCTGTCTGGGCAACAACGTTCTGGCAACAAATAACTGGTAATGCAAGTACTAAGAGTAGCATCTTTCTTTTCATAAAAAAGGCAATTTATTTTACGATATTTGAGGTTCTAACAGAAAAACCATACAATGATAGGGATAATTTTCTGGAAAATGCAAATTTCAAAGAAAAAATAGTTGTTTCAGTCTAATAATGAGGCTCGTTCAATCATCATACTCCGTGTACATAATTATTTAACCCGATTTTTTATTGCCTCTGCTAAAAACCTTTGTTTTTATGCTGTTTGTTATTATCTTGTGCTCCCTATTATATATTGGTAGCAACGGGAATACCTCTTTACTGCCTTAATAATAGTAATATCATTACCTGCTTCCCGAGTTTTTTGATTCTGGCTCAGAATAATTAAATAAGAGAAATGAGGCTAAAATATAAACCAAACCCTTTGTTTTTAAACTTAAAGATTTATCTTGCGTTCAAAATTGTCTTTTTGTTCGCTGCAAACAGATTGTAATTACGGCTTGCCGGTATTATTTTTGACCGGAATCTGTATTTAAATTGAATAAAGCATACAATTAGGATAGTAATTTTAAAACAAACATTAAAATGCCGTTTATGAAAAAAACAATACTTGTTCTGATGTCTTCGATGAGTCTGGTACTTTGCCTGTTTGTCAATACAGGTTGCCACCATCATGCATTTGCTACCAAGCCTGATGAGCATAAAAAAGATACTACTTATCTCACTTTCTCCAAATTGCTGAAGGAGCGTCTGGAGCATGATAATATAGATATCACCAAGATCCAGTTCTATGTTGATCAGAAGCTGGTATTAAGGCGCCTGCAGAGCAATGAAAAAGGAACTGTTAAGGGTGGTATCATTCTGTTCAACAACGATCAGGAAGTTAAGGAGCTGGTAATCCCTGCCTTTACTCCGGGTGTTTGCGAAAAAGTATACGGCGACAACCTCAAGCTCAGCTTTGATGTTGCTGGCAAAACACTTGAATTCGGCGCGCTATATGGCAACAACAATTTCATACTCGTTGGCACAAACTGGCATCAGGGTATGGTAGATGTTATGTATGATGGCAGCACTTACCAGGTTCAGTGCGGTAGCTGTAGCAGCGCTGCTGAAGCCAAGATCGTGGTTCGTAAAAACCAGACTTATAAAGTAGATGATAAAGCTAAAGTAGTAGCCGGAAGGAAAATCAACTAATTCAATACCTTATAATATTCATTAAGCCCTGCACGAAATTGCAGGGTTTTTTATTTACCCTGGTTACAGAGTATTTCTATCTCTTCAAATGCATCCTGGCTTTTCAGTACATATTCTTCTGCACCCTTGGTTATACTTAACAGGGCTGTACCATAATCATCCTGACCCGAGAGCATGATTACCCGTATACCGAAATCCAGTTTCTTAATCAACTCCAGTATCTTCAGGCCATTGGCTGCATCCTTGAATTCTGAATTAAGATTGTAATCCAGAATCACTATATCAGGTTGTTCGGCAAGGTGTTTGAGGCAATCTACTCCGTTGTTGAAAATATGCACATCATGCGGGAATGTACGGGTAAGCTGATCCTTCAGCAATGTGGCGCTTAATTGATCGTCATCAACAATAAAAATCTTCTTGATCAGCTTAGTGATGTTGATTAAATGTTCAATTCGATACGAATTTAATCAAATATTTCGGGAATTGGTGCAGGTGCCTATGTTATTGTCCCGGAGTTTCTATTTCGCAAATTTTCTGCAATATTTTGTGTTGGCCCGATGCCGGATACAGTTATATATACCCACTTATTCCGCCCATTGACCAACATCAGTCGGGAAATACATAAAACAATTTAACTTCACAAAAATATCATTGATGAAAAATTTACTCCTTGTTCTGTCCCTTGTCGTATGCCTTTTGCAGATCAGTTGCAGGAAAAATTCCGGAAATTCAATCAATCACGGCAAAATATTAATTTCAATTCAACACAAGGTTGACGGCGCACAACTTTTGTTCGACTCTGCCATCTATACCAATGCTGCCGGCAATATTTATAGTGTTGAAAAACTGGAATACTACCTGAGTAATTTCCGTATTTACAAAAAAGGAATTCTCTGTTCTTCCATAGATGCTGTCGTTTTGATAAATGCCGACACCAACTTAACATTCAGCATAACCCCTCCAGCAGGTTTACAAACTGGTATTTATGACTCCATAGCTTTTTTGATCGGACTTGATTCTGCACATAACAACTCCTATGGTTTACCCCAGACACTAGACAATCTGAATATGGCCTGGCCAGATGTTATGGGTGGTGGTTACCACTTCTTCAAACTCGAAGGGCATTATAAAACCAGCGGCGCCCATGCAGGGTATGCCATGCACCTGGGACAGAATGGCTACCAGGTAAATGCAGGTATCCCATGCAGTATTCCTATTCTGCCAACGGGCGATGCCAGCCTCAACATTTCTATGAATATCAATGAATGGTTCACGCATCCTGCAACCTATGATTTCGATACCGACGGGATATTCAGTATGGGGTACCCGACTCTGATGCAAAAACTAGCAACAAATGGCGCCGATGTTTTTACTGCCAATTAATTTAAGAACACACTAAAACAGGAAAACAATGAAGTCGAAATACTTTGTAATAATAGCAGTAACCCTCACACTTTCCGCCACCTTCCAGAACTGCAAAAAAAAGACCAGTAACAATCCTGTGCCCCCCACAGACACCCTTTATACTTTAACACCCGATACGCTTATATATCCCCCTCATTTTCCCTTACCCACTTTGCCAGCCGACAATTTGCCCTTTAAGGAACTGATACAGCTGGGCCGAATGCTTTATTACGACACCCTGCTTTCAAACGACGGCCGTGCCTGTGCCGGCTGCCATATTCAGGCTAATGGATTTACATCCCGCACCCTTTATAAAAATGTAATGCCGGTGCTACCGCACGAAAACCTGGCCTGGTACACTAATTTTATGTGGGATGGATCTAAGACCGGCACACTGGAGGAAGTTATGCTCTTTGAGGTCAGCGAATTTTTCGCCACCGATCTTGCTAAAATGAATGCCAGCGCCAAATACAAACCCCTCTTTAAAAAATATTACCGGACCGATACCATTACCCACAAACTGATAGCATACTCACTGGCCCAATATCTGCGTTCAGTAATAACAAAAGGAAGCAAATACGATATGTATTTTCGGGGGCAGACTACGCTTACCGGCGATGAATACATGGGCTACCAGATATTCTTTACCGAAACCGGCGACTGTTTTCATTGCCACACCAACCCTGTCATGACCGACAATATGATGCACAATACCGGCCTCGACAGCCTATATGCCAACGATGCTGATAAGGGGTATTATAATGTAACCGGAAACCCTAATGACCTTGGCAAATTCCGCACACCGAATCTGAGGAATGTAGCTATGCGCAACTATTATATGCACGATGGCCGCTTCACTACACTGGAACAGGTTATTGACTTTTACGACCACGGTATGCATAAAGTAAACAACCTCGACCCTATTATGGCCTTGCCCTACAAAGCCAACGGACTGCACTTATCAACTACCCAAAAAAATCAGCTGATCGCATTCCTCAAAACGCTTACCGACTCCACATTTATAACCGATCCGGCTTTTGCAAAGCCCGATTAAATACTCATTACTGTTAAACCAGCCATCTTTGCCACTTGCTCTGTAATAGTGCCACATCTCATGAACTGGAATTCAGAGCATTCTTTAATGGCGTTCGTATGGATTAAGTTGAAAAGTTGGGGATGAAAAAGAAATTTTTTTGTTCCATCAAAAATTGCGTGTTTTCGTCAAAAAGTTGCGTGTTTTCGTCAAAAAAATTGCGTGTTTGTTGCGTGTTTCGTTCAAAAAATTGCGTCTTTTCATCGAAAATTGCGTCTTTTTGCAGATTTATTTTGCGCAACATATTGAATTTCAGCGACTTAATTTTTTTATTGCAAATTTTTTCTCATTTTACTCATTACT
>CAIVEH010000003.1 GCA_903904855.1 uncultured Bacteroidota bacterium | reverse complement strand
CAGACGTGTGCTCTTCCGATCTGCTATTGGTTTACGTAACTGGATGGATGTTACTTCTCCTGCTCCTGCTGAGGCTACTGTTGTTGAAATCGTTGGTAAACAGTTTAACTGGATGGTTCGCTACCCTGGTAAGGATAAAGAACTAGGCAAAAGGGATTTTCGTAAAATCAATGATGCCAACAATATCCTCGGACTTGACTGGAGCGATCCGCACAACATGGACGATATTATTTCACAGAACGGTGAACTGCATGTTGTAGTAAACAAACCTGTTAAATTGCTCATCAATTCAAGGGATGTAATTCATGATGTTGGTTTGCCTCACTTCCGTATGAAAATGGATGCAGTACCGGGTATTACTACTACTTTGTGGTTTACACCAACCATTACTACTGCCGAAATGAAGGAGAAAACACACAATCCTGATTTTGTGTATGAAATAGCTTGCGATCAGCTTTGCGGTAAAGGTCACTACTCTATGCGCGGCACTGTGATAGTAGAGACCCAGGCAGATTACGACAAATGGCTGGCAGCTCAGCAAACCTATTATGCCACAAATAATCCTTCGGGAGCTCCTGCTCCAGCCAAACCAGCTGCCGATAGCGCAGGTGTGAAGAAGGATAGTGTTAAATTAGTAACAATGAAATAATCGGCTATTTCTTATAGTCATAAAAGTACAACAAATGAGTAACGAAGCAGTAATCACTGGAGGTTTACATGGGGCGCATGATGCCGGGGCGGGTGCAGGCCATCACGACCATGAACATCATGAGCAGCATTTTGTCTGGAAGTATATTTTCAGCATGGACCATAAGATTATCGGTAAACAATTTCTTATTACTGGTATCATATGGGCTGTAATCGGCGCATTGATGTCCGTATTCTTCCGCTTGCAGTTAGGTTTCCCTGATTCCTCTTTCCCCATCATGGAGAAATTTCTGGGTCATTGGGCAGCTGGCGGTAAACTGTCTCCCGAATTTTATTACGCGCTCGTTACCATGCATGGTACCATTCTCGTGTTCTTCGTATTGACTGCCGGTCTTAGCGGAACTTTCGCCAATCTCCTTATACCTCTGCAGGTAGGCGCCCGCGACATGGCTTCTCCTTTCATGAACATGCTTTCTTATTGGTTCTTCTTCCTGGCGAGTATTATGATGTTTACATCTCTTTTCGTTGAAACAGGTCCCGCTTCTGGTGGATGGACCACTTATCCTCCGCTCAGCGCTCTTAAGGAAGCTTCATTGGGTTCTGGTTTAGGTATGGATCTTTGGTTACTCAGTATGGCTACATTCGTTGTGTCGTCGCTGCTTGGTGGTCTTAATTATATCTCTACTGTACTCAATATGCGTACCAAGGGTATGACCATGACCCGCCTGCCACTTACTGTATGGGCGCTGTTCTTTACTGCTGTATTGGGCGTATTGTCTTTCCCTGTACTGTTCTCTGGTCTTGTTCTGCTTATTTTCGACCGCAACTTCGGTACCAGTTTCTATCTATCCGAAATATTTATTGGTGGCAAGGCTTTACCGCATATTGGTGGTTCGGCTATCCTCTATCAGCATCTGTTCTGGTTCCTGGGTCATCCCGAGGTATACATCATCATGCTGCCTGGTATGGGTATGGCTTCCGAGGTACTTTCTACCCATAGCCGCAAGCCAATCTTTGGTTATTTCGCAATGATCATTTCACTGGTAGGTATCACATTGCTTGCCTTCCTTGTATGGGCGCACCATATGTTTGTAACGGGTATGAGTCCGTTTCTGGGTTCCATATTCGTGCTGCTGACGCTGCTCATTGCTGTGCCTTCGGCAGTTAAGGTATTCAACTGGCTCACTACCATCTGGCGTGGTAACATCAGGTTCAATCCTCCTATGCTGTTTGCATTGGGTTTTGTTTCCCTGTTTATCTCTGGTGGTCTTACCGGTATCTTCCTCGGTAACTCAGCACTGGATATTCACCTGCACGATACTTACTTCGTAGTTGCGCACTTTCATATAGTAATGGGTGTATCGGCCTTCTTCGGAATGTTTGCGGGTATCTACCATTGGTTCCCTAAGATGTTCGGCAAGTTTATGAATAATACACTTGGCTACATACATTTCTTCATCACTTTCGCCGGAGCGTATCTGATATTCTGGCCTATGCATTACGAAGGTATTGCAGGTATGCCACGCCGTTATTACGATTATTCAGCCTGGGAATCATTTAAGCACTTCCAGGGCCTGAACGCATTCATCAGTATTGTGGCAACTATTGTATTTTTTGCCCAGCTGATATTTGTATTTAATTTCTTTGTCAGCATATTCAAGGGCCGCAAATTGACTACCATGAACCCATGGGGCTCAACAACCCTCGAATGGACTACACCAATCAAACCAGGCCATGGGAACTGGGTAGGCGAAATTCCTGAAGTACACCGCTGGCCTTACGATTACAAGGATGATGGTAATGGTGGCGACTACATTCCACAGACAGTGCCACTGAGGCCCGGTGAAGAATCACATTAGTAACAACAAATTTTTTTATTTTATTGAACCGCTCCTTTTGGGGCGGTTTTTTTTATGTATAATTTTTGTACTAAAAGGTAGTGTCAAAAGAATAATTTCAAATGCTGAAATTATTTCTACTTTTCTTTACTTTTATTAATAACTAAGTTGTTGTTGTACAATAAAATAGGTTTTCATGCGTTTATTTTAGATTATGATGTATATTACCTGAATTGATACTGACTCAATATTTATAACATAATCTGGGAGGTCATTTCTACGCAGATTTCAAAAGCACTATTATGTACAACAGATTTCTAATTACCATCGCCGCTATGCTATTTCTAGCTATCAATTGTTTTTTTGCTTATTCAGCAAGAGGGCAGCATCTTAATCCCGATAAGTATTATAGACAGCAAATGAAGTTTGCCGATTCTATAATTAATTGGAGAGTTAAACAAAAGGTTGATTCAACTACATTCCGGAAGTACCTTAAAATTGCTGATAAGATATACTGTAGTTTATCGAAGAAATACACTATTAATGATCTTGCTAGTTTTTTTATTTATCTGTTGCAACTGAAGACCCCGAAAACTTTTATATTGCCAGTAAGGAGTTAATTCTAAATACAGGAAACTCCTTCCGTCAGCAATTTGATATTTATGGCAACATCTTTGGCAATGCGGATACCACAAGTATATATCGAAAGCCACTTAATGCTGTTTATAAAAGAATTGAAAAGGAGCAGGCAAATTGGATCAGGCAGGCCAGGTTAAATCTCGACTGGAGATGGAATATGGAAATTTGTGCGTTGTTTAAGGCTAATATCGATTTTCGCCACGTGCTTAATTACGACTGGTTTAAGGATTCCTCATCCAGAACAGAGTCAATTATTTTAATTGATTCATTTCATTTTACTGAGTTTTGCAATCAGGTAGAACAATATGGTTTTCCAGATAGAAAGAAAGTCGGGCTTAATACATTTCAACTACAGGCGCCTTTAAAACATTTTAGTGGTTTGTTGTTTTTCAAAAATGAGCGTGCTGATTTCTTTATTAAAAAATGGAAATGGTTGATGCCGTATATTAAAGATGCGGCATTGAATGGAAGTATTCCATATGGTTTTTATAGATACTTATTAGACCAAGAAATAATTGCAGCACTTCAAGAATACGGTAGAGATGAAGACGTTGCATTTTTTTCTAAATTTCACCTTAATTATTAAGCTGATTTGATTGTAATTTTCAATGTACGATTTATCTACAAACTATTAAAATAAAATAGCTTTGCGCAATGTTATTCCACATGAATTTGCAATGGAAACGAAATTCTTCATTTGTTTCATAATTGATGCTGAGGCCATAAACTGAGTTTTTTCACTTGTTCAAAAATCATGCCTGTATTTTTCTTTTTGTACTTTTTGTATAAAGGTTTTACAAGGAAGAGAAACCGGAACGGCAAAACTTTACTGAGACCATTAAAAATCATCGATAATAAAGTTGTTGTAGTAGTGTTTGATAGCCTTTGAAACCACTTAATAGCGAAGGTTTCAGATAAACTGGATATCTTTACCGGTTAGGGCCCTTAATCACCAGAATTCAGGCAATTGCATGATTAAATCAGACGTTTGCAAACGGCGCTTTGCATGAGTCTTTATTTGCTAACCGTCATACGTGTTTATTTCCAAATGAAAAGAAAATAGCTAATAAACTGAATTGAGAGGCTATTTCCTGACAACTAACTGAATTACTGATTGTGTACTACTGGTACTAATACGCAAGAAATAGGTGCCATCGGCGCATGAAGCCGGAAGCGCAATGTGCTTATCAATACGATTGTTATCAATGACTGAAACAGCTTTGTAAACTTCCCTGCCAAGAATGTCGGTTACCTGAATCACTGCTTCATTGTTATCTGAAAAAACTGTACCCTGCAGGTTGAAATCTCCATTATTAGGATCAGGAGAAAGTAAAAGTTCATTGCCCGAGGTTATATTTTTTATACCACTGGTATGGAACTGAATATAAGTCCAGGTAAATGTTTCAAAATTGCACGGGCCATTATTTACAAAACACGTTAAAGAGTCTTTATCTGCAAAAGCGGTACTTGAATAAACACTATCGGTTGCACCGGGAATAATAACATTATTCTTTTCCCACTGGTAGCCATAGGTAATGCCACCGCCGCCTGTAATATGAGCTACAAGGGTTTCCAGCTGTCCGGCCGAAATTGTGGGTGGAGTAGCAGTAATAACCACGGTAGGTATTGTAAACCCGATAATGGTAACAGGATAGGTGGTAGTAAATATGCCGCAATAATTAGAGATGGTATAGAATACAGTATCAACACCCGCAGTATCGCCGGTAACAACGCCACCAGCAATAGTAGCCAGAGTATTGGTTACATTCCACGAGCCACCAGCAGGGCTTCCGGTTAGTGTGATATGCTTGCCGGTGCAAACGGCAACCGGTCCGGTAATAGTATCTGTAACCGGGAAAACAGTAACCTGGAAGTGAGCTGCAGACACACAGCCATTGAGTGTAAATGTATTGAGAATGGTATCGATGCCCGGCCTAAATCCGCTTACAACTCCGGAACCTGATACGGAGGCTTTACTATTAATTGCGCTCCATATACCGCCGGTTACAGTATCGGTTAATGTAACAGGTGTGCCCATACAGATATTATGATTGCCGACGATTATCCCGGTATCGGGCAACGGTTTTACTATCATAAATACGGTAAGGGTATCGAATGAAATGCCATCATCAACCATAACTTTAAAAGTGTCTCTGCCAATATACCCGATAGCAGGTGTGTAGCTAAGCCCTGTTGGTACCAAAGTGTCTCTGGTGGATATCGCAGCATGAGATATGCCGGCAGTGCCATGCTGTGCAGAATCTAAAAGCGTCCAGTGAATATATTGCGCGGAATCGGCATCAGTAATGATAAATAACTGGTTAACTGAATCGCCAATAGAATTCTGGCAAACCGGCATACTATCGGACGGCCAGTGAATAAAGTGAGGCAGATGATTGCCGGAAAGAACTTTGCGTATGCGGAGATTGCCATAATCGCAAAATATAATATCGCCGGCGGGGTCGGTGCATAGACCTAAAAGTTGCTGCAGTTTGGCAGCCGTAGCCGCACCACCATCGCCTGAAAATCCTGCAGTACCAGTGCCTGCAACGGTACTGATAATACCAGAGTCATTTACTTTGCGGATGCGGTAATTGTACTGATCTGAAATAAAGAGATTGCCAAGACCGTCTGTTGCAATACCAACCGGCTGATTCAGTTTGGCGGTTGATGCCGGGCCGCTGTCGCCACTGAAACCTGCAATGCCATTACCGGCAACTGTTGAAATAATACCAGCAGTATTTACTTTACGGATACGGTTATTGGTAGCAATAAACAGATTGCCTGCGGCATCTACAGCTATTCCGGTGGGCGTGATCTGCGCTGCTATAGCCGGGCCACCATCGCCTGAATAGCCACCTGTGCCGCTGCCTGCAACGGTAGTGATAATACCTGCAGGTGTAATTTTCCGAACCCGGAAATTGAGTTCATCAGCCACATATACATTGCCGCCATTATCAACGGCTACGCCATAAGGCGTGTTCAGCTGTGCAGCAGTAGCCTGTCCGCCATCTCCGCTGAAGCCTGAAGAACCATTGCCACCATATGTAGATATATAACCGGCAGGGGTAACCTTGCGAATCCTGCGGTTGTTAATGTCGGAAAAAAATACATTCCCTGCATGATCGACTGCAATACCTGCGGCGCCTATAAACTGTGCAGCAGTAGCCATGCCGCCATCTCCGCTGAAACCGGCTGAACCATTACCGGCAAAAGTTGTTATGATACCGGCAGGACTAACCTTTCTGACTCTATGATCAAAATTATCTGTGATATAAATATTTCCTGAGGCATCGATAGCATTAAACCACACCTCTTCGAATTCAGCCGCAGTGGCTGCGCTGCCATCACCGGTATCGCCGAAAGTGCCATTGCCGGCAATGGTTGTTATGGTCTGTCCGTAAGTAACCGACAGACTGCATGTTGAAAGAAGAACTAAGAGAGGTAAAAGGATTTTTTTCATAAAATATCAGTATTTCGGATAAGAGCAGGTTATTTGCACGCTAATTTACAATAGTTATCGGATACAAAATACAAATTACTTATTTAATATTCCAGAGCGTTTCGATCTGGGCAGTATGGTTTTTGCTGTCGACTTTTTCGATAATGTGATCAATTTTTCCCTTCTCATTGATGAGGAAAGTAGTGCGCAGGATGCCCATATAATTCCTGCCCATCATTTTTTTCTGAGCCCAAACGCCATAAGCTTCCACCAGAGCATGGTCTTCATCGGCCAGCAAAGTAAAAGGCAATGAATGTTTCTGCTGAAATTTTATGTGGCTGCTCGCACTGTCGACACTTACGCCCAGCACTACAATGCCTTTCTGAAGCAGACCGGTATAATTATCGCGCAGATTGCAGGCTTCAATGGTGCAGGTGGGTGTACTATCTTTAGGATAAAAATAGAGTACTACTTTTTTGTCCTTAAAGTCTTTCAGTGAAACTTTATTTCCATCCTGATCAGTGGTTGTGAAAGCGGGCGCTTTGTCTCCTTGTTTTAGTGTCATAAATTGATGATTTACTTTCTAACCGCATCATTTAGATTTGTCAACTTTTATAAAGTTGACAAATCTCTACGTATGATTACCGCACAAAGTTAAGCTTATATACTGCTTCGTTCCCGTTTTCATCTTCTGCTTTAAATATCAGTTGATGTTTGCCTTTAGGGCAATGACTGTCGAATTCATAAAAGAACTTCCTGCTGTGCTGTTCGAAGCAGATCCATTTGCCATCCAGATATCCGCTGAAGGTTTTTACTGAGGTTATGTTGTCTTTTACCTCAAATAATATCTGTTTAGCCTTGCTTAGGTTGCTGCCATTTTTCTGCATTGATTCTATAACAGGCGCTGTGGTATCAATATCCAGCCAGTAGGTGCCGAAGTTGCGGACCTTTGCTTTATACCAACCATTCTCTGCTACAAATGCTGCACGACCATCTGTGTCTTTATCGTCGGAATACATCAGTACTACTTTGTTTGCCAGAGCGGGAGGAATTGACTTATTGGGTTTTATTTTCAGTTCGAAATAATTATGAACTGGTATGTAGGGTTCATGTATCTTGTACTTATCAGAGTAGGCATTGCGATATTCAATTGTTTTGTGTGTAAAAAAAATACTATCGTACAACGCTCTGCTATCAAGTAGGAAACTAATGTTAGAATCACTATAAGAGTTTGACTGATTGTCATGGAATACAGCCTGCTTGTAATAAGTTTGAAAGACGCCAGGTGATAATAGTGAAGCAAAATCATGCACCGGTGTTCGCAGCCTTATATAGAAAACTATCCGGCTTTGATTGTCTTTATCATCAGTAAGGATGATCTCAATTTTATTCGTGCCTGTTTCGGCAACTGGAAACCACCCGTTATTGTCATTAAGATGGCTATATATATGATCAAGGTGATTGCCCGGTAATTTGAAAAAGCGCTGAACCCATTTATGTTGATCTTTTTTAATGTGGTAGTCTGTATAAGCATTTATATAACGTGTTTCGTCATAACCTATATCATCGAGTGTTATCTGCCCTTGAAGGATATCATCCTTATAGAGCTTTGCAGTATAAAAAGAGATCGTATTGTCACTGCCATCCATATAGTCATCTACATTTATGCCGATGCCAATATTTCCAGTTATATTCCTTATTAAGGTGTCGCCGTAAGCAACAATCTCCGAACCGTCTTCTCCCTGCCAACCTAACTGGTATATCATTCCATTTTTTTCAAGAGGGAAATAATACCTGCCGGCAACATCATAACCATATGATTGTCGTGTGTAAATAACCACCTCAGCCGGCACAGGCGCTATTTTATCTACCACAGGCAAGCCAAACAACTGAGGGTTAAGCGGATGCTCTGTTTTGGTATTCCGTATCTCAAAATGAAGGTGTGGCGCTGAGCTGGCGCCTGTATTGCCACTCCAGGCTATTTGCTGGCCCTTCTTTACCGGAAACTGTACCGGGGAGAACTGGAGGTCGACATTCCATTTTTTCTGCTCATACTGCTGATCCCTTACGTATTTCTGGATGGCAGGAGCAAATTTATTAAGGTGAGCATATAGGGTAGTGTAGCCATTGGGATGGGTTATGTATATGCCATGGCCGAAACCTCCGCTTTCCATCTTAATGCGAGAAATGTAGCCATCAGCCGCTGCATGAACAGGCTGGTTTTCTTCGCCAAGTGTTTTGATATCAACCCCGCTGTGAAAATGGCCCGGCCTGCATTCGCCGAAATTACCTGCAAGGAAAATGGGTATGTCCAGAGGGTTTCGGAAATAATCCTGGGGGTAATCGGGTTTGGTATCGGTTATCTTGTTTTGTGCAGAGGTGCTAAAACAGAGCGCTGATAAAAGTATTGATAAAATCAGTTTCATACTGCAAACTAAGTCATCCAAATTAATCCTGCAATACACCCTAATATCGTTTGTAAACTGTGGACGCTATAAAACCCTTCATAAAAGTGTTTCCCATTACAACGGCATAACCTGAATTCTCAAAACAATTTTTTATATCAGGAAGCTGAGTTGCCTCAATGCCACAGAATAATCTGAAAAAGGCATACATTATTTTCAGTAGTAGTTTTTGCCTGAGCGCTTTTGTATTCCTGAAGTCGGTGTATAGCCATAGTCCATCTTTTGCAAGATACCTGTCGATAGCAGAAAATATTTTTGCTGCCGAATCAGGTTTAAAATTGTCGAATAAAAAAGGCGTGATGATCACATCAAATGTATATTCAAAATTGGTGGTCTCAACGGGTGCAGTTATGAAAATTACCTTGTTATTAGTTATATTTTTACAGCGTGCGATATCGGTCATTTTAGTTGATGAATCGATATAGGTAATATGCAACCCTGAAGGTTGCAGCCTTGTTATCTCCTCCAGAATTTGACCTGTCCCTCCGCCAACAATAAGTACTTTACTGCCGGGAGGGATCCGATCAAGAAAATAGGATTGTGCTTCCAATAAATTATTGCCAAACACCAGCCTGCTCAGCTTATCGTAATATCTGGCTACAGGATTATAATTCATTAAATCAATGAGGAATTTTCGATCTGGAATCGTTTAAATAAATAAGCGCCGGGAAAATAATCTGCCCGGCGCTCAATAAAAAATACTGTCTATTTATTAAAGATTGCGCACCTTACCTGTACCTGCATATAGTTGCGGTCTATGTATTTATCGCCGGGGGTAAGCATATTATTAACTCCCTTACGGTAAGATACCTGAGCTTTGATTCTCTTGTTAACAGAGAGTTCGGTTTTGGCCATAAATCCGAAATCAAACAAAGGCATTACTGACAACTGATCACGGGTTAGATTTGCGTTTGCTGCAGGCCTTGTGTCGGCGAGTGCCTGTTGAATATCCGGACCACCTGCAATAGAAAGTCTCTTGATGATTTTTACACCTAATGAAGGCGTAATCTGAATATATGACATGGTATAGGCATCGCTCTTTTTTGTATTGGTTGGGGCTACATATTCCTGGATAACATTAGGATCCGGATCTGGTCCATTGGTTACTTTTGCTACTTTGGATATTTTAGCTCCCTGGCCTGAGGTATTTGAACTTGGGGTTATATTTCTATAAAAACCATCACTATGATAGTTTAAATTTTGAGTGGCATTACTACTTACAAATGCTACATCACCTTCAATAAAAGTATTATCGTTGATCATTTTTCTAATAGTTGCACCACCTACATACCCGCTGTTCTGGCTTCCCTGGTTTACACCTCCAGATAAAAATATGGTCAAGCCAACTGATTTCTTTTCCAATTCAGGCTTAAATGTTCTGGATCCTGCTGCTGCGACCAGCTCTTTTTTCTTGTCTTCTTTTTTAGCAACCGGCTTATCCTGTAAGCTGAATTTTTTCTCAGTTTTAACCGGTGTGAAGTTCAATGCATTCTGAAGATTGATGCCGAATTTTTCTTCTTTTACCTGATCGTTGTTTAACTTATGTTTGTGTGTTTTTGGTTTATAATTGTGATTAATGGTTTTTGCAGTATAATGCAATACAGGGGCATTAGGGTCTTGCAGAGGAGCGTTATGATCTTTTTGAATTTCAAGGGTAAAACCAGCGACACCTGCATTTCCGGTTGCAGCCTGCCTCCACATGAAGTTAACGCCAATGGCAAATGCAGCTACCGAGGCAGCAACACCTACCAGTGGCATCCACCACCACATGATTATGCTTCGTTTTTTAGTCTTCCCTTCCAGCTGTTCTTTGAGTCGTACCCAGTTTTGTGGGTTGTACTCAAAGTCGTTCTGATCAAACTTTTGCCTGACCAGAGCGTCAAATTCTCTTGGCTTCATAACTCACTATATTTTGTTCACTGTTGTTAATCTTTTTTTGAAGGATATTCCGCGCCTGGTGCACATGCCAGTGGGAGGTACCCTCGCTTATCTCCATTTGTTCTGAAATTTCTTTATGGTTATAACCGTCGAACACGTACATATTAAACACTGTGCGTGTCATGGCGGGTAAGGTTTGAATCAGTTTTACCAGTTCTTTAAATTCCATACTTTCAATTCCATCATTGCTCACTGCTATATTGCTTTCTTCAGCTGGTACAGAGCGAACATGTATCTTCATTTCTTCCTTCAGCGCACTTCCTCTCAGATAGTCGAGACAGGTGTTCACCATTATCTTATGCATCCATCCTGCAAAAGAACCGGCATTTTTTAAAAAGTCTATTTGTGTAAAAATTTTAAGGAATCCGTCATTCAGCAATTGTTCAGCATCCTGCATACTTTTAGCGTAACGGCAGCAGACCTTCAAAAACATACTATAGTATGTTTTATACAGCAGCTCCTGTATTGCCCGGTCTTTTTTCCGGCACCCTGCTATTATTTCTTCTTCAGAATATGCGGGCATAAACGCTGGTTAATAATCTATGGCCGGGTAAAATGGCTTCCTGGCCAGGTTAATAAAAGTAAGTTACAACTAATTTTTTACATACGCCTTATTTAATTGGTGCATCTTCACACCTTTTTTAGTTTTCAGTAGTCTTTAAAATTTTCATTTCATAATTACAGTTTAAGGGGCCTGGCTGCTGCTATTCTTTTTACTAGTTCAATCTGTTTTACTTGTCTATTTCATTTAAGAAAGGCGCCTTTCAATCTTTAAAATAAACCACTCACTATAATAGACGGAAAACCAAACCAAAATCTTGGGTATTTTCTAAAAAAAATTTTGTTAAAGCCGATTGACAGGAAGCAAAGGATAGTAGGTGAAATTTTGTTTTGATTGCAATAGTATGAAAATCAATTGATTGAGTAGTTTTTTTCAACTAGCCAGGTTTTAGTAAAAACAAAAAATAGCCGCCATTATTTGGCGGCTATTTTTTGTTTCTTTATTACTGGGTTAATTTCTAACGAAAAGTATAATCTTTCCTGTGCCAGGTAATGTGCCTTTAAGGTCATTGGGTTTTGGTAATCTTGAATTTCCCTTTATTACCATCCTGATCTGCTACCTCAATAAAATACTCCCCAGCGGGTAATTGAGATAGATTGGCCTGGCTACCTGAGGCATTCAGAAACACCTCATGATCTACAATCTTACCGGTCATATCATATACATCAATGCTCATTTTGGCTTTTACCTGGCCCCAGTCCATATTCAGCTTTCCGCTGGTAGGATTAGGATAAACAGTTAATCCTCCGGTCTGAATATTTTTTACGCTGGTAAGAGCAATATAGATCACATTGGAAGGCAGAGAAGGGCAACCTGCAGAATCCTTTATAACGAAATAATAGCCACCCAAAGGTCCAGGATGGTAAGTCTGGTTAATAGCGCCAGGAATCAATGTTGAATCCAGGTACCATTTATAATGGCCGCCATTGTTCACAACCAGCAGATCGCCAATCAGCGACAACAGGGGAGTGGCTGGTGTGCTGTCGCGCAGCATAACAATACCGGGAGAACGAACGGTATCCAAGGCAAAACAGCCGCCACTAGTATCATATACTTTGTATGTGAGAATATCATTGTTCAGGTAATACCTGGTAAGTACACTGTCGCCGGCCAAAACAGGTAACCCATTTACATACCATGTATAAACAGGAGGTTGCGTATGGCTGAAGTTAAGGAAATGGCCAACAAATGTAACCGGAGAATCAAGACAACCGGGATTACTACCCGCTGTTAGTACTGCATAGGCTGAAGTAGCTGCCAATGATATTACAGTCATTGTTATCGGGTTCGATACAGTTGTGTGGTTAATTACACAAGCGTCTGGTGCATTGAGAATACAATAAACCAGGTCGTGATTAACCAGTGAATCAGTAGGGTAGGTTGGGCCAAGAGCTGCAGGAATTAATGTACTGTCGACATACCAGGAAAGAGAATAGCCGTATCCTGTATTAGCCGTTGTTGCATAAAAAGTATCATGAGAACCAGCACAAATCGGGTTGCGTGCCACAATAATACTGATGGCAGCTGTAAGTGAGTCGTGGATAACCGGAATGCCAGGCGACATAACGGTATCGTTGAATGGAGCAGAGCATAATGAATTTGAAATCATCTGACAAGAAACCGTATCGCCCGCTGAGAATATTCGCGAGAAGGTGATACTGTCTTCACCGGCAACAGGTATAGAATTAATGTACCACTGGAAAAGAGTAGAATCGCCACCGTTGACAGGCAGAGCAAGGAATTTAAGGAGGTGACCTGCGCAACCGGGGTTACTTCCAACGATGAGTGAAATAGCTACCCTTGGTGCAATACTGCTGCTGCGGTGTATTATAATGGTAGCTGAGCGAACACTATCTAAAACTCCCAGAATATTCCTGTAAACCAGCCAGCAATATACACTATCGCCATCGCTGAGTGCGGTTGTATGAAAAGAATCAATGGACACCCCTGTGTAGGTAGTGTTGGTGTACCAATGATAAGCAATCACTGTATCAGATGGGGTGGTATGAGTAGCCGAAAAATTGAGCTGAATGCCAGGGCAGGTAGTATCACTGCCATAAGGCATAATAATATGCACAGTATCAATAGTCTGCGCTTTCAGACTAATTTGTAACCCGATACCCAACAATAATAAAAGTAAAACTCTACGTACCATAATACCAATATTTACCCCGCTACCGGCGGGTAGGATAGATTTAGTTTTTGTAAAAATAATGTATTCACTTTAATTATTCTAATTGATTTTTTCTCAGTACGATATTTCCAAAATACACGATATCTTTATATAGCCTCAAATACTATGCCAAAAATGCATAAAGGCCTTCCATTTCCCAAATGCTTTACATTAATTTTCAAGATGCAAATTCGGGAAAAATAATGCCGGTATTCCAATCCTTTGAAGTAAATATTTATTATGGACTTCCAGTCTTTTTTGGCAGTATTGATCCAGTATTTGATCTGTTCTTGCTTTGTAAGAACTTGCTCGGGTATGTTTAAATGATAAGTTGTTAATGTATTAGTAAACTCTTCCTTCTGTTCAACACAAATGTTGCATATCAGAATGTTATCTCAGTAAGTTTATGTAGGATTTGGGCTCAGCCGATTTCTTCTAATTTCGATCCGGTATTTTATTAAGTAAAATATGATTCTAAAATTGTCCGGTAAAATGAAAAATCATTCCTGCTTTTTCTTACTTTTATTAATCACTAATTTCTAGTAGCACAATAAAATAGGGTTTTTGGTAGTTTGTTTTTTTAAGCCAATATACCGATATATAAGTAAAAGTTAATCAGCTTTTTTTAGAAACTATCTCAATCACCAATTGAACTTAATCTTGTGAAATACCCACTTATTTTTCTCTTAGCTTGCTCCACATTTGTATCCCACCAATCTAATGCCCAGGATTCACTTACTCAATACAGGCAATTCATTCACAAAGCCGATTCTTTATTTAACACAAAGCTGTTCATAGTATCCGGTCGCACTTTTGATTCCGCATTCAACATTTTCGGTGGTAAAGGCTATCCCGATGACCGTTATTATGCTGCACTTGCATGGGCATTGGCAAAGAATAGGGATAGTGCTTTTTATAATTTAGAACGTATAGCTGTAGTGACCCATTATGCAAAATATTTTGAACTCAAAAACGAAGAAGACTTCGGGTATCTGCACCCTGATAAACGCTGGAAGATTTTGCTGGATACAGTGAAACAGAATCAATTGAACAGTTATGCGAACTATAATGTGCCATTATGTGAACTTTTAGATAGTATGTATGAGGTTGATCAGCGATGCAGAAATAAAACAGATCGTTTTATAAATCACCACAATTTTGCCGATTCTGTTCTTGACCTGCAACTTTGGAGTGAAGTGAAAAAAGTGGATAAATATAATTATACAATTTTGGATAGCTTTTTTAAACATTATGGCTATATAGGTTACAACCTGGCAGGTACCAGTGGAGAAAATCATTTCTGGTTATTGATTCAGCACCAGGATAAGCATCCGGGGTTTCAGGATAGTGTACTGGTGCGTATGAAAATTGAAGTAGAGAGGAATAACGCGAATAAAATAAACTTTGCCTACCTGACAGACAGGGTAAAATTAAATACGGGTCAATTACAGGTATATGGTACACAGATGATAGTAAATGATGAATCTAACTCTTTCGTACCACGACCTTGTATAGATTTGGATAAGCTAAATGAGCGCCGGAAAAGTGTGGGCCTTTCGACTATAGAAGAATACACGAAGACTATGAATACAAACCATTCAGGAATGTTGCATAATAAAAAACAATAGTTTACTTTCATTGTAACTTATCAGTACACTATTATGAAAAACAAACAGATAGTTCTCATCGCAGTTATGTTATCCTCAGCCACCAGCTGCATGGCGCAATTCAGTAAAGATGTAGCCCAGGCTTATCTTTTATACAACAAAGCTAGGCTACTCGAGGCTTCTGGTCATCTGGATAGCGCTGCAATGTTAATGAAGAAATCTATTCTGCTCAATAATAAAAATGGAACTACCCGTGATTACGCCGAGGAGATTTACATAAAAGCGGGCCACTACACTGACTTTGTAAATGATGTTAAGGACTATTATGCAAAAAATACCTTGCCTGAAAATGCAGACGAAATATTCTCGGGATATGATTCTGCAACAGTTGCAAGGGCTAAAAAAAGCAAGGAAATCATGGAATTTCTGGCATCCTATGATGGCCTTTTAAAAAAGAACAGAACAACAGTGAAAGTGAATCACGAACTGAAGCAGATTTTGGAGAATTGTATAGCAGTGGACCAGTTTGTAAGATTTTATGTAATACGCAGCAGCAAAATAAATATCGATAAAGAATTCATGCCAAGGTTAATGTGTTATACCGACAGCACCAATATGGAGCAGGTTGCAGCATATATCAGGAAAAAGGGGTTACCAACATCCGTAGAATTGGATGGTATAACCATGTCATCAAATTTTGTGCTGTCCTTCTTTCATTATATACAGAATTCTGTATCCTATTCGAAATACACCGCCTGGAAATATCTTGACAGTACTATAAGGCAGGCTGTATACAATGGTGTTTATCCGGTTACTTTCTATCTGAGGTGCCTGGACAACAGATACGTATATGCGAATATTGATCCCAATACCAAAATATCCAGACAACTGTATGGCACATGGCATGAGCCTAGTTTTGATGAGGTTACCAAAAAGAAAATAAGGGTTTATGAGCCGGGATTTGAAGACATTGAACACCTGGATGAGCGTAGAGCTATGTGGCTGCTGCCTTCGCTATATGAAGAGTCGCTGATCGATCCTGAAATCCGTTTGCCGGAAAATTATCATCATAAATGATAGCAATTTCCCATTTCCTGTATAATCAGCAGGTTTTAAATGGCATTCAAGCGATCTTTTTGCTGGGCTTATGTCTATGTCTAACGTTTAGTAACCACACTCTCATCATGCCTTTATCTCAATCCCTGTCCTTAGTATCTCTTCTATAAATGGGTTTTTATCAGGAGAAAAATCTTTGGTATTGAAAGTTTGAGGCTGGACCATATAATACTTAAGCATGGCTTTCATGAACAATTTTACATCTTCAGAAGGCACATTGCAAAACTCATCGGCGACCAATGCCATATCTATATCGCTGTATTTTGTTTGTTGATTACGTGCATAGCTGCCAAATAAAATAGCTTTGCGCAATGTTATTCCGCATGAATTTGCTATGGATACGAAATCCTTCATTTGTTTCATAATTGCTGCTGAAGCCATAAACTGAGTTTTTCTACTTGTTCTAAAATGTCGCCTGTATTTTTCTTTTTGTACTTTTTATATAAACTATCCAAATAATCGGGATAACGTCCTTCCAAATGAAAATTATTCATGATCACCATAAATGCCTTTTGTTATGGAGAGTAGGAAATTTTTGCCTCATCAAGTATCCTGATAAGGTTATGAATTTTGGGAGGTGTATTCCCGGTATTGTTTTTTACCCAAAGCGCTTTACAATACTTCTCAAGGTGCAGGTGTGAGAAAAACAATGCCTGCATATAATCCTTTGTGGTAAACATATTTTGTATGGCCTTCCAGTCTCTCTTTGCAGTATTGGACCAATATTTTATATGTTCTTCCTTTGTAAGCACTAACTTTGACTTGTTTAAATGCAAAGTTATTAATTTAATAGTCATAAAAACATCAGGTCTTTCTACATTACCTGAATGTACAGAAAAAGTATTTTCGGGCAGGAATCCGGAAGGGCTGATCAAAGCTAATCTCAGGTGGCATTCATTGTTATAAAGCTGATTACATCTTTGGGGCTAATCCGGCAATCTTGGTAATTGACACCGCATCCGGTATTTCTAAAAAGATTACTTTAGTAACCATGTTCCGGTATTACGACATCCATACACACCATGTTCCTTCTGTTAAAACTGACCAAATGGCAATACGGAATTTCTATTGCCATTTCGAACGCGTAAAGGATGAATTGCCATGCAGTATCGGCTTGCATCCCTGGCACCTGGATCACTATACATGGGATTGGAAAATGCTGTGCAAATATGTGCAGCAACCCAATGTTCTGGCTATAGGCGAATGCGGGCTCGACAGGGTCTGCGCTACCGATTGGGATTTGCAGGTGAAAGTGTTTACTGAGCAAATTGCGCTGGCCAATAAATGCGGCAAGCCAATGATCGTCCACTGTGTAAGGGCATTTGATGAAGTATTGCATATGCTTCAGATTCATCCACCTGTGATGCCGGTTATTTTTCATGGCTATAACAAAAATAAGGCTGTTGCAGAAAAGCTGCTGGAACGTGGATTTTACCTTTCTTTCGGTGCTGCAATTTTAAACGAGAGTTTTCCGGCATCAGGCGTTCTAAAGAGTATGCCTGCCAGCCGTTTTTTCCTGGAAACAGATGATGCCGAAACAAGCATTGAAGATATTTACACAAGAGCGGCACAAATAAGGAATACTGATACGGAAAGCCTTATTTTGCAGGTACAGAAGAATTTCAAAAAGGTATTTACTACTGATGACTGATACTGCCTGGCTTTCGCGCACCGAACTGCTGATAGGGAAAGAGAAACTGAATAAGCTCAACAACGCTCATGTGCTCATTGTGGGCATGGGTGGTGTGGGTTCATTTGTCGCTGAGTTTATTTGTCGCTCAGGAGTAGGTGAGATGACCATTATAGATGGCGATGTGGTAGACCCCAGCAACCGCAACCGCCAGCTACCCGCACTCGCCACCACACATGGCCAGAGCAAAGTGATGCTGATGGGTGAGCGCCTGATGCAGATAAACCCAGAACTGAAGCTGCATATAATCAATGAATTTGTGCAGCCCGGCAGGGTAACAGAGATGCTCAGTTGCAAGCCTGACTATGTGGTTGATGCTATCGATAGCATTACCCCCAAACTCACCTTTATTAAGGAGGCCTTTGCCAGTGGCCTGCCGATAGTGAGCTCAATGGGCGCAGGTGGCAAGGTAGACCCTACTCAATTGCAGGTAGCCGATATATCGAAGACATACAACTGCCCATTTGCCCAGCAGGTACGCAAGATGCTCAAGGCAGCTGGTATTTATAAAGGATTCAAGGCCGTATTCTCACCTGAGAAAAACAATCCGGAATCACTGATGATGACAGACGGCGCCAACTTCAAAAAATCGGCCTACGGTACAATGTCTTATATGCCGGCAACATTCGGGGCAGTGGTATCATCAGTAGTTATCAGGGATCTGATGGAGCGGTGATTATTAAGGTTCTGTGCAATAGGATAGTAAATTAAACTGCATGCCAGTAAAGTTTAGATAGTTATGACAAATCAATTTTACGGGCATGGGGGCGGTTCAGTAACACCTAAATCTCTCATACAACGAACCGAAAATCCAAAACCTTCACTGACTTCATAATTAAGAATGTCTTCAGAGTTTATCGAGATGTATAATCCGGCATTGTTATCTTTACGAGCATCGTTTGTCCACCAGAATCCTTGCCGGCCCACAAAACTGAAGTAGCCCAGTATGTTTCGGCAACCACCTGCATAAGCGCTCCAGCCACTTTGATTGGTCCCGTTAGTGGTATTATTCCAGCTATGGGTGGCTTTCAGTTGTTTTCCTGCTTTCGTTGTGCCCAGGTACTCTATCAACCTGTCAAAATCGGCCTTTGAAGGTAGTCGCCAGCAGCGGGGCGCCACGTTTTGCCTGATAGCCCACCAGTTATATAGTTTGCCATACATGCTGCCATAACACGCTTCGTTATCGTAATTGCACCAACACCCTATCTTATGCTCGTTATAGTAATTCCATTCTTTTATAGTCTTTGCTTCCGGTATAGGTCTGCCATCCCAGTAATGGTCCACACTCAGGTTTTCAGCCATCCATTCCTGTCCACTGATTTTGAGTGTACGGGATTCCCGCCCTGATTGTGCCTTACCATCACGGCATACCAAAAAAAACAGCAAGACTGTAAATGAAATCACGAGGCGTTTTCCGGTTATTTCCATAAGAGGTATATTTATTTCATTCACTGGTATTGAAAGAAAGACATAATCAATGTATTGTGAAGATAATAAAAGTTAATTGTAATTCATAATAGACCAGCTATAAGCCAGATGAGAATAGCCTAATAACCTACTTTGTACCCTATGCGGTCAAACTATAATGCACAAAATCACTTCCCGAATACAGCCTTCATCATTACCTCTGTAAAGGTTTCCCAGGTGTATTTTTTCTTTTCGATGGCTATATTTTCCTTAAGGCCGGGCAGTGATCCGGGTTCATAAAAGCGGAGTATAGCATCGGCAATAGACGCTGGTTCAGGCTCAGCTATAAAACCCACTTTGCCATCAGGTACGACCTCTGCCAGGCCGCCCACATTGGTAACCACCATTGGCTTCTCAAAGTGAAAAGCAATCTGGGTAATACCACTCTGAGTGGCATGTTTGTAAGGTTGCACCACAAGGTCGGCCGCCGAAAAAAAGTAACGCACTTCGCTGTTGGGAATAAAGTCGGTGTTGAGGTGTACCACATCCTGCAACTGGTGTTTGGCAATAATACTGTTGTTATTGGCTTCTACGTCTTTGTTATAGTATTCGCCGGCCACGATGAGTTCAATACCCGCCGCGCGTATCCGTGCATCTGCCATTGCCTCCAGCAGCAGGTCTAGCCCTTTATATTCTCTTATAAAACCAAAGAAAAGCAGGTATTTTTTACCGGGATCAAGCGAAAGTTTTTTGCAGGCTTCAGACTTGCTGACTGCTTCCAGGTAGCTGTCGTAAACAGGGTGGGGAGTAAAAAGGGAAGGCTTGTCGGTGAAGGTTTTCACATCCTTCAGAACATCCAGGCTCATGGTTACAAATGCATCTACCGGCTTTATAAAATAGTTTGTAAATGGCTTGTCGCCCGGCCTTTTTTCGTGTGGAATGATGTTATCTACAATGCATACCACCTTTGTATGTTTATTCTTTTTTGCTTTACGCAATATGGTGCCGAATGCGGGCCCCATAAAAGGTAGCCAGAATTTAACGATGATCAGATCATATTTTTCCCGGTTCATCTGCGCCCCTACCTGTAGCCAGTTGAGCGGATTAACTGAGTTGACCGTGGTTCGGATACTTAATCCCGCAGGTGCAGCTTCTTCTGTAAACTGCGTTTTGCCCGGAAAAAGGAACGATGGATATTGTAATGAAAACGACCAGATGGTTACGGTATGGCCCTGCTGCTGCAACTGGTAAGCCAGCCGCTCATTGAAGGCTGCCAGCCCTCCGCGCAAAGGATGCGCTGTGCCTAGTATCGCAATTTTCATCTGAATAGCGTTTTAAAATCCTGCTGCGCTTTGTCGTAGTCGGCTGGTATGCCGATATCTATAAAGTAACACTCGCTGTTAAAACCGTAAAACTTATTCTGGCCACAGAATTTTTCCAGGTAGTCTTTCTCAAATGAGAATTTATCGGGTAAATTCCTTTTCATAAAAGCATCGGTATTGATGAAGTAGGCTCCTCCATTTATTAGGCCTTCTTCGCGGAATTGTTTTTCCTCAAATGCTGTGATGATGCCCTTTGTATCAGTGTTCACAATGCCATATCTGTCGAAGTTGTGCATTGTTTTCAGTGCCAGTGTAGTTTCTGCATTATTCGATTTGTGGAAACGCTTCAGCTCAGAGAGATTCACATCGAACATTGTGTCGCCATTCAGTATGGCTACATCTTCAGTTTCAGCAATACTCAGTGCTGCCTGAATACCACCGCCTGTACCCAGTGGCTCCTGCTCAATGGCACAATCTATTTCAAAAAGCACATCCTGCTCCTCCACCCAGTCGGTAACAATTTTATGCTTATAGCCCAACGACAGGATAACCCGTGTGCATTGCTGCCGCTCCAGGTAATCGAACAGGTAGCCCAGGAAAGGCCTGCCATTTACAGGCGCCATACACTTAGGGTAAGCCCCTATAACCCCCTGTAACCTTGTGCCTAAACCGCCTGCGAGAATGATTGCTTCCATTGTTGCAAAGATAGCACCAGATATTCCACACTTCAAAGGCGCGGAACACAGGCAATTCATCAGCTATTAATTTCAGATTTCGCCTTTACAGAGCCAATTTGTAAATTTGGACATGCAAATACCCGATAAAATATCCATCCTTATTATTACCTATAACCGCCCAATGGATCTTTTTGAACTTCTTAAAAATTTAAACACACAGCAGCGAACCAATGAGGTACTGGCGGAAATACTGGTATTGAATAATGCTTCTACCGAGCCTTACACGGATGTTGAAGCCTATATTACTGCTCATCCTGAATTGAAAATCAATTATATCCCATCAAAGGAGAACCTGGGTGTGGCCAGGGGCAGGAACGAATTGATGAAGATTGCAAAGGGCAAACTGATGCTGGTAGTTGATGATGATGTGGTATTTACAAAGCCGGATGATCTTTACAAATTGGGTTTCCTTTATCAGGATCCGTACTTTATTGATGCAAATACAGGTGTTATCTCACTTCGGGTGTTGTATTATGATACCATGGAAGTGCAGATAACAGGATTTCCGCATAAGAAATACGAAAAATATAAGGATACCCCCCGTTTTTTCACCTCCTATTTCATTGGATGTGCGCACCTCATGAAAAGGGAAGTTCTGGCTAAAACAGGTTTATACCCGACCGATTTTCATTACGGTATGGAGGAGTATGATCTGAGCTACCGGATACTGAATGCGGGCTATACCATAGGCTTCGATAATGGTGTAACTATTCTGCATAAAGAGTCGCCACTAGGCCGGGCGCCAAACTTCAGGAAGCTGCAGATGCAGTGGGTTAATAAGAGCAAAGTGGCATGGCGGTATCTGCCATTCAGGTATTTTGTCAGCACAGCACTTGCATGGGGTTGGCAATATCTAAAACTCATAAAAGGTCACTTCGGCACTTTTATTTTAACCATCGGGCAGATATTCAGGATACCATTCACACAGAAAAGAAGCGTGGTAAGCGAGCATACTTTAGAGTACCTGAATAAGGTGGAGGCAAGGCTGAAGTATTGAGTGGGCCACTTATAAACAATGAAGCAAAAATCAGATGGGCAGGGAATTGTGAATAAATGGTCATCAGCCCGCTCTCTAAGCTGCACTCGGAACTATAAAAAGATGGTTCTACAGTTGTTGATGGCCCATAGCCATTAATGGTTTAATTTAAATGTTATCGGCATGGTAAACCGTACCCTGACAGGTTGGCCATTTTGCCTGGCCGGATTCCAGGGCGGCATGTTGCTGATAACCCTTACTGCTTCAGCATCGCAAAAGGGGTCAAGGCTCCTCAATACCGTACATTCACTGATAGTGCCATCATCGTTCACAATAAATTGCACTATTACCCGACCTTCTACGTTATCCGCCATGGAGCTATCGGGATATTTTAAATGTTCATTAATGTATTTCTGGTAGTCATAACCCGATGTTGGCATCTGCTCTACATAATTGTATATAGGCTTGCTGTTGGTGTCTTTTTTGGGCCCGCTGGCGGTAACGGTCTTTTCTGTAATAAGCTTTCCGTGTTGGGCAGTTGCCTGAACTGCGATAAATACTGAGGCGATCAATAACAGATACTTCATAATTATTGGTTTTAAAAAACGTTATTGTAGCTTAAATGCAATTGGCAAAGTAAAATAAACTTTGACGGGTTTGCCATTTTGTTTTCCCGGCTTCCAGCGTGGCATGCTATTTACCACCCGCAGGGCCTCCTCATCCAGATATTTGTTTATGCTTTTAATAATTTTGGCATCAGTTACGTTGCCATTCTCATCTACCACAAATTTAACCACAACACTTCCTTCAATATTATGTACCCTGGCACTGTCGGGATAATGGGTGTTTTCGCTAAGATAAATTTTGATGTTGTAATCTGTTGAGGGCATTTGATCCACATAGTTAAAAACACCCGGCAATGGATAGGGTGGACGGGCTATAGTATCAGTAACCATCTGGGCCGATGCACACAGGGAGGTGAGCAGTAGGAAAGAAAGGAGTGAGAATTTTATTTGCATAAGTATCAGGATTTAAACGAGTATAACGGAGCCTTATTTAATATAGGTTAAGAAAACAAAAGTTAAAGGTATTCCAGATAATCTTCACGGGGCAAAGAAAATATAACCCACAATAATTGCCGCCACCAGCCCTATGAGATCTGCAATAAGGCCGCAAGCCAGCGCCTGCCGGGTATTCTTTATACCGACACTGCCAAAGTACACTGCCACTACATAAAAAGTAGTCTCGGTAGAACCCTGTATAATAGCTGCCAGTTTACCCTGGAAAGAGGCTACACCGTACTTGGTCATTACATCCACCATAAGCCCGCGGGCGCCGCTGCCGCTGAGAGGTTTCATCAGCGCAATTGGCAGGTCGGGCACAAATTCGGTGCGCAGGCCGCACATGGCCACAACCTTCCCAATGCCGTTTACCACATAATCAAGGCATCCCGAAGTCCGGAACACACTGATGGCCATAAGCATTGCCACCAGGTAGGGTATTATCCGTATGGCTACATTAAAACCTTCTACTGCCCCTTCTACAAAGTTGTTATACACATGCTGCCGTTTTATCATTCCGGCCGTTACAAATAAAACAACAATACTGAGTATTACTGTGCTGCCAATGGCGCCAATGGTCTGGTTCATTCTATCGGCAGTCATGCCGGCCAGAGCATAATGCAGTAATGCAATAAGCCCCAGGAAACCGCCCACAAACAGAAGCACCGGCAACCTGAACAGGTTAATACGCTGCACCGTTGCAACGATAATCATCCCGGAAAGGAAGGCAATGAAAGTGGCAATAAGTGTAGGCAGGAAAATATCGGCGGCATTGAAATTGGCTACATGCTGCTGCATGGCTATGGTTTGCCGCATAGCAATTACAGAGGTAGGTATAAGTGTAAGCCCGGCAGTATTGAGCACCAGGAACATTACCTGGGCATCGGTAGCGGTATCTTTATTTGGGTTTATTTCCTGCAGCTCGCTCATAGCCTTCAGGCCAAGAGGTGTAGCCGCATTATCCAGACCCAGCATGGTTGCTGAGAGGTTCATAATTACACTTCCATAGGCAGGGCTTTCTTTGGGTATACCTTTAAACAGGGTTTTAAACAGCGGCGATACCGCTTTTGCAAACAATCCAAGAATACCAGCTTTCTCCCCAATCTTCATTATACCCAGCCACAACGACATAACGCCTGCCAGCCCCAGCGATATTTCAAATCCGTTCTTGGCGGCATCAAACAGGGCATTCATCATCTGCGACATGAGGCCGGTATTCCCAAGCAAAAAAGCTTTGAAAACTCCCACCACAAATCCAATGAGCAGAAACCCTATCCAGACATAATTGAGTGTCATACGGTATAAAGGTAAAAAAAGAGTTGACAGTTTGCAGTTGGCAGTTTGCAGTTCACAATCCGTAATAGAACTAAAGGCTAGGCTAATTTATAAATTGAAGCAGACGGTAAACTGCCAACTGCCAACTGTCAACTGTAAGGAACGATGGCAAAATAAAGTACACCATCTTACTCGTTCTTTTACTCTTTTATTTCGTTGTAAAAGTCTTTAAATAGCTCACTATTCGCAGATTTTACGCCTCATAAAAAAATAAAATAACTTCGCAATACGATGTACTTTATTTTGCCATCGTTCCTAAATTGAGAATTATCAACTCCGCCAACTGCCAATTCAAAAATCAATCCTGATTCTTGGCAGTATCTGTCGCAGCCGTATCCACAGGAACGACAGGGGCGGCTGCAGAATCGGTAGTAGGGGGCAGGTCACTGTTGAAGTCCATGGCATTGAACTTGTCAGTTTTTGTAAAGGCCACCTGCCATTTGCCATTCTGCTTTATCAATACCAGGTTTTGTTCTTTTGGTTTGTCGCTAACAACATACGTAGCAACAGCAGTATCACCCTTTTCCTTCACATCTTTTACAGTAACAACAATCTTCTTCAGGTCTTTCTTCATCGAATCATTCACATACGTGGCTAATTGAGAAAACTGCTCCAGTTGCGTCTTGGTTCCTTCGGTTGAGAAGGGCATTGCTGCATCATAATCGGCATGGTAAAAGTTGTTCAGCCAGGTTGTGGCTACATTTTTTGGTGAATCTTTATTGCAACTTACCAGCAAAATGCCCGCAATTAGTATCACTATAACAGTACGCAGGACTTTCATCATTCCGGATTGAATTTTAGGCGGCAAAGGTATTATTTAAATTTCATACGGCAAACGAAGCGTGCGTGGCCATTCATAAACAGATCATCAATGCCAACGAATGTATGCCCAATAGCGTGGGTGGGTGAGATAAATGAAGTATCGCAGGTGGCCTTATTCAGACACTTATATACAAATTCGGAACAGTATAATGCATCGTCGGTAGCCATGTCGAATTTCATATCAAACTTTGGCCGGGCTTTATAGTATTGCCATACTATACTTTTAAGCGTTTCAGTGACATTGTCATCAAAATCATAACTCACTGCTGCTATACCCTCATTGTTTAATGGTGAAAAGAACCGATTAGCTGAATCTCGCCTCAGCCGCTCATCAGGGTTATCTTCGCCTCCTATGGCATGATAAACAAACGGATAACCGTTCTCAATAATTACTATACCACAATGAGAGTAACTTTTATCTTTCTGGTTCATCTGGGCCAGCATCTGGCTGATAGCGCCAAGCCCACTGCGCAAAACAATATTCCCGGATTTCAAAAGTGAAATGGCAGAATCAAGCGCATGTTTGTTCTCTTTATTTGCCAGGCGTTTTGCATGTAAATGAGTTGGTTTATCGCCAGTATGTATTTTTCCTGCTGATATCAGGAACAGTGTTCCGGATAAAATGACAACCAAAAATATTTTTAGTGGTTTATTCATTTATACTGCTCGCTGTGTAAAATTGTGCAATGATAGTTTCACGCAAAGCCGCAAACCAATCAATTGATAATCGCTATTCTATAAACGCAAGACCGCAAAACCATCAAAGATTGAAATGTATAATTTTATACGGATTAAACTATATTGTTATTACAAAAATGGGCAGGGGTAAACCCTGCCCCTGCTTAAAATATTTTGGATGTGGGATGAACCCCTCCGCCGACATTATACGTTAAACCTGAAATGCATTACATCGCCATCCTGCACCACATACTCCTTACCTTCTATGCGCAGGCGGCCATTCTCACGGCATGCAGCCTCACTTTTGTACTGCACAAAATCGTTGTACGATATTACCTCAGCTTTAATGAAGCCTTTTTCAAAATCGGTATGTATCACACTGGCAGCCTGTGGCGCTTTCCAGCCCCGGTGAATGGTCCATGCCCTTACCTCCTGCACGCCTGCTGTAAAGTAAGTAGCCAGGTTCAGAAGTTTGTAAGCACTGCGTATCAGGCGGTTCAGTCCGGGCTCGGTAAGGCCATATTCAGCAAAGAACAGTTCCTTATCTTCCTGGCTTTCCAGTTCACTAATCTGGGCTTCAATCGAGTTATTCATTACTATCACCTGTGCGCCTTCTTCAGTTGCGGCTTTCACCAGTGCATCGCTGTATTTATTGCCGGTAAGCAATGCAGCCTCATCCACATTGGCCACATATAGCACTGGCTTATCAGTGAGCAGAAATATATCGGCAATGGCCTCCCTGTCTTCACCTTCCAGTTGCAGGCCACGTATATTCTTCCCTTCCGACAGATGCTTCAGGCAGGTTTGGAGTACTTCGTAAGCATGCTTGATCTTGGGGTCGCCGGTTTTGATCATCTTTTCCACCCGCTGAATCTTCTTCTCCACACTTTCCAGGTCTTTCAGCTGCAGCTCGGTATCAATGATTTCCTTATCGCTGATGGGGTTAATATCGCCCTCATCGCGCAATATGTTTTCATCCTCAAAACAGCGTATCACATGCACTATAGCATCTACCTCACGTATATTGGCCAGGAACTTATTACCCAAACCTTCGCCCTTGCTGGCGCCTTTCACCAGTCCGGCTATGTCTACAAACTCTATCGTTGTAGGGAGTATCCGGTTGGGCTGTACCAGTTCAGCCAGTTTATTTAAGCGTTCATCCGGCACATCTACCTGGCCTATATTGGGCTCAATGGTGCAGAACCTGTAATTGGAAGCCTGCGCTTTTGCGCTGTTGCTTACTGCATTGAATAAAGTACTTTTTCCTACGTTGGGCAACCCCACAATACCTGCCTGTAAAGCCATGCTGTTTTTGAAAATTTGCGCAAAGGTAAGGTTTAAAATGGCTCAATTACCTAATGGCTCATTGGCTTAATTTGTGTATTGTAAAAATATTTAATTTGCAACTATGTGCTTGCAATAATATTATATACTATTGTTATATGTTATAATGTGCCTGACTTTGCAGAAAGCAGATTTTATGGATGCTGAAAATAGAGTTAAGTGATGTTGATTAAATAAAGTACACCATCTTACTTGTTCTTTTTCCTTTTTCCTTCGTTGTAAAAGTAAAAAAATAGTATACTATTCGCAGATTTTACGCCTCGTAAAAAAGAAAAATAACATCGCAATATGGTGTACTTTATTTAATCAACATCACTAAGGTTACTGAATACAATAAAAGGCTATGTCAGCAACCGTTATATTATCGTGCAACTATTGAAATGCTTGTTTGCTGGTGGAATAGCAATAATTTTGCAGCAGTTAATTAATAATTAATGATCCATAAATTTATACTCCTGGTTGCTCTTCCATTATTATTTATATCGTGCGGAGGCAAGGATAAAACCCAGGACCAGCTGAGGCAAATTGATTCTATTGTAAATGCCAAAGTACACCAGCGGGAAGTAGAAAATGCCGCAAAAAATGACTCTACCCTTAAAGCTGTTGAAACAGAAAGAGCAGAGGCAATTATTAAGCAACGTAATGAAGCAGCAGCTGCCACCAAGAAAACTGATACTCCGATTCATGTTTCTGAATCAATTCCTGTGAAGGAGTAAGAGTAGAAAACCTCTGAAGAATCAGGATTTTCAACACGAAACAGGCTACATGGGCAAGCTAAAGAATGGTACTGGCAAGGGGTAATTTATTAACCATATTATTGTTTTGTTAATCGTTGCTTCCTGACTTTTGAAAACTGCCCACCTGCTTCCACTTTCGGCTTCAATTTCCCATTTTCGCATCCGTTTCGGACATGAATTTTCCATTTTGTAATTTCAGGAGCGCAATTCGTTGATTATTAAATGTTTATTTTTTTTGTGCGAAAATTCCGGGAAGCTCTGTGTATTTTCCGATTCCTATAATAAATTAGCTGTAGTTATTTTATGCGTTTCAAAAGTTGCGTCTTTTGTTCAAAAGTTGCGTCTTTTCGTCAAAAAAATTGCGTTTTTATTGCGTCTTTTCGTCAAAAAATTGCGTCTTTTCGTCAAAAATTGCGTCTTTTTGCAGATTTTAGTTTTGCAATTTAATGATTTTCAATTACTTATAATTTTTACACGAAAATTTCATGGCATCAGGTTATTTGGTTTTTATTTAATTAAGCAAATATCAATTTGAAAACGCTTTTTCATTGAGATTTTGGGCATAAAGGTCGGACGGGGAAATGGATTGACAAAAAGAACTTTCTATGATAGCCTGTATACGGGCTATGATAGACTCTGTACAGGCTATTATAGATTTTTTTTCGGAGCTAATATATTGGTGATTAGTGCGGTATACATAGATGTGTACTTTCCTGGATTTTGAGGTGGTCAGATAGTGCGTTTTTGTAATGGATTTTGGGAGATATTAGAGAGGAAAATAATACCCACTGCCCCTCCCGCTGAAAGAGCGGGACCTTGTTCCGGGGAGTACGTCGCAACTTAATATTCAGCGGTTTAGCCCTTTTTGGGTGAGATGATGGGAGTTGGGAACCGGAAAAGTGTTGCCTGATGGGCGCGGGTTAACCACCCCTGACTTGGCTTAACGCCAAGTCGGTCCCCTCCTAAAAACAGTAGGGGAGTGTGCAAATTTCCTGTCGGGGGCGACTATATCCATCATTATCTGAGGTTGCTACCGCAATTGGTATCTGTGCTTTGATTTGGCAGGGTGTAAGTGGTAGTGATATTCCTCCTTCGCCGGTGAGGGTACTTTGTTGGGCAAGGCTGATGGCTATCCTACTATCATATGGTGCCATTCCTGATGAAAAATAGGAAGGGTGCTATCTAGCTATCGGCAGGCAGGCTGAAGCTTTATAGCACCAGCAAAGCCTGGACAACAAAAATTAAGAAACGGGATAAAATATTATTTCAGTTGCTACTAATGGTTACTGCCGGGTAAAGCTGTTGAAACTGATGTTTACTTTTGAGGAACCGTGGGGGTGAGTCCTTACCAGGTTGAGGGTGGCGCTGACAGGGCTTACATTTCCGTAACCGGAATAAGTAAAGGTATCGGCGGGGGTGGCTGGTACTGTGAAATCGGAGCCGGATGCAGTATTTGTTGTAAGGGTAATGGGTAAACTTACCAGTAACTTACTTGTGCTGTCTTTCCAGGCTATAGTCATACCTAAATAACTCATGGTATCGTTAGCAGGAGAAAAAGTCAATAAATGATTGCCAATATTGCTGTCGATAGTAGTTGCGGAATCCAGTTTGCCTGCAAAATTAACTACGCCTTTGTAGATATGCGCATAAAGGTTTCTGTAAATAATTTCACAATTCACGCCGCCAATACCTTGCTTGGTGCACTGGCAGATACCACCGCTGCAAGAGCTATTGTTCATGCAATAAACCCCTTTGCAGCCATCTTTGGAGCAGGAAGTATAAAGCACAGCACAGAATATTCCAAGAGTCAGTAAGATGCTGATTACTACAGGCTTCATTATGTTCATCAGAAAATATTTATTGTTTAGCTGCCGGATATAACGCCCCTTGGTTGCTGAATATTGCGTACATATTAATCTTCATCCTTCTGTGCGCAATTTTTTCGTGGCCGATATAACCGGTTTTCATATCAAATATATGTCAAAGATAGGTTTTAACGGCTATCGCAGCAAATGATTGCTTAAAGAGTGTCGTTTTTATAGTTTACTTCACAAAAAAACGCCCCGGAAATCCGGGGCGCTGGTATTCATTAATTTCGAAACAAATATTATTGCTCAATTACAAAATGGTATATGGAACGCTGAGTGCCAGAACCAAGATTCAGCAGGTACATTCCATTTGCCGTATTGTGCAGCGTTATCTTCTGATCAATGTTGCCATTAACCGACATTGTTTTGCCAGTGTATACAACCTGACCAAGCATATTGGTTATCTCTATTGTCATTTCTTCGTTGGTAGCAATGCCCAATGAGCCCTTAAGGCTGAAAGAGCCATTGTTGGGGTTAGGTATCAGCCTGATATCTGAAATGTTTCCGGTCAGCTGTTTCACGCTTACACCCAACAAACTGATGACGATAGATTTTGTTGAGGTTAACCCGCCGCAAGCACTGCTACTGGTTACAGCACATGATACAGAATCACCAGAGAAGAACATCTGGCCTGTGAATACAGAACTTGTTGCTCCCGGAATTATATGGCCATTTACGTACCACTGGAATGTAGGATTAGGGCCGCCATTAGTTACCGAAGCTTTAATGGAGTCAACCACCGTTACACCAGCGCCATTGCCAGGATAGGCATGCAATACAACAATCGGATGAGGAATTGAATCATAGTAAACATCAGCACTGCCGAACATATTGTTCTCGCAAGGTGTTACTGCGCTGGTTGCAATAACAGTATAGTTGCCAGGAATATTCTGAAGGCCGAAGCTGACACTTGTACCGGTACCATAAGTAGCAGCAACCGGGCTTGTGCCATTATACAGTTCGTAGCTTGTGCCAACTGTAGAACCATCCATGCCAACAGGGACTCCTGTACCGCCTGCACAGAAACCGCCGCCGCCCGTTACAGTATGTACTGCCGGCAATGGAACTATATTAACAGTAACACTTCCCGGCATATTGGATGTGCAGGAGGTTGAAGTGTTGACTGCAGACACATAATAGGTGCCTGCAACTGTTTCCAGGGCGATTGTGATGGCTGAGCCAGTGCTACCTGCAACCGGGCTTCCAACCAAAGTTGAGCCACGGAACAACTGGTAACTAACACCTGATTGTGAATTTACAAGGCCAATATGAACACCACTATCGCCAGCGCAGAAATTACCTGAATTATCAATCGTTATAGCATAAGTCGCCGGAGTTGGTAAAATGCTAACCACAGCAGTACCAGTCATTGTGTTACCGCAACCAGTGGAACTATTTACTGCTGTTGCTGTGTAAGTTCCAGGAGTTGTCTGCAGGCCAAAATCAATAGCAGAACCGGTTCCTGATATTGTAGTACCTGTTGGTACGCCAGCTACCTGCAACTGGTAATTAACACCTGAAGCAGAACTTGCCAGGCCTACGTGTGCCCCGCCGCCACCAGCACAGAATGAACCACCGCCAGTAACTGTTTGAGTTGCAGGCAGACTGTTGACTACTACAGTAGCGCTGCCAGCCATATTGCCAACACAACCCAGCAAAGTGTCGGTAGCCATAACAGAATATGTACCAGCAGCTGATATAAGTCCATAACTTAATGGTAAACCGGTACCAGCCAGAGGAGAACCTATTGGACTTCCACCGCTTGTCAGCTGGTAGCGAAGTCCGGGAGTAGAACCACTCAGGTTAACCAGTACACCAGTACCGCCCACACAATAGCTGCCACCGCCTGTAACTGTATATGCAGTTGGGGTGATTGTATTAATATGTATTGTGCCCAGCATGGTAGATGTGCAGCCAGTGGTTGCATCAGTTGCAATGGCTGTATAGTTGCCGTAGGTAGTAAGTCCAAAACTAATCGGACCTGGAATACCAGCAATCGGCGCGCCAACTGCAACACCGCTGCGATATAACTGATAGTTAACAGCGAGGTCGGAACTGTCAAGGTCTATGACCCTACCTGAGTCGCTTGTACAGTAGTTGCCACCACCGATCAAATGATAGACATTAGGTAAAGGGTTGACATTAATGATTGCACTACCAAACATGGTGCTTCGGCAACCGGTAAGTGTGTTGGTTGCTACTACGGTATAGTTTCCGCCGGCAGTTTTAATACCGAAATTCAGCGGGCTGCCAGTACCGCTGAGCGGAGAGCCGGATAATGAGCCGGTATTGTATAACTGGTAGTGGACACCAATAGCAGATAAGTTAAGGCCAACGGGATAGCCAGCGCCACCTGCGCAAAGGCTGCCACCACCTGTAACTGTGTCAATAGCAGGAAGCGGATTAATAGAAATAGTAGCGCTGCCCAGCATATTCTGAGAACAGCCGGTTGAAAGGGAATTTGCAGTAATGGTATATGTGCCAGGTACAGAGATCAGACCGAAATCAAGCGGAGCGCCTGTTCCCGACATCGTGTTAACAATGGTACTACCCAATTTGAGATCGTAGCTGATTCCGGCATTGGAGCCATTCAGCGTAATGTCCATTCCTGCGTCACCATCGCAATATGCACCACCGCCAATAACATTATGCAGAGGAGGCAGAGGATTAGTACTGATGGCAACGCTGCCGGTAAGCATTATGGTGCAACCGGTTACCGCATTTGTAGCTTTAATAGTATATAAGCCAGAAGATGTGAAATTTCCGAAATCAAGACCAGATCCTGTTCCACCCTGAGGTATGCCAACCGGAGAAGTGCCATTGTATAACTGATAATTCACACTGCCTTCAGAGCCATCTGTGTGGATATCTGAGCCAGTGCCTCCAGCGCAATAGGGGCCACCGCCCAGAACGTTGAAACTGCCATTAGGCGGAAGATTCATAGTAATAACTGCACTTCCAAACATATTAGCAACACAACCAGTTGTAACATTTGTTGCCTGAACGGTATAAACGCCAGCCACTGTTTGCGGACCGAAATCCAGGCCTGAGCCTGAACCACCTACGGTAACAACAGCACCACCGCCATAAATCAAAGTATAGTTGATACCGGGAGTAGAGAATGAAAGCCCAACATGCACACCCGGACTACCAGCACAATAAGAACCAGTACCAGTAACAGTATTAACAGCAGGAAGCGGATTAATTATTATTGTTGCACTACCAGACATAATACCTGTGCAGCCTGCAACGTTAGTTGCTATAACCGTATAAGTACCAGCAACTGTAAATAAGCCGAAGTTAAGTGGCCCGCCACTGCTAAGCATACCTGAGCCAACAGGTGTACCACCATGAAATACCTGATAAGTAGTGCCAACATCTGAACCACCTAACCCAATTGGCTGACCACTGCCACTGGCACAATAACTACCACCTCCTGTAACCGGATAGGTACCTGGCGCAGCAGTAACAGTAATGACAGCAGTACTGCCCATAAGCTGGTGGCAGCCTGTTGTAGTATTGGTAGCTATAACTGTATAGGTACCAGGTGTGGTGAAGCTGCCAAAGCTGACAGGCAAGCCAGAACCGGGAAATACCGGACCAACAGGAGTAGAACCGTTGTAAAGCTGGTAACCGATACCAGCGTCTGTGCCATCAATGCCCAGAAGGATTCCAGCACCACCAATACAGTATCCGCCGCCACCGGTAATATTATGCATAACAGGCAACGGATTGACAGTCACTGTTGCAGAACCGGTCATATTGCTGGAGCAACCTGTAGTTGCATTTGTAGCCAGTACTGTATAAAGACCTGCAGAGGTAAAGAGTCCGAAATCAAGACCTGAGTTAGAACCAGGTACAGGCACAGTTACAGGTGAACCACCAAGGAGGAGTACATAATTAATACCAGTACCGGCATAAGTGAGACCGATATGAGCACCTGCCCCACCAGCACAATAAGTTCCGCCACCTGTTACAGCATAAGCAGAAGGTAATGGATTAACAATAACAGAACTGGAAACAGAACAACCTGTAGGCAGGCTGTAAGTGATGGTAGTTGATCCCGGGCCAACGCCAGTCAGCACACCTGTGAAGGTATTGATGGTTGCTGCCAGCAGATTGCTGCTTGCCCATGTGCCACCGCCTGCATCAGTAAGTGCAGTGGTTGCGCCAGCACATAATGCGCTGCTGCCAGAAATGGCAGCAGGTAAAGGATTTACTATAAGCGGTGTTGTTATTTTACAACCGGTAGTTGACAAAGTATAAGTAATGGTAGGAGTACCTGCGGTGATACCGGAAACAATACCTGTACCAATGCCTATGGTAGCCTGAGAAGTATTGCTGCTTGTCCAAAGACCGCCAGTTGTGGCATCTGTAAGTGTGGTAGTTGATCCGGCACAAACACTAGTTGTACCGCCAATAGGCAGAGGTAATGGATTAACCGTAACATTGGAAGAGGTAATACAACCTGTAGGTGCAGTATATGTAATAGAAGAAACACCAGTGGTAACTCCGGTAACTATACCAGAACCGGCTCCAACGGTGGCAATAGCCGTAGATCCGCTGGTCCAGGTGCCGCCGGTAATGCCGTCGGACAAAGTTGTAGTTCCGCCACTTGCGCAGGTAGTAAATGTGCCGGTAATAGCTGTTGGAGCTATATTTACCAGAACAGGAGCTACAGCAATACAGGTGGAAGGTAAAGCGTAAGTAATATTGGTAGTGCCACCGGAAATACCAGTAACAACGCCGGAAGTGGAAATGGATCCGATAGCAGGTGTGCTGCTGGACCAAACCCCGGTTCCAGCCTCAATGAGCGTTGTGGTATTGCCAACACATACATTGGTAGTACCACCTATGGCAGCAGGTAAAGTGCTGACAGTAACTGTAGCAACAGCAGGACAGATAGAACCTGGAGGAGCATAACTTATATTTGTAGTGCCAGCGCTTACTCCGGTCAAAACACCAGTAGAAGAAACAGTTGCGATGGAAGGATTACCACTGCTCCATGAGCCGCCAGGAGTAATATCACTTAACTGAGAAGTAACACCGCCAACAACCACACACTGAGTGCCGGTTATGCCTGATGGAGTAGGATTAACAGTAACAATAATGGTACAGAAAGCATTGGCAGAACCATCGGATGCTTTGATATTAAAAGAATCAATACCGCTGAACCCAGCAGTTGGAGTATAAGTTAATGATCCGCCAGGAGTTACAGACGGGCCAGTAGGAGCAGTAACAGGGAAACCAGATAATGAGCCATGTGCAGGAGCCGCGTTAACAGACCATGTAGCAGTAAGGCCGGTTGCAGGGTCGGAAGTTGTTAACAATGAATTTAAAGAAATAGGTCCGGAATTCTGGCACGCATTTGGTATAGTACGCGGACTGCCTCCGGTATAGGTAATAGACTGATAAAAGAAAGTAACAATCAGTGTCTGACTAGGTGCACTACAGGTAGTACCTATACCACCCCAATTGGAATTGGTTGCGCCGATATCAGGCCTGACAGAACAAACTGAGCCGCACGCGCATACACCCTGATCTACCGACAGCTCTATACCTGGACCACAGGATGAACCACAGGTACCAACATACCAAGTATGTCCGTCCGAAGTTTGTGTAATAGCAGTACCATTTCTTAAAGCAGTTGCAACAGCAGTTGCAACTACTGGGCTTGTACATGTAAAACCTGTAGGGTTAAGGCTCCCGCTGATGTTAAATCCAGTATAAATATAAGAACTCAACAGTGCAGGTCTGAAAGCATTCCAGGCCGTACAAGCAGCTGTAGGAGCACCTGAGCCGCCAGTAAAACTCTGGTTATACTGTACTGTCTGAGCCTTAGCTGAAAAAGTCATACCTACTGATAGACAAAGCAGGATTAGCAGATTGGACGGGTAAAGTCGTTTCATTCTTCGCTTATTTAAAAGATTAAAAAAATTAAATAACAATCACGCATACCAGAAATTAATTTTCCTGGCAAGACACAATAATTTAGATTGCAATGTATGCTATTTTTATCCAAAAATGAAATTATTTTTCTGTGTTGAATTAAAACCTGAAATTTTAAAAAGCTTCTAAATAATTAATGCGTTGTTTTGGCTCCACAGAATATGGATATACTGTAAAAAACAGCTGTTCCATTCTGAAAATAATGAAAAAATAATAATGGCAAAAAATCAGATAATAATAATTTAACTATACGGCCCTGCATTTAAACAGAGCTTGGCTAGTCAACCAAGCCAAAATCACCAAAGACAGATGATTAAAGAAGTCTGAAATTCATTAATTAGTAATGCGGGATAAAGGTATTTCTATCTTGAATTCAGTACCAAATCCAACCTTACTTTTTACATTAATTCGCCCCCCCAGGCTCTCAACATGTGTTTTAACCATAAATAAACCCAACCCCTTTCCTTCTGCCACACCCATATGAAACCGCCTGTATATCTCAAATATCTGGTCACCTATCTTACCAAGGTCAATGCCAAGCCCATTATCCCTGACAGTGAGTATGAGATTATCGCCCGTTTTTTCACTAATGATTTCGCATAAAAGTGGATGGCCTGGTTTCTTGTATTTGATACTGTTTGTTATAAGATTATAGAATATGCTATAAATATAACTCTTTACTGAAAAACAGGTATTCATTATATCGAAACAGGTAACTACTACGACCTCATTTTTTTCAATTATCTGGTTGATACTTATTATTATACTTTCTACTATTTCTGAAAATAAAATTGTTTCTCTGTTTTCATTTGGAGATAGCTTTAGTTGTGTGGCATAGTTAAGGTCCATGATAATACCATCCAGTTTTTTTGTTGTTTCAGTTAGGCTAAGCATCAGGAAATTTGTTTCTTCTTCATTCATGTCGCCCTGTGTTATGAGGTCAGTTATACCTAAAATGTTCGCAACCGGCGCCCGGAGATTATGAGATACGATATAGGAAAACTGCTCCAGATCTTTATTTCGAAGCACTAAATCCTCTATCACTTTCTTTCGCTCAGCTTCAGCAGTTTTCTGCCTCGTAATATCCCTTATTGCGAATTGTAAACCTGTAATTTTGCCTAATTCCAAAACACTGCAACATCTCACCTCAAGCCATACCTTATGGTCATCCTTTATAGTCCCTTCATACTCAAATTTAGTCTCCTCTGGCACTTGTATTTTTGCATAATTTGTTGATAATGCATGAAATATATCCAATAAACCAGGCTCAATGAAATCCTGTAAATTCAGTTTGCCGGGGTCAGTTTTTTGTATGCCGAATAAATTAATTAGCTGATTATTTGCATAAATTATTTCCCCATTCATATCAGTAATCAGAAGGCAATCCAGAATATTATCCACCACATGTTTATACCTGTGTTGTGCTTGCCGGTTCAGATCTTCCGCCAGTTTCCTGCTGGTAATATCAGATCTGATAGCAACATAACGAAAGGGTTTACCCTTTTCATTCAGAAAAGGAACAATTGTAGTATCTACCCAGTAATAATTGCCTACCTTAGATTTGTTTTTGATTTCGCCTCTCCAGATATGCCCGTTAGCAATCGTAACCCACAAGTCCCGGATAAATTCTTCGGAATGATGATTTGAATTAATGAGTCGGTGATCCTTACCTAATAATTCTTCCCTGGTGTAACCTGAAATTTTGCAGAAGTTGTCATTTACATAACTAATAATCCCTTTCTGGTCTGTAATTGCCATAATGCATGCCTCATCAAGCGCAAATTTGTAATCAGCTATTTCCTTCACCAAGCTCACCAACCTGTTTATTTTCAGTTTATTGTCTGTAATGTCTCTTGCTATTTTAGATGCCCCTGTAATTACCCCGTCCTTATTTTTTATGGGCGACACTGTAATTGAAATATCTACAATTGTACCATCTTTCCTTATTCTTTCAGTTTCATAATGATTAATAATTTCGCCTTTCCTGATTCTGTCAAGTATTTCACTGTCCTCATTTGGGCGATAAGGAGGGATCAGTAATGAAATATGTTTACCTACAACCTCTGCCGGTTTATACCCAAAAATTATCTCGGCTCCCTTATTCCAGGTTAGAATTATTCCATCCAATGATTTACTTATAATGGCATCATCTGAATTGTTTATAATGGATTCATATAATGATTCATGGTCAATTAGTTCCTGCATAGCCAAATAGTTGAAACAATATCTTAATTTATGTGTTTATATATTTATTGTGCTATGAATAGCAGAGGTTAATTGAAATGACTGTTTTATTATAAAGGTAGTCACTAATAAATATCGTAAAATAGCCTATTAGAGCTATTTTTTGGAGTGGCGGTTATAACTAACTTTACATATTAAAACCGAATTGATAAAGATTATTCGAGGTTTAGCTCCTTTAATTGTTGTATTTTTGTATTGATATTAAATTGTTGAAATAATTAATTTAATTTATTTGACGTTGTGAGTATGGATCATAGAACTTTTATAGAAGCGATAGTATATGAAGAGAACATTGGCCTTAACAGTAGTAGTGAAGATAGTATAGCTCTCAATATAGAATTGGAAATATCAAGCTGGATCCAGCACTTAAAAAGTACTCCTTCCCTTCTTGCTGAAATTTTGCCATGCAATTTCATTTACGACTATAAGAAAGCGGAGATGACTTATTGCAGTCCGTCTATAATTCATCTGTTGGGTTTTAATTATATAGATTTTACCGGGAAAAGCGGTATGGCGAAACTGATTGAGCTGATCAACCCAAATGACTTTAAGGTTTATAATGAGCAGATATTCCCGAAAGACATGCAATACCTTAAATCATTGCCGCATGAAGATACAAAGGGAATGACTTTTTCAAACAATTTAAGAACACAATGTAGTACCGGATTGTATAAGACTTTGCTATTGAAAAAGTGCTTTATGACCCATCCCCAAAGCAGGCAGTTATTGTATGAAATAAGCGTACTAATTGATATTTCGGCAATAAAAAAAGAATTGTCAATAACTCATATAATAGAACGTAATTACAAAAATGCTGAAGTCCATTCATTAATAAAGTTAGTAACGGAAGATTATTTCCCAGAAATGCATGCCAGTATACTCTCAGCACGTGAGAAAGAAATTCTATGTCATTTGGCCAAAGGGACCAAAAGAAAGGAAGTAGGAGTGAGATTATTTATCAGCGAAAATACCGTAGCCAACCATATAAAGACCATACTAAGAAAAACTAATTCCCAGAATATCAGGGAAGCTATTGACATATGCAAGTTGAATGGTATTATATAAATTTTTGCAACCAGTATTCAAATTTAATGTCATTGACTTAAGGAAGTCGCAAATTTAATTTCGCCCCTGCGGGGCTTGTGAAATCATATATTTATACCAGGAGCTTCACCCCCGGCTAATATATTTTGCTCTGTCAGAGCTATAAAAATTCTTAAGTCAATGACATTGCCTGTTAGGGGTTGGCATTTGCATCTGATTACCGGTGGTGAAACCTCCTGCTACAAACATTGAAGTCCTTCCAACTTCCTTAACTTAGAGATTGGGGGTTTCACCAGCAGCTTTTCAGATTGAAGCCCTATCAGGGTTACGTAACTAAACGATATTTGTATTCAAATCTCCATTTTTGCCTTAAGACTCTTTTATCTCCTGTTGCTGACGAAAGTCATCTTTTTCCCTGTCCGTTGTCAGGAAATATTAAATGTATCTACACTAGGTTTGGAGCCGCAAATATTTGTCCATGCCTTTTTATCATAGTTTGGGAGTTATCCCGGAGAAGCGACATGTTGTTAGTCGCCAGCCTAATGGCAATTTATACCAGGAAGAGCTTGTGGGAACCCAGGGGTTCGCAGGTCTTTCATCGCTGGTTTATCATTTATATCCACCCACAAGGGTAAGACAGAAAGGGCTGCCGTATTCTGTAAAACCGGAATTAGCCTCAGAAAACAGCATGAATGCCATGAGTTTTAACGGCTTCGATATTAAGCCAGAAGCTGATTATATGGCAAGCCGAAAGACCCTTTTTGTAAATGCAGCCATGCACATAGGTGTAGCCGCACCATCAGAATCGACAAAGTCTTTTTATAAAAATGCTGATGCCGATGAGATGTTGTTTGTGCACAAAGGGAGTGGCGTACTTGAAACCATGTATGGCTCACTGAAATTTGCCTATGGCGATTATATAGTTATTCCACGAGGTACGGTTTACCAGATAAAGTTTGATACGCCGGATAATAAATTGCTCTATATAGAATCGTTCGATCCTATTTTCACACCCCGCAGGTACAGAAATGATTTCGGGCAACTGCTTGAGCATTCACCCTTCTGTGAAAGGGATATCAAAAGACCATCAGACCTGCAAACGATTGATGAGAAGGGGGACTTTGATATTTTTATCAAGAAGAAAGGAATGATGTTCCCATACACCTATGCCAACCATCCGTTTGATGTGGCAGGTTGGGACGGGTATCATTATCCATATACATTTTCGATATTCAATTTTGAGCCGATTACCGGCCGAATTCATATGCCGCCACCTATTCACCAGACTTTTGAGAGCAAAAATTTTGTGGTATGCTCATTTGTGCCACGTCTTTACGATTATCATCCGCTGGCGATACCTGCCCCATACCACCACAGTAATATTGACAGTGATGAAATACTGTATTATGTAGATGGCGACTTTATGAGCCGTAACAATATTAAAGCAGGGCAGTTTACACTGCATCCCGGCGGCATACCCCACGGGCCGCATCCGGGGGCAATTGAGCGCAGCATAGGCCAGAAGGAAACCAAAGAGCTGGCTGTGATGATAGACCCATTTAACCCGGTGATGATCACAAAAGAGGCGCTGAAAATAGAAGTAGACGGGTATTACAAATCTTGGTTAACAGAATAAACACAAATATAATGGAGACTACAAATCTGAAAAACGTAACCAATTATAATTACGGTATCGAAAAGATCTTCGATAAGGCGCAGGATTTTCTGCCTATTAACGGTACTGACTATGTAGAGTTGTATGTTGGCAATGCCAAACAAGCTGCCCATTTTTACAAAACGGCGTTTGGTTTTCAGTCGCTGGCATATGCCGGCCTGGAAACAGGTGTGAGAGACCAGGTATCGTATGTACTGGTGCAGGACAAAATAAGACTGGTGCTTACCACACCACTTACTTCAAATAGCCAAGTAGCCGACCACATAAAAAAACATGGCGACGGGGTAAAAGTTATTGCACTCTGGGTTGATGATGCACGTAAGGCATTTGAAGAAACAACCAGCCGCGGGGCAGAAGTTTTTTTCGCACCGATTGTGGAGAAAGACGAAAACGGAGAAGTGGTGAGAGCAGGTATCCGAACATATGGCGATACAGTACACATATTCGTAGAAAGAAAAAATTACAAAGGCGTTTTCCTTCCGGGGTTTGAGAAATGGGAATCGGATTATAATCCAGCGCCAACCGGGTTGAAGTATATAGACCATATGGTGGGCAATGTGGAACTGGGCGCAATGAATAAATGGTCTGAATTTTATGCGCATGTAATGGGTTTTGCCAATCTCATCACCTTTGATGATAATGATATAGGCACGGAATACACAGCACTGATGAGCAAGGTAATGACCAACGGAAACGGACGGATTAAGTACCCGATCAATGAGCCTGCAAAGGGTTTGAAAAAATCGCAGGTGGAAGAATACCTTGATTTTTATGAAGGTCCCGGCTGCCAGCATATTGCTGTGGCAACCGACGATATTGTATTTACAATATCGGAGATGAAAAAAAGAGGCGTAGAGTTTTTGTATGTGCCCGGCAAATATTATGATACCGTTCAGGACCGTGTAGGCGCTATAGCCGAAGATATGGCCATACTGAAAAGCCTGGGCATAATGGTAGACCGTGACGAAGAAGGATACCTGCTGCAAATATTTACCAAACCGGTGGAAGACAGGCCGACTTTGTTTTTTGAGATCATTCAGCGCAAGGGTGCCAGGTCGTTTGGTAAGGGTAATTTCCAGGCATTGTTTGAATCTATAGAAGCTGAGCAGGCGAGAAGAGGGACGTTGTAAGGTGATAAGCGATAGGTGATAAGTGATAGGTGATAGGTGATATGTGATAGGTGATAGGTTTATAAGTGATAAGTGATAGGTGATAGGGGATATGTGATAGGTGATAAGTTCCGGCATGCTGAAGCTAAGCTGGGGGGATAAGTTGAAAGGTTACTGTTAAATACATAGAGTATATGGAAATGGTAGAAAAAGCTGATCATGCACAGGCAGAGATGCTGAAAAATTTTGAAGAAAAGATAAACAGGGGTGATGCCATAGAACCCAAAGACAGGATGCCTGACGGATACAGGAAGCACCTGATACGCCAGATATCGCAGCATGCCCATAGTGAAGTGATAGGTATGCAGCCTGAAGGTAACTGGATAACCCGTGCCCCAAGCCTGAGGGCCAAGCAGATATTGCTTGCAAAAATACAGGATGAAGGCGGGCATGGCCTGTACCTGTATAGCGCTGCCGAAACACTAGGGATATCGAGAGATGAGATGATTGCACTGCTGCATTCGGGAAAAGCCAAATATTCCAGCATTTTTAACTATCCGACACTTACCTGGGCCGATATTGGCGCTATAGGATGGCTGGTAGATGGTGCGGCAATTGTAAACCAGGTTTCGCTGCAGCGTACTTCGTATGGCCCATATAGCAGGGCAATGGTACGTATCTGCAAGGAGGAAAGTTTTCATCAGCGCCAGGGATATGAGATCATGGCTAAAATGATGAAGGGTACAATAGACCAGCAGGAAATGGCGCAGGATGCCATAAACCGCTGGTGGTGGCCTTCGCTGATGATGTTTGGTCCGCACGACAGTGAATCGCCCCGCAGCGGTGATGCTGTGAAATGGAAAATAAAGAGGCATACCAATGATGAGCTGAGGCAGAAATTTATTGACAAGACAGTGCAGCAAGCAGAGGTGATAGGGCTTACTATTCCAGATAAAGACCTGAAGTGCAACGAGGCGACAGGACATTATGATCATGGCCCGATAGACTGGGATGAGTTTTACCGGGTAATAAACGGGAATGGCCCATGCAATAAACAACGCATGGACCACCATAAAAAAGTGCACCAGGATGGCGCCTGGGTAAGAGCAGCAGCAGAAGCTTACCGGCAGAAAAAAGAAAAACAATCACTTAACTAACCAGATAATTATGGCAACAGATACTCAATTCCCGTTGTGGGAGGTTTTTATACAAGCAAAGTCAGGGGCTAATTACATACATGCCGGAAGCGTACATGCGGCAGACAGTAAAATGGCGCTTCAGAATGCACGGGATACATATACCCGCAGGGGGGAAGGGACAAGTATATGGGTTGTTCCATCGGCAGCCATAGTGGCTTCCAACCCGGATGATAATGATATGTTCTTTGATCCGGCAAATGACAAGGTTTACCGCCATCCTACTTTTTATGTAATGCCAGAAGGCGCAAAAGCAATTTAATACCAATGATCATGAAAGAACAGCAGGCATTATATAAATATGCACTCCGGTTGGGAGATAATGCATTAATACAATCATACAGGCTATCGGAATGGTGCAGTAATGGGCCTATACTGGAGGAAGACCTTGCGCTTACGAACTTTGCGCTGGATATGACCGGAAGGGCACAGATGCTGCTTACCTATGCAGGGAAGGTGGATGGAAATGGAAAAACCGATGATGACCTGGCCTACCGCAGAAAAGAGCGGGATTTTTATAATCACCTGATTATGGAACTGCCCAATGGCGACTTTGCTTTTACTATGGCAAGGTTGCTGTTTACTTCAGCATATGAATTTTACTTTTTCAACGAGCTGAAGAACAGCGCTGACGAGACACTGTCTGCTATTGCTGCCAAGACTGTAAAAGAAGTTAAGTATCATATGGCTCATGCCACAGACTGGGTGTTGCGTCTTGGCGATGGAACGGCTGAAAGCCACAGCCGGATACAGGATGCAGTAAATGAGCTCTGGATGTATACCAGCGAATTGTTTGAAACAAATGAAGCGGATGCTGTGCTGAGGGATAAAAACATTGCTGTAGATCTGCTACCTGTAAAGGAGGCGTGGCATAAATATGTTTCTCAGGTATTGAATGAAGCAACTTTATCTATACCTGCTGAAGGATACATGCATACCGGCAGCAGCAAAGGTATACATACAGAGTACCTTGGACATATACTGTCGGAAATGCAATACCTGCAACGCGCTTATCCTGAAGCAACATGGTAAAGCCTGTATATACAAAAGAGGAAATATTGAGAATCCTTTCAGTGATTCCCGACCCGGAGATACCTGTAGTGAATATCTCTGAGATGGGTATGCTGCGAGATGTGCTTATTACGGATAAGGGCTACGAGGTGATCATTACGCCCACCTACTCTGGCTGTCCGGCAATGGGCATGATAGAGATGGATATTAAAGCAACACTTGAGGCAAGCGGAGTATCGCCGGTTGTTGTAAAGATGGTGCAGGATCCTGCCTGGACAACAGACTGGATGAGTGATGAAGCTAAAGAGAAACTGAGTAAGTATGGCATTGCACCGCCGCTGCATTCATCGTGCAGTGCTGATGAGTTTTCGCGGAATGTAATTCAGTGCCCTCGTTGCGAATCGCGGGATACTGTTTTGCTGAGCCGTTTTGGATCGACAGCGTGTAAATCAATGTACAAGTGCAATAATTGTAAAGAACCTTTCGAATATTTTAAATGTCATTAACCAATAATTGATATCTTATGTTCATTCAGCAGATATACACCAATTGCCTGGCGCATGCGGCCTACTATATTGAATCGGGAAAAGAGGCAGCTGTTATTGACCCGCTAAGGGATCCAGAACCGTATATTAAACTGGCCCATGAGCGCGGAGCTACCATAAAATATGTTCTGGAGACCCATTTTCATGCCGATTTTGTATCGGGGCATATTGATCTTGCCAATAAGACCGGCGCGACCATTGTGTTTGGCCCAGATGCCAATCCGGGATACAAGGCTTATATAGCTGATGACAATGAGAAACTGAAACTGGGAAGCGCTCACATACAAATATTGCATACGCCCGGTCATACAATTGAGTCGACCTGCTACCTGCTGCTGAATGAAAAAGATGAAAAAACCGCAGTATTTACCGGCGATACGCTTTTTATAGGTGATGTAGGCAGGCCCGACCTGCTGAGCGGCAACCTGCAGAAAGAAGAACTGGCTGCTATGCTCTACAATTCACTGCAAACAAAAATCAAAACCCTGCCCGATGAAGTAATCGTTTATCCGGGGCATGGTGCGGGATCGGCTTGCGGCAAGAATATCAGTTCGGAATCTCAATCTACAATAGGTGAGCAGAGGGCCAGAAATTATGCAATGATTGCTGCCGACAAAGAAGCATTTATACAGGCGGTTACCTCTGATCTGCCGGTGATACCTGCCTATTTTTTCAAAGATGCAGTTATTAATAAAAAAGGTTGCCTGCCCTTTGATGAGGTGATGAAAAATAATCTGCGACCATTGACACTGAATGAATTTAAGGCTATAAAGAACGATGGAGCGCTGGTACTGGATACGAGGGATCCGATGGAGTTTGCAGCAGGCTTTGTAAAAGGCGCATTGAATGTAGGACTGAACGGTGATTTTGCGGTTTGGGTAGGCACGTTGATAGATACAGATGCAAGGATGATACTGGTTACTGCTCCCGGCAAAGAAAAAGAAGCTGTGGAGAGACTGGCAAGGATAGGGTATGAGCGGGTGGATGGCTATCTTGACGGGGGAATGACAAACTGGTTTGCTGAAAAATTGCCTTATGACAACATTATGACTTTTGACAGCACCGAATGTGAAACGCTGCTACAGACCGAAGACTATAACCTGCTGGATGTGCGTAACAGGATGGAGGTAGCAAAAAACAGGATGGCAGGATCGGTTCACATTCCATTGAACATAATGAAAAGCAAGTACAGCACACTGGAAAAGGATGTTAAGTGGCTGATTTATTGTGCAGGCGGCTACAGATCGATGATTGCTGCTTCGTACCTGAGGTCGAAAGGATTCCATTTTGTGGGAAGTATAGAAGGCGGTATCAAAGAAGTTATAGCTAAATCGCCACAGCTGGTGGAGACAGAAATGGAACAGCAATAATGATATTTTGGCAGGTGGATGAGGCATTATAATCTGTCATGTAAAATTATTGCCTGATTGCCGTCATGATAATTGCAGCTATTCAAAAATAATTTTACACCCGGATTATAAAATCCCTGTAAATATATGAGTACACAAAAACTACTGGCCTCAGCATTATTGCTCCTGGCTTCGGTGGGAGTAAATGCACAGGAACAAAATACTTCTAAACCAGCGGTAAGAGAAAATTTTACAAAGGAAACCCGTGAACTGTTTAAGAGGCAGGGACGGTTCTTTTTGTTCTGGGGCTACAACCGATCAACATACAGCCACAGCAATATGCATTTCTGGGGCGATGGGTATGACTTCAAAATCAATGATATTAGGGCAACAGATGATGCAACTCCTGTTTCATCGGTATATGTAAACCCTGTGGCATTTACTGTTCCGCAATTTAACTATAGGGTAGGCTATTTCCTTAACGATAAAAACTTTGTTTCATTTGGCAGCGACCATATGAAATACTCTATAGCCAAGCAGACAACTCGGCTTGCAGGAACGATAACCAAGGGAAATAATATAGGTACCTATAGCAACACAGAGATTGTAGTGGGTGAAGATGCCGATGTGAATAATCCGGGGCCTTCGAGTATAGATAATCTGCCCGGCGGTTTTGTATCCAACTTTGAACACTGCGACGGACTGAATGACTTTGCTGCGGAATATGGCCATCTTGATCAGTTGTGGATTTCGCATAACCACAAACAAGCACTAGCTGTGACAGGTAGCGCCGGACTTGGTATGGTAATACCTGATACCGATGCCGATATACTGGGACAGCCCCCCAAGCATGATATGGATAAAAACAAGAAAGCCTATCACCTGGCAGGCTACAGTGTATCTGCAACCATGGGTTTGGAATTTGATTTTTATAATCATTTCTTCCTGCTTGCCCGTGTGAAAACAGGGTACATCAATCTGCCGGATATCAATACCACAGTATACGGAGGTAAGGCCAGCCAGCATTTTGAGTTCCTGGAAACGATGGCTGTGGTTGGGTACAGTTTTTATATCCAGAAGAAACCAGCTGTGATTAAGAATCAATGGTAATCGGGAGATAGGAGATATGTGATAAGTGATAGGTGGGTGGGGAGTGATTATTGGTGTAATGATTTTTACTTTTTTCTTTTCTGGACCGAAGATATTGTGGAGGATATTTATTAAAAAGCTGGCGCCTTTTTGGGGGCGCCAGCTTTTTAGTTTTCATCTGAAATGGTGGTTATCTTTCTAATGTGAATTTGATGACCTTGTTGGTGCCTTCGGCTTTTATTCTAACCATGTACATACCATTTGCAATATTATCGGCCAGGGTAATGGTTTTGTTTATGGAACCGTTTTCGATTGGGGCAACATCGGTCAGGATTGTTTTACCGAGCATATCTACTACTTCGAGGGTTGCCTCGGTTGTAATAGTTATGTTTGGTATTGAACCTTGGAGGATGAAGGTGCCTTTGTTGGGGTTGGGGATGATTGATAGATTTGCAATACTACTTTGGTTAGTTCCTGAGAATTGAGAACTTCTTGGAGAAGGATCCTTCCATAGAAACCAACCCGGCGCAAGAAGCTTGTAGCAACAATCAGTTACTTCGCATGATATCCATCCGTAACTTACTCCAACAACAGATATGTATACCGTACCCGGAGGTACTGATAAAGCGTTAAATATTGTGCCCACCGGTACTGTTGTTGGAAAACCTCCTCCTGATATTACTGTACCTGATGCATCTTTAAATTCTACAGTAACCATTGCTGGGGGTGGTGTACCCATAAGAGAAGGTCCAGGATAACCAATAATCTGTAAGGAATTTAAATCGGAGGATATAGCCGCACAAGCCCCTACAACTGTAATATCGTAAGAAGCTGTAAATTTGCCGCAAACGTCAATTCCATAATAAGAAATAGTAGCTTTACCCCAATTAAGTCCTGTAACAGTACCAGATGGACTAACATATGCAACAGCCGGATTACTTGAACTCCATGTACCACCAGGAGATGAACCAGGTGTCAGGTAAAGCGGTGTACTGGCTCCTACACAAAGCATATTAAGACCATATATTGTTGCGTTTGGCGGAGGTAGTATGATAACTGAAGTTGAAGCTATAACAGTACCACAAGGACTGCTGATAGTAAATAGAATAGTTAAAGGAGTTGGTACGGTTACAGTGCCGAGAGTTACATATGCATCACCAGGAACTATAGAAGCCGATATTGTACTTAATGTTACGGGATCGGTTGTAAAGCCTCCAAGAAAAGACCAAGTGATTGTTGTACCAGGCGCACCACTCGTACACCAACCAATATCTTTTAATGCAATTTTACTCCCACTACAAAAAGGCTCCTCTGGAAGATTTATATACCCTGCTTTCGGGGCGCCATATATATTTTCAGTTATAGATGCAGTGGAAGTACATGAATAGGAATTTGCTACTGTTACATTGGTATACTCTGCTATATTACCACAATCTGGTACAATTACATCATTTTCAAATGTATTTGTTGTAGTTATCACTGGAGGAGTAAGGGGTGCACCATCCCAATAATAAATGCAACCAGGGCAGGAACCTGCAGGTATAGCATTTACAGTAACAGTATATACTGAACCAGAACATATTACATCAGTTGGCCCAACTAAGTTTATGACAGGTGCAGGATTAACACTTACAGTTGCCGAGGCTGATTTATTTTGGATTCTTCTAAGTGAAATATTTGTGATTGCGAAATCATTGAAAAATCTGCGCCTGTAAGGTCTGCAATTGTAATATTAGTAAAACTAGTTCCAATTGGGCAATTCCATATGACTGTCATAGTATTCCAGCTAGTCGAATTAAGGTAAAAAGCAGGAATTATGATATCTGGTCCTATCTGAACTTGTAATTTTGGTTGTGAAAGCCCTCCTCCTGTAGTCCAGGCAGCATAATCAAATGAGAACTGATAAGTTTGTCCACCGCAAACATTTAAATCTTCAGACCAAGCAACTGATGGTGCTGCTTTATCGCCATTAAATGCCATCATATTTGGCCTTCCCATTAAAGCAAATGCCATTGGAGTCGTCACAGTGCTAAGATCAGTTGTAATTGTATACTTATTTGGGAAACGGTCTAAATAGGGATTGGGCCCTGCACCTGAACCTGATGCGCCTGATGTATATACATAACTGCTGGCAAAACAAGGTCCACCTATTATCATTGGGCTAAAATCACCATCCATGACAATATTTGGCCCTAAAGCTTCGATACTTAAATTATAAGTTGTAGTTATAGTGGGGTAAACATTAATACTAGGAGGCAAACCGGTGCCGGTAGCAATCATTGTTAGAGGTGGTGTTGCAGTCAAAGTGTAAGATTGAACAGAAAGATATGAGCTTCCGGTTATTAAAGGTGTGATTGACACTGAAGTTCCAGAACATATGGGATTAGGAATTATGGGGGCGATTTTTAAATCTAATACTCCACAATCATCTATGGCTTGTGTGCACTGTGCCCTAGCATTCAGGTTAAAAGCAAATAATGCTATTAGTATCAGTAAAAAATAATTTGAGATTTTCATAATAAGTTTTGTTTTAGTTTTAAATTATTAATTTGTTTTTTAGCTTTTAGTTACTCTTTTTATTTTTTCATAATTTTTAGTTTTTAAGTGAATCAAATAATTCTTATAAGTTAAGATAATTGCATTAAACAATTATATTTTCATAATGAAAGAGTTTATGTTAAATCAGTGATTTAGGTGCAATCTACAGTCCTGCATTAGCGATTCGTTCGGCGATCTGCCGAAAAGCAGGTTTCGTCTGCCGAATGGTGGGTTTTATCTGCCGAATGGAAATGGGATGAAAAAACAAAACCCGGTAAAGATCTGGTCTTTACCGGGTTAGTGAGTTAAAGTATTGTTATCAGAATTCGCTGTTGAAAATTTTGAGGAATTCTGTGCGCTCGGCACGGGAAACGGGTATCTCCGTTCTATTGGCCATAACAATGGTGCCAATGCTTTTATAGCTTTGTATATAATTGAGATTGATGATATAGGAGCGGTGAACCTGGAAGAAGGGGAGCCTATTTACATGCTCTTTGAACTTGCCGATCTGGAAAGAGCTTAAAAATTCGGCCTTTGTGGTAACTATACGTGTACATTTATTTACGCTTTCGAGATACATGATATCGCTGAGTGTTACATAATCTATGCCGCTATTACCTGGTACACCTATTTTTTCATTCAGCAGGGGATGCGCCTCCTTAGCCTCTTTCGATTGCCGGGCCAGCCTTTTATGTTCTATCCTTTCTATAGCTTTGTCGGTGGCTTTTACCAGTAACTGGTCTTTTACAGGCTTAAGAATATAGCCCGAAGTGGAAAAAGCAAAGGCGTCGAGTGCGTATTGCTCGTGGGCAGTTACAAAAATGATTTCACAATCCAACTGGGGCAGCATGTGCAGTATTTCAATGCCTGTTTTTCCTGGCATAGATATGTCAAGGAAGAGTAAGTCCGTTTTGTTTTCACGCAGGCCCTGCAGCGCTTCTGCCCAGCTCAGGTAAGTTGCTGTTACTTTTATATGATTATACAGGTCTGTTATCCTGTTTTTGAGCAGGTCGCACGCATCCTGTTCATCATCTACAATTACACAGGAATAATTATTGGCCATTTTTCGGATTTTTTATTTTGATCGTTACAATAGTCCCGGTTTCAGGCGTTTCCTTATCGGTATAGGCTATTTCAATGTTCATAGTCTCATATTTGTTAAAAATAGCCACAAGGTCTTTAATCAGCAAATCTCCATAAGATTCGCCTCTTTTTTTATTTTGTTCATTCAACAGTTTCGAATTTTTCCGGCCTATGCCATTATCTTCTATGATACAGATTATTTCATCAGCCACTACCCCCTGCTTAAATTCTATTTTCAGAAACCCGCCTTCTTCCATATGCAGTATGCCATGGTTGATGGCATTTTCTACAAAAGGCTGCAGCAAAAGACTAGGTATATAAGTGCTTCCTGGGTTTATTCCTGGCTGGATAATAATCTGGTACTCAAATTTATTTTTAAATCTTATCAGTTGCAGGTCGATATAATCCCTTAGGTTTTCGGTTTCCTCTTCAATAGTTGTCAGCTTATTGCGCGATGATTTGATATACCCTCTGAGCAGGCTAGAGAATTTGGAAATATGCTCGTATACCTCCTCCATTTTGTTCTTTTTGGCCAGCGACATAGCAGAATTCAGGGTATTGAAAATAAAGTGCGGGTTGATCTGTGCATAAATGGCCTTTAGTTCCAACTCCAGCCGCATGGTTCTTTTTTGGGACGCAACAAGTACAAATCGCCTTGTTATAAGGATTGCAATAGTAAGGATAAGAATAATAAAACCGCTAATTAAAACCCAGGCAACCCTACTGCCGGTATTTGTCTGGTACCATAATGGTTTGAAATAAAATGTCAGCATTAACGGGTTACTTCTCCATACATCATCCTTTACCTTCAGCAACAATGTATAGTAGTTATCAGGAGCTAGGTGCATAGGCAGGTTCAATTCATTGGCATTCATTTCGTGCCAGCCGGTGTCGCCTGATAGTGTGTACATATAGTGTATTGTTCCATTGCCATAAGGATTAATAATATCGAACTGGAGCTTTCTATCGTTTTGAGTTAACAAAAGCGTGTCATTATTTCTGAGTTCATTGAGCGAATCCCTGTATTTCAATAAAAAGGTAGCAGGTTTAAGATACCTGATATCCTGACTGTGAATTAATGCGCTATCTGAAGGAATATCAACTGTGTATGCGCCTTTGTCTGTGGAAAGCAACAAATGGCTTTTGCTAGCTACACAACAAAATATTTTTCTATATTTAATATTTTTTATGTTGTAATATATAGTGGCTTCAGATGCTTTTACTCTGCCTAGCAGTTTGCAAAAGGCAACTCCAAATTTGCCATAAGCAATTACTGTATTTTTATGAAGTAAAATAGAAGATTCTTCCAGGTTGATGTTTTTGAAAATTTCTTTATACACATTTTTTTCCGGGTCGTAAATAGTAACATTATCCGGCCCTTTAAATAAATAATTGCCGTAGGTATTATCAATGAGTATCTGCTCGGTTTTTTTAGTGCCAAAACGGGAAAAATCCTTTTTAAATAGTACAGAATCTTTGGTTTTCCCGTGAATAAATATTTTACCCAGGTTGTATGCAATAGCATAGTTTCGGATAGAATCATAGGCCAATCCTGAATATTTATCCCTGTCTATAACTACAGAGTTTTGTGTCTTGTAAATATCAGTGCGCAAGAAACCAGGAGAATTAATTGAATAATATATGCCGTCCTTATCCCTGATGGTTGCAATTCCTGAAGAGATACCGTTAGAGTATACATCTTTGATCTTTTTATTATGTAGCGTATAAAAATAATTCTTATTGCCATTGATCATAAAAGAATCTTCTGCTAAATAATTAATACATTTTAGTCTAAGTTTTATGTTATAAGCATAGTCTTTGAATTTACCATTATCCTCAATCAGCCTCATATTTGAATTTGCTGCATCCCACCAGAAAGATAAGCTATCTTCCAGCGAACCCAGTAGATTAAAATTATTAAGCCTGGGAATATTTAATGGTTTGAAATGATTTGTTTCCTCATACGAAATATTAAATCCGGCATTAGTAGAACCAATTACGTTGCCCCAATTTTTAAAATAACCAATTGCCCTAATGGTTTTTCCGTCCATTCCATAGTTTTCGTATAAATTACTAAAATCTACATAATTATTATATTTAATGCTATCCTGATAATCAAATAGGAGCAATTTATGCTGCGTTATAACGTATAAATGTGCATTGTCCTGACTATTCAGCATGTATTCTATATTGGTGGCATCTGAAAATTTGGTTATGTCCAATACACTGGTTTTTCCTGTAGCCAGATTGAATATATGTAATTCTGGTTTGTGGCTTAGGTAAGAATAAGAAACCAGGAATTTACCTAATACAAGTATTGCGCTGTTGCAAATGTGATTTTCAAAAAAATCACGATCAAATTCATATAATTTTGATATTTTATTACTGTCGGCCGAAGGCTCAACTTTGAAAAGAGCAGATTTGTGGGACAAGTAGACCTCGCCTAAGAAATTAATATAGGGAGTAACTAAGTTATTATCGGAATTATTATTTAATTCCGGGAATTTGTCGAATACATGGGTTGTGAAAGTATCTACATGTATAGTGTCATTTTTTTCAACACAAATTGATGGGTATACACTTCCATGGACCATATAGCTATAAAAAATAAGGCCATCGCCATTTGTTCTGATATCATTGGGATAAACTGTCCGGTTTTCGCCCTTTAAAATAGTTTTATGGTATTTTCCATCGTACAGGTAACCAAACTCATCCGAAATATTACCTAACCATATCCGACCTTTATTATCCTCGAGCAACTGCCATACATCATTAGTAGGCAAACCATCGGCAGTTGTAAAAGTTTTAAAATCATAGCCATTATATCGTACCACGCCATTAAATGTGGCTATCCATAAATACCCATGCCTGTCAGTAATGACTTCATAGATAAGATTGGAAGGAAGACCATTGTTGATATTGAAATTAATGCTGAATTGGTTGTTTGTTTGCGCTTTTACAGAGTAAAACAAGCCCATTTTCATTATTAAAATAAAACAGAAAAAAAACGGGAAATTTTTCACAGTAGAAAATTAGGATAAAGTATTTAAACAGCAAATGATTTATGTAATAAAAATAGTACAAAACGCTCTCCTGATTATTTTATTGCCGGGTCCTTTCTAATAAGTTACAATCCAATGAGAAATTAAAAATTCATTTGGAGAATTGCGTAATGGTTGTAAAGCCTTGTTTGCCTGCTATTATTCTTAACTTTATCCACTGAAGCAGAAGTTTAATGCTTCATTTAAAATCCATGTACTCATTTATCCGGCAGCTTTTTGCAGCTCAGCAATTCACTACTGATCAGTTTTTTCTGATGGCAGGGCCATGTGTAGTGGAAAGTGAGGAGGTAGTGATGCGCACGGCTGAAGAACTATTGCGGATATGCGGAAAGTATCAGGTTCCGCTGATATTTAAATCATCGTACAGGAAGGCCAACAGGAGTCGTGCTGACAGTTTTACGGGGATTGGGGATGAAGCGGCGCTGAAGATACTGGGCAAGGTGCGGGAAACTTTTGGTGTACCAGTGGTAACAGACATTCACACAGAGAATGAGGCGGCAATGACGGCTGAATATGCAGATGTGCTGCAGATTCCTGCATTTTTATGCAGGCAAACAGATCTGCTGCAGGCAGCTGCCAGAACGGGGAAAGTGGTGAATGTGAAAAAGGGGCAGTTTCTGTCGGCGGAGGCAATGGGCTTTGTGGTAGAAAAGATAAGACTGGGTGGGAATGATAAAATAATACTTACAGAGCGGGGAACTCAATTCGGGTACCAGGATATAATAGTTGATTACCGGGGAATACCACTAATGCAGGGGCTGAATGTGCCAGTGGTGCTGGATTGCACTCACTCATTGCAACAACCCAACCAACCTGGCGGCATTACCGGCGGCACCCCTGCGATGATAGAAACAATAGCCAGGGCTGGAATTGCAGCAGGGGCAAATGGATTATTTATTGAGACCCATCCGGATCCGTCACAAGCTAAATCGGACGGGGCCAATATGCTTGAGTTATCGTTGCTTGAGCCATTACTGGCGAGACTTGTGCTATTGCGACAGGTTGTCAGCCGGTTTTGATGATGTGAGCGAAAAATGCCATCTTTTAAAGTCTACCTTCAAATATCATTGAAGATTTCACAATTGCCGGGCAAACAAATTGCTGATAGCAAATTCATACCCGGCAAAACTGATTACTTTTGCACAAATTTTATTGGAGATGATGAAAAGGTTTGTATATGTTTTGGCTGCAGGCTTTTGCTTTACAGCTTGTAATAACCCGAAACCGGTGGTTCGTGATATCCTGGTCAGTGATATGGATAGTACTGTAAAGCCTGGCGATGATTTTTTTGCGTATGCCAATGGGGGGTGGATGAAGAAGAATCCGATACCGGGCGATGAAATAAGCTGGGGGATAGGAGAGCTGGTGCAGAAGGAACTATATGTGAAACTGCTGAAGATAAATGAAGATGCTGAAAAGAAAGGTGAAAAAGCAGGACCGGGGCAGCAGATAGGCGATTTCTGGTATAGTGCGATGGATTCAGTATCAATCGAAAAAAACGGTATCAATCCATTGAAGGAAGAACTTGATCTGGTAAATAGTGCTGCAACAAAGGCTGATATTATGACCATTGCTGCGCGGATGCATACCTATGGCGCCAATGTTTTCTTCAGCGAAGGGGTAAGCCAGGATGCAATGAATAGTGATGTAATGGCTTATAGTATGAACCAGGGCGGACTGGGGCTGCCTGACAGGGATTATTACTTTAATACCGATGCCCGCACCAGGCAGATCCGTGAACTTTATCCACATTATATTTCGGGTATGTTCCGGCTGATGGGTATGGACACGACAGCTGCAGATGCACGGGCAGTTTCGGTGGTGGCAATGGAAACAAAACTTGCGGCAGCGAGCCGTAAACTTGAAGACCTGCGCGACCCTTATGCCAATTATCATAAATACGCTATAACCAGCCTCAACGGACTTTCGCAGGGAATAGACTGGCCAGCTATATTGGGCAAAATGGGAGTGAAACATGTAGACAGTGTGATTGTTGGTCAGCCAGAATTTTACACTGCTCTTGGCACTATCGTATCATCGGCTGATATGCAAACGCTGAAGGATTATATGGCGTTTCATCTGGTGGCTGCTTTTGCAGAATATATGAGTAAGCCTTTCAGCCAGGCCAATTTTGATTTTTACTCAAAGGCAATCAACGGTGCACAGGAGCAACACCCAAGATGGCGGCGGGCACTGGATGCAGAGCAGGGTGCTATAGGTGAGGAACTGGGCCATCTTTTTGTGAAAGAGTATTTTGACGCAACGGCAAAAGCACGATATGAGCAGATGGTGGAGAATGTGCGGAATGCCTACAAAGCAAGGATGGAAAAGCTGGATTGGATGACAGACAGCACACGGCAGAAGGCAATACACAAGCTGATGTCGATAAAGAAGAAAGTAGGGTACCCTGATACCTGGAAGGATTTTTCGGCTCTGAAAATAGATCGGGGACCATATGTACTGAACATGTTGCGTGCCAATCAATGGTGGAATGAATATGGAATGAACAAGCTGGGTAAGCCAGTGGACCGCACTGAATGGGATATGACACCGCAGACCTACAATGCTTATTACAACCAGTCGAACAACGAGATAGTGCTGCCGGCAGCCATGATGTCGGTGCCGGGCTTCAAGGATGCGGAACTTGATGATGCCTTGGTGTACGGGTATACAGCGGCCTCAACTGTAGGGCATGAGATAACACATGGTTTTGATGACCAGGGAAGGAAGTCGGATGAAAAGGGCAATCTGTGCAGCTGGTGGGGATGGATTGATACGGTTCAGTTTATGAAGCGGGCTGATGTGCTGGTACAGCAGTTTAATAAAATGAATCCTGTAGATACTCTGCATATTAATGGCAGGGCAACCCTGGGAGAAAACCTGGCTGACCTGGGCGGGATACTTATAGGGCTTGATGCTTTCAAACAAACCGAATCATATAAAAAGGGCGAAAAGATAAACGGGTTTACTCCGTTGCAGCGGTTCTTTATGGGTTATTCGTTGGGTTGGTTGCTTGAGGCAAGGCAGGAGCGCATAGCAAGACAGCTGTTGACAGATGTGCATTCGCCGGCCAAATACAGAGTGAACGGCCCGTTCCCGAATGTGCCGGAATTTTATGAGGCATTCGGCATAAAGCCAGGAGATAAGATGTATCTGCCAGATAGCCTGAGGGTGCATCTGTGGTAATTATTGTTATAAAAGAAAACACTCCGGGATAATCCGGAGCGTTTTCTTTTATAACATTTAAAAGGACGGTTTTATAATAATCCGCTATCTATATTCTTAAAATAGTATTCAATAAATATGATTCATCATCTGAAAAGGCACTGTGGGAATAGATTTGAAAACTTTTAAAAATTTGTCAAATCTCAATTTACGATAATATTGATTGCGGCATATTATTAGTTTTTTATAAACTTCAGTATACCGATTTTGGAATCACTGTCTGT
>CAIVEH010000002.1 GCA_903904855.1 uncultured Bacteroidota bacterium | reverse complement strand
TTTTCAAAACGAAGCCTCCGTGAGTCGCACAGAATAAAATAATGCCGGAAAAACTCAACCATTTTTTCTCGATTTTGCTAAAAAACGCTCAAAAACCAGAGGGGCTGAATAGTAACGCAAGATGTATTAATATTAGACAGTCAAAATTTCATTTTGGATGGGTAAATATAAAAAAATATGTTTTCTTAATCCGGTTTTACGACAAAATGGATAACAATGTGCAATATCTGAATTGATAAATTTGCGATCTTGTATTATTCCAGCTTGCTTTCTGTAGTTTATTATTTCTGCCCATGGGGGCAAGGCTTTTATTGCACATTTTTAACAAGTAAGCTGTACAATATACATACTAGATTTTTACAGCTTTAATCAATCCTAATTTGCAATAATCAATTTCTGAACTCTACTATATTCTGCGCATTTATAATATACAGTATAAACCCCAGCTGGAATATCGGGCAATTCAATATCTACCTTAGTGTCTAGAATGACTGTATCGTATTGTTTGCCACCCATAACATCATATATTTCCAATATGCCATTTCTGTAAATACCAATAAACTTTACTGAGAATCGGCCCTGAGATGGATTAGGGAATATTTTCATGAAAGGCTCTAATACTTTTTCACCCGTCTCAAGTACAGGACAAACAAAAACATCAGACACTTTTCTAACCCTTGAGTTCCCATAATCAGCAATATAAATATTCCCTTTTTTATCTGCTGCTACACCCTGAGGATTATTAATCTCAGCTTTTGCAGCCAGATGGCAATCGCAGCAATAGCCTTGCGTGTCATTACCTGCTATCCTGGATATTTTTCCAGTAGCTGCACTCACTTTTCTGATCATAGCATTGTTAAAATCAGAAATATACAAATTACCTGTATCATCAAGAGCAACGGATGAAGGATACCACAATTCAGCAGTTGTGGCAGGGCCACCATCGCCTGCATAACCTCCTGTTCCATTTCCGGCTACTGTAGTAATAATGCCAGTAGCAGCTGTAACTTTCCTGAGTCTGTTGTTATAGTAATCGGCTATATATATATTTCCAGAAGAATCTACTACAATCCCGGATGGGAAAGATAATTTAGCATTCGTTGCTGGACCACCATCACCACTATAACCAGCTGAACCAGTTCCCGCTATTGTAAAAATATTTTTGGTTACAGCATCTACTTTTCTCACAGCATGGTTCTGCTGATCTATAAAATATACATTACCTCTATGGTCAACAGTTACATCTTCGGGCCACCAGCATCCGGCGGCTGTAGCAGGGCCGCCGTCACCGCTGTAAGCACCTCCGAGTGCATGATTACCGGCATAAGTTGTAATGACACCCGTAGCTCTGGCTACTTTTCTTACAACGTTATTAAACTGATCGGCAATATATAAATTACCTGAGTCATCTATACCTAATCCTTCGGGCCAGTTAAGTTTTGCATCAGTTGCAGGACCTCCATCTCCACTATAGCCAGTAAGTGTAATGGTACTATTACTCGCAACAGAAGTGATATTCCCATTTGTATCAACCATTCTCACACAACTTGCATTCTGGTCAGTAATAAAAACATTTCCGTATTTGTCAACAGCTACGCCTGAAGGCGATGTTAGTTTAGCAAGGGTAGCTGCTCCGTGATCGCCGGTATAACCAACCAATCCTATACCTGCTATAGTGGTGATGACCTGTGCATGGCTTAAACCAAAGGAGATGAACAGAGAGCAAATAACTAACAGGAAAAAAGAAAGCCTTCTCATAATACAAAGATTCTTTTCAAAGTTACCAATTTTAGCAAAACAATTAATATTTTAGTTACTATTCAGCCCCTCTGGTTTTTGAGCGTTTTTTAGCAAAATCGAGAAAAAATGGTTGAGCTTTTCCGGCATTATTTTATTCTGTGCGACTCACGGAGGCTTCGTTTTGAAAATCATGTTTTTGGATCTTTTTTATGTGGATAACTTATTTCATTTGTTAGTTAAAAGGCTTGATTTTACTGTATTTTAGCCATTTTATGGT
>CAIVEH010000001.1 GCA_903904855.1 uncultured Bacteroidota bacterium | reverse complement strand
CATGTTTCCTTATGTCTCCAGCGATAATATTTACAAAAGACCAGTCCTCGCCGTAAAGAAAAAGGGCAAAGCAGGAGTTATAGATACAGCAGGCCACACTCTCATTCCATTCGATTATGACGATATCTCCATGTATGATCTGGCCTACCTTGATAGGGGGTTTATAAAAATAAGAAAGGGTGGCAAAGAAAATATTATTGATACGGCAAATAAGTTCCTGCTTCCAGATTTTTATGATGCAATAGACCGGAATGTTAAAGACACAAATGGCGTAATTATAATATCAAACAAGAAGTTTGGCTATTTAAGTTATCCATCTATGCATTTGGCAATTCCTGCTGAATATGACATGCTGAACAAAGTAGATTCTTATATTATTGCAGGGAAAGGAGGAAAGTATGGATTATTTGACCTGGGATTCAATGAGCGATTGCCATTTATTTATTCCATTATATCTATTTATGATGGTCAGATCCGCGTTGAAAAAACAACACATTTCAAAGCCAGAAATGGAAAAGACAGCAGTTCAATGTCATTCCGGTATCTTGACATACACACTCAAAAACCATTGGGAGAATGGGTGGTTGATGATCCATCCTTCCATTTTCCAATCCAAAGGATGAGCTGTTATCAACCTGAAATTCAAAGATTTACTTATAATGAAAATGATGCTGACCCACAAATGTTGATAAATGGGGTACTCACCCGGAACTTTGTTAAGGACTCAATAACCTGGGTTACCAAATCTTCAACCGCACTTCCAAAGGGCGAAATATTGGTTTATGGCACCCACAGATCAAATCAGACAATAATTTACAGTGCTATTTTTGATGAGCATCTCAATTACATTGTTCAACCTGTTCCACGACCTTGCATTATAAAAGATTACAACCCCAGGGATAGCCTCATTATTGTGTATAAAAATGGCAACTATGGAATGTTTGACCAACGTTTACACGAGGTTTTTCCATTTCAACCAAAACAGATAAATTATGGTTTTAAGTGGAAAGGCAAGGTTTATGCATCTGTTTATGATTACAATAGTCCGGAGAATGGCGACTTAATTCTCTTAAAAGGATCAGGCCAAATTTTACATTTCATGAGTACTGATCTCAAGTATGTTACCGGATTAAACCCATATAGAATAGATGGAGTAGCAGATGAATATGGGCGAACTGACTATGAAAATAAATATCGATACCCTTGCATCTGGGCTTATGATAAGTCAGGAAAAAGGGGACTGATAACTGTAACTGGTGAAATATTATTTCCTGAAATCAGTTTCAGATACAATCAATTGTATGGTTTTGGAGATGGCTTATTTATAGGTATAGATACAAAGGACTCCATACATTACATCAGCAGGTTAATCAATACACATAATGAAGAATTGTTTCCCAAGCTTGATGTGGCAACCCTGGAACCAGCCTTTATTGAAACACTTAACCAGCATGGATTTGATTCCCGCCGGGATACCCCAATACCTCATATTTACAAACTCATATATAATACCGACTACCAACGCCAGGACTTTTTTTACATCAATAAGAATGGGAAAGCTTACAATCAGAGATTTGAATAAGTTTAAAATACGGTATAATTCTTAGACCTATTCTTTTCAACTCATAAGTCTGAAGAAGGAGAGACACAGATAAAAGAGCTTAGACTCTTGATAATAACTTCATTCTACGACATATTAAATTGATAATCTCCAACTGAAATGATACCAGCTTTTTCATTTTGTAGAATTATTTCGCCATTCTATTAAAAATGATTAGCTTTGATTATTCGGTATCAGGAACCATTTAATTATATTACAAAACCTGCTCTATTCCTCTTATGCATAAGAGATATTATATCTTTATCCTGCTTGTTTTGGCAGCATTCCAAGGCCCGTTAGCCAAAGCACAGGTCATCAATACAATTGCAGGAATCAATGCTGGTGGTCTTAGTGGAGATACAGGTCCGGCCTACCTTGCCGAATTATTCTACCCAACAAGTGTTGCCATCGATCATGCCGGCAACCTGCTTATTTCAGATGCGGCCAACCGCAGAATCCGCAAAATAAATGCATTAAGCGGCATCATTACTACAGTTGCGGGAACCGGTTGCGGTTTTGGATGTGTTGGTTTTAGTGGCGATGGCGGACCGGCAACATCGGCACAATTTTATTACCCAAACGGTATTGTTGTCGACACCACCGGGAATATGTATATTCCAGATTTTAACCATTTCAGGATAAGAAAGGTAAATACTTCCGGAATCATAAATACCATAGCTGGAAATGGATCCGGTACAGGGGCATTCGGATTTGGTGTTCCTGCTACATCAGTCAGTATTAATTTTGCAAATGTAGCCGTCGACAAAGGAGGAAATGTTTATTTCGGCGATGGTTACTATTTTTCAAAAGTAAGCCCATCTGGCTACATAAATTATTTTGTCGGTTCAGGTGTTTTGGGGTTTGGCGGAGATGGTGGGCCAGCAACTGCAGCCCTGCTGAATGGCAGCGGCTACATAGCCATGGACACCGCTGGCAATTTTTACATCGATGATTTTTATAACTACAGGGTGCGAAAAGTAAATCCGGCAGGAATTATTAGCACTGTCGTCGGTAATGGCACTCCCGGAAATTCAGGTGATGGTGGCCCGGCTACGAATGCGAGTATCAATCCGGTCTATGTATCAGTAGATAAAATCGGGAACCTTTATGTAACAGACTCTTTGCATGCCTGTATCAGGAAAGTAGATATTTTTGGAACCATTACCACTATTGCAGGCAATGGTACTCCGGGTTTCAGCGGAGATGGTGGCGCCGCTACAATGGCTAAATTATTTGAGCCCGGCGGTGTGGCGGTCGACAACTTTGGCAATATTTTTATTGCCGACGGAACCAATAACCGGATACGGAAAATTAGTTTCGGCAACCATCAACCCCGTTTCGTAAATGGTCATAGCCAGAGTATGACAGCATGCCAGTATTCTGTTCATGATTCCATCAATTCATTATTATCCATTGCAGATTCAGATATTTCGCAGGCTGAAACCTGGAGCGCAGCAACCCTGCCGCTACATGGAACTTTAACAGCAAGTGGCCTTGGCCTTTCAACAGGTGGCATTATTACGCCAACCGGGCTAACCTATACACCTACCTACGGGTATACCGGTCCCGATTCGTTTAAGATGTTGGTAACAGATGGAATGCAATCGGATACAACCACTATCCATGTAACAGTAAATCTGTCGCCTGGGTCCGTAACAGGACCATCATCCTCCTGTACCGGTATGTCATTTACCCTTACCGACACATTTGGTACCGGCACCTGGAGCAGCAGTAATAACAGTATTGCCACTGTTGGTTCACTGAGCGGACTGGTAAGTGGCACAGGCTCAGGTATAGTAACAATAACTTATACACCTGGCTCAGGTTGTTTCAATACAAAAACAATTACTATTAACGCTGTTCCAACTGCAATAACTGCCCCTGCAGGCGTTTGTACCGGCAGTACCACCACTTTCTCCGATGGAGTACCTGGAGGCACCTGGACCAGCACTAACACAAGTATTGCAACTGTAAACTCTGCTACCGGATTGGTAATGGGCATTACTCCCGGACCTGATTCCATAATCTATTCTACCTCGCCGGGTTGTTCTGTTGGTATACTTACCAGTGTATATCCACTGCCTGCTGCAATTACAGGGCCATCCCAGGTTTGTCCGTTGTCAACCCTTACTTTAAGTGATGTTACGCCATCAGGCTATTGGTACAGCAGCAATCCGGGTACCGCTACGGTAGGATTAGGCACTGGCATCGTAACAGGCGTTGCGGCAGGATTTGTAACAATAAGCTATTCTGTAACCACGCTTGTGACCTGCTCCATAACCAAAACAATTACAGTAAACCCGACGGCTGGTACGATATCCGGAACACCACATTTATGTGTCGGTGGACTAGGAACGCTTACAGATCCAGGCGGAGGCACGTGGCTGAGCAGTGCACCAACAATTGCCAATATCGGCTCCTCATCAGGTATTGTTGTTGCATATGCACCTGGCACTACTGTTATTACTTATTCTCTTACTACCGGTTGTAACTCCTCCATTGTTTTTACCATCAATCCGCTTCCGGCTGCTATTTCAGGTTCAAGTGCAGTTTGTGCTGGCAGTTCAGTAACCCTTACCGATCCCGGCGGCGGCACATGGACCAGCAGCAATAATGCAATAGCTTCATTTCTGAGTGCAGGCGTTGTATCAGGCATATCAACAGGCACGGCCACAGTTACCTATACTTTGAGTACAGGCTGCTCAGCCACTATGCCGGTAACCGTGGCACCGGTACCCCCAGCTATCATAGGATCCGCTGATATATGTGTAGGCACAACAACTATTCTTGCAGATAGTATTACCGGAGGTACATGGAGTAGTTTTACTCCATCGGTTGCAACAGTGAATCCAATTTCCGGCACTGTAGCAGCAATCTCTGTTGGCACCACCAATATCACTTATACTTCCCCTCTTGGGTGCTTCGTTTCGGAAGCATTTGTTGTAGAAGCCTTGCCTACTGCCTATACCATAAGCGGTGGCGGAACTTTGTGCGCCGGTGGTACAGGATTCGATATAAGTCTCAGCGGCTCATCCCATTCTTGTCATTACCAGCTTTTCAACAGCGGAACACCAGGTCTTATTCTTGCCGGCTCAGGCTCTGCATTAGATTTCGGTTTACAAACCGCAGCTGGAATTTATACTATTAATGCTACCAATCTTAGCAATGGATGTAGTAATAATATGACAGGTACGGCTACGATAATAGTTAATCCGTTGCCTGCACCCATCTCAGGCCCGTCGGCAGTATGCATTGGTTCAACAATAGCTGAAACCGATGCTGGTGGTGGAATCTGGACGAGCAGTCTGCCATCAAGAGCTACCATAGGCAGTTCTACAGGTATTGTTACCGGTATATCAATTGGCACAACCACAATAACCTATACACTGCCTACTTCCTGCTATGTTACCAGCACTATTACTGTCAGTTCCACCCCATCTGAAATCGCAGGACCTTCAACAGTATGTACCGGCTCATTTATCACGCTTGCAGATACTATTCCGGGCGGGGCATGGGCGAGCAGCAATACAGCAATTGCCACAGTTGGCTCACTGAGTGGTATGGTTACTGGAGTATCAAACGGTACGGTAACCATCAGCTATTCCTTCGGGTCGGGATGCATAAAAACAAAATCCATAACTGTCAATCCGCTACCTGCCGGCATTACAGGCACTCTCGGGATATGCACCGGCCATACCACTACCCTATCTGATGTTACACCAGGAGGAACCTGGAGTAGTGGAACAACATCAGTTGCTACCGTTGGCACAGGTTCCGGTATAGTTTTAGGTGCAGCATCCGGCACGTCCTCCATCAGGTACACTACAGCATCAGGCTGTTCGGTGGCAAGTACTGTTACTGTCAATGCCGGCCCTTCTGGTATCGGCGGCAACCTTCATACCTGTACCGGGCAAACTACTGCATTAACTGATTCTGCAAGCGGAGGTTGGTGGAGTATTATACCAACTACAATTGCTACTATTGGCACATCAACAGGCGTTGTAACTGGAGTTGCACCAGGCATGGCCATAGTTACCTATTCACTCGGTAGCGGTTGTACTACTTCCTCTGTTGTTACAGTTAATGCCGGGCCTTCACCAATATCAGGACCGACAGCAGTATGCGTGGCCTCAACCATTAGTTTAACTGATACTACCACAGGTGGTGTATGGAGCAGCAGCAATGCTAGCCTGGCTACCATATCTGGTACAGGATTGGTTACCGGCGTAAACGGAGGCAATGTGGTATTGAGTTATACATTAGCCGGATGTTCTGCAACAATGCCGGTTACGGTATATGCGATACCAGCAACTATAACAGGGGCTTCTGGTTTATGCGTTGGGGCCACAACTACCCTATCTGATGCCACACCCGGTGGCAGCTGGAGTTCTTCACTCCCGGCGTACGCGACTGTGGGTAGCTCTTCTGGTATTGTTACAGGAGTTGCTGCCGGTTCTACCATAATCACATATACAACTGGTGCCGGTTGCCGTACTACAAGGGGAATAACCGTTAATGCTATTCCTCCGGCCATAAGCGGTGGTACAGAACTTTGTGTCGGTTCTGTTATTACGCTGAGCGATGCCACCCCTGGTGGTGCCTGGCTGCTGGGACCGGGAAGTGCAGTAAGCCTTGGCACATCCGGCATTGTTACCGGGCTCAGCCTGGGTACTGCCGTTATCAGCTATATAGTAAGCGGTTGTGCCGCTATTACCACGGTTACCGTAGGTCCATTGCCACCAGCCATCAGTGGACCGCATGTGGTCTGCTCCGGTTCAACCATCACCCTGACTGATGCCGGGGTTGGCACATGGAGTTCCGGAACCCCATCCATCGCATCGGTAGGTACCGGCTCCGGAATTGTAACCGGCGGTACTGCTGGTTTAGCCACCATTATTTATTCGCTTGGACCTGGCTGCAACGTTTCTACCACGGTGAATGTGTTACCGCTACCATCAGCCATTTCAGGGCCTTCCTCTTTATGTACCGGTGCAACCGCGACCCTTACCGATCCTGTCAGCGGTGGTGTATGGTCGTCTTCAGCGCCAGCATTTGTTACAGTGGGCAGTACTGGCACTATAAATGGCATATCAAACGGCACTGCTGTTATCAGCTATTTGGTATCCAGCGGTTGTTCTGCTACAAAATCAGTATCATCGGTTACTGTGCCCCCGATAATGATGGTACATAATATCTGTGCCTTTGGCGATACAATGACCGTATCTGACTCGATAACTTCAGGCTTATTTACCAGTTCTTTGGCTACAGTTACCAATCTTGGTGGCGGCCTGGGCCGGGTTACCGGAAACACTCCCGGCTATGCAACTATAACTTATAGTATTGCCGGTGGTTGCAGTGCCACAAAACAATTTACGGTTAACCCTACTCCAGGCCATATTGCCGGAGTATTACCGCTATGTGCAGGAGATTCATTATTGCTCACTGACCCTACTACTGGCGGAACCTGGAGCAGCACCGGAACCGGAATACTGACTGTAGGCAGTAGCAGCGGTATGGTGAATGGTATGGCAGACGGAACAGGATCTGTTACCTATACTTTAATTACCACCGGTTGCAAAACCGATACGAATATTGTAGTATCCAGCATGCCACTGGCAGGTATAATTTCAGGAACAGGCAGCATGTGTGCAGGCTCTTCTGTAACGCTCACTGATACTGTATCCGGAGGATTATGGAGCAGCAGTGGTATACTGACTACAGTAACCAGCGGAGTGGTTCACGGACTGCTTGCCGGTACCGACACCATAACCTATGCAGTTACGAATATGTGCGGCACCACCACAGCCGCTATGCCGGTAACTGTAAACCCCGTACCCGCCGCAGGCACCATAACCGGAACTGATACTGTTTGCATCACCGATGCAATAACCCTCACCGATACCGCCACCGGCGGTATCTGGAGTGTATCAAATACCAATGCATCTGTTTCGGCCACAGGTGTTGTAACCGGGCTTGCCACAGGACGAGATACTGTAACTTATACTGTAAGTAATGCGTGGTGTAGTGCATCCACAAATTATATTGTTACAATTGTACCACTCAGCTTCTGTATATCATTAGGAACAAACTCCGGAACTGAAGCCCCGGGCGAGTCGATACAGGTATGGCCCAACCCCTCCGGTGGCGATATAACCGTTTATTCCAGCCGTTCAGAAACACTTCGTTTACTCACAATAGATGGCAGGTACCTGGCCGATTATGTTATCAATAAAGGTGAAACACATCTGCCATTGCCTCCCGGTCTTAGTGATGGGGTTTATATCCTGGAGTTTGTGAATAATGACCTGGGAAGAACAGTGATGAAGCTGATTATTGGCAGGTAAGATGTGGGGAAAATCTCTTCGATCAAATTGTATACTCCCAAGGCAATGAGTCCATTCGCCTTTTCTATTCAATACACTGAAACCATTAATGACAACAACTGGCAAGTCAATACAACAAATATAAAATTCAAACTAATTCTAAAAAAAAAGAAAAATCGTTCCTAACGTATAACGTTATGCGTTACCTTTACACATGATCAAAAGTATACAGCATAAAGGTTTGCGGTTGCTATGGACCAGGAATGATCCATCAAAATTGCCACCAACCCATGTTGTAAAGATCAGAAATTTATTAACTTACTTGAATAAAGCAACCATTATTACGGATATGAATCTTCCCGGCACCGATTTGCACCCTTTGAAAGGAAACTTTAAAGGCTATTGGTCAGTTACAGTAACAGCAAATTACCGCCTGATCTTTGAATTCAAAGATGGAGATGCATATCTGGTCGATTATCTTGATTATCATTAAAATTACGAAATTTTATGCTTAAACGTGAAATGCCGCCGGTACATCCCGGAGAAATATTAAAAACCTTATTCATGTATGAATTAGGTATAGGAGTAAAACAGATGGCACATGATCTTGATGTTACACCTAAAACTGTTTCAGCATTGGTTAACGGGCACCAGGGAATCAGCGTCGAAATGGCATTACGCCTGTCCAAGGCATTAGGCACTACCAGCGATATATGGATTAATTTGCAAAAAGACTATGATCTGTGGAAAGCCAGGGCAATAGTAAACCTGGACAATGTACGGATTATAGTTCAGGGCAAGAAAAATGCCGCATAGCTACTGCCATTCTTCAGTATGGACTGAGGCAGTAGCATTGCTATGTGTTTGGCACACTGGTACCTACCCAATTTGGAGAGTTTTTTGGTTAAAGAAAAATAATGATACTGTAAGTTAATCTCCGATTAAATCAAACCACAAAAAAACCACATAGCAGTGAAGTACCCTTTAATTTATCCATTGCGCTCTATAGCCTTAACTACAGCTGGAACTTATCTCTTACTTTATCTTGCCGCATAATTAGTTCTTACTGGCAATAATGCTTGAAAAAATTGTATCTTTATGTGGTATTTCGACATATGAAACACCCTCATTTCAGCAGGCGTATTTTTTGGGATGTAAACTTTGATACCCTTGACTTTGATCAGAAAGCTGCATTTATTATAGAACGGGTTTTTGAACGTGGTGATGTGCCTGATATCCGTGAATGCAGAAGGTATTATGGAGATGATAAAATAAAATATGCGCTGACAAATGCAAAGTGGCTCTCTTTACAAACAATATACCTGGCCAGTGCCGTACTGGACAATGAACTTACAGAATACAGATGTTACAATACAGCACAGTTGAACCAGGAACTCTGGAAGTACTGAAAAAGCTGATGGCTTTACCGGAATTAAATGACTTTTACCTGGTTGGGGGCACAGCTCTGGCTTTATAGTATGGCCACAGATTGTCTGTTGATCTCGACCTTTTTTCAACAACTGATTTTAATACTGAAAATGTATTGGCCGCTATAGGAAATGCTTTTCCGAACTTCAGATACAGCAGACCAGGTAGTGTAGGGATATTCGGATACATTGGCGATCTGAAAACGGATTTTGTAAGAAACCACCATTTCAGGCACATTGGCCAGCCTGTTATCGAAAACGGAATAAGGATAATAAGCGCTCCAGATATCGGTGCAATGAAACTCGGCGCTATTTTAAGAAGGGCTGTAAAAAAGGACTTTTGGGATATAGCCGAACTAATGGACCACTACTCAATGGAAGAACTTATTGAATTCTACAATAAGAAATACCCTAACCAGCAATTGCTCATTTCAATCCCGCAGGCGCTTACCTACTTTATAGAAGCTGAGGAAAGCGAAGATCCGGTATGTCTTAAAGGACAAAACTAGCCAGGCATTAAAAAGAAGATACAACAAAAGGTGAGTGCGTATCTTAAGTAGCTGCTATTAATGTAATGGCTGATCATGCATTACCAGTATTTACAGGACTCTGCAAAATATTGTTTGGTCAAAAAAAACAATGATGCTGGGTTATGGATTCATCAATACAAAGGTGGTTCTGTATATTTTTCAGAATACCGTTAATTTTATCTGCAGTGTAATCGGTTTAAAGCCTGCAAATCCTAATAACTAATCAAAGCTCACAAAAAAGCCCCCTGCAACGCAAGGGGCCCAATAACTTATAAACCTATCAACTTGTCAACTTATCACCTTTCACTTACTTCACCATGCTCTTAAATACCTTCTCATTCACTACCATCGGGTACTCTTTACGCATCTTTTCGTTCCATTTCTTTTCCAGGTAGTCCTGGTACTCGGCTACTACATAGCCACGGGCTTCGGCAAGCGATTTTTGGCCTGGGCCTGTGTATACCTCCCTGGCATAGATAATGGTGTAAGGACCATTAGGGTTGCTGCTTATTTTCATTTTATTGCTCAGCAGTTCGGCCTGTGTAGCATCCTTAAACCTGGAGAACTCATAGCGGCCTTTCTGTACTGTAACGCCATCAGGATTGGCCTGAGTATTTATCTGTTTCACCATATCTTCATCAGACACATTACCAGCCTGAAGCATCAAGCGGCCTGTATCCTGCAGCCCTTTGCTTTTGAATTTATATACAGCTCCTTCAAAGCCCGGCTCCCATGTATATTTGCTTTTGTGTCCTTCATAAAATTCGGCCAGGCCAGCGCTGTCGTGAGCTGCCTTACTCCATACATTGCGATCCATCAGTTCAAACAGCATAATACCATCGCGGTATTCTTCCATCAGGTTCTTGAATTCAGGATTTTCATTTTCCAACCTGTGCTCTTCAAAATCGTTAACTACATTATTCACATACAGGCCATAAGCATCATGTACCACAGTAGCACGCGGTCCGTTTAACTTACCGTGTGTAAGTGATTCGAAGAATTTGGCAAAATCGTGCTGCAGATAAGATTTGCCACCCAATACAAAAAGAGGTTTCGACAAATGTGTGTAATTGTCGGCCTTCACCACCTTGGCATCTTTACCTGTATCTGGTATTTCATTAAATTTCTGACTGATCTCTTTTACATTTTCAGGATATTCTTTAAATCCATTCTTTTCCTTCACTTTATTGAAGAAAATTTCGCGGGCAGCCTGTGCGCGGCTGTCGTTTTCTATTTTATGCTTCAAAGTTGGCATAATGGTATCGTAAGGTGGTAATGGGGTCTTAGCCAGAAGCTTGATAATGTGGTAGCCATAATCTGTCTTAACAGGCTCAGATATATCGCCTGGTTTTTTGAGTGCAAAAGCTGCATTCTCAAAAGGCATTACCATCTTGCCTGTTCCGAATGGTTTCATTACACCTTTTTCTTTATTTGAAAACTGGTCATCAGAATATTTCTCAACCATATCTTCAAACGAAGCGCCTTTTTTCAGCATCGCAACAACGCTGTCGGCACGTTTTTTAGCAGCTGCCATTCCTTCTTCGCCCTTTGTTTTTGAAGTCTGAATAAGTATCTGAGCCACTTTTACCTGTCCACGGTCGGCACGCTTGTCCAGCACCTTCACTATATGGTAACCAAACTGTGAACGGAATGGTTTTGAGTACTTGCCAACCGGTGTATTATAGGCAGCATTTTCAATGGTATATACAGTTTGTAATGCAGTAAAATAGCCTACATCTCCACCATTGTCCCTGGTACCTTTATCATCAGAAAATTCTTTTGCAAGGGTTTCGAAATCAGCTTTTTTCGATTCCAGGAGTTTGTAAAGGCTGTCAATTTTGGCATATGGAGCGGCAGTATCAGTACCGGGTGGGCAACTGATGAGGATATGCGCAACATGCACATTCTCCTTCATACGGTCATAAGCTTCATGAAACAATTTGTTGGTTACCTGCTCATCGGTAAGGTAAGTCTTGGCCAGCTGTTTACGGTAATTGTCCAGTTCACGCTGAATAGACTCTACAGTATCCAGGTGCTGACGATCGGCCTCGGCAACCTTCATCCGGAACAGGCCATACAAATCAAGGTAACTTTTCAGAGCAGTATCCGACATATCGGGTTTCTTGTTGATACTGTTCTTTTTGTACACTCTCAGAAAATCATCTTTAGAAACAGAGTTTGATCCATAAGTAAACAAGGGTTGGGCATAACCGGTCATTACAGAAACTCCGGCAGTAAGACATGTTAATAAAAACTTTCGCATTGTATGTTTTTGTTTTAGGATTTTGATTTGGTTGACTTTTTATTTTTTTTCTCCAGCATATCTACGAGGCTGCCCAGGTTGGTATGGTCGAGCCTTTTACCTCTGATGATTTTCCTGTCATCGAGAAAATATATAGTAGGCGTGCTGTATACATCATATTTACCCTTCCAGTCGCCGGCACGCTCATGATCCCATGTATTGGTCCAGCTTTCGAGTTTGTTTTTGGTAATAAAATCGCTGATCGCTTTTTCTTCTCCTTCGGTAGCAACTGTAAATACCTTTACACCTTTATCCTTAAGATAAGCCCGGTACAAAGAATCAATTTCTGGAATTTCCTTCTGGCAATGACCACAGGTGGGAGAATAAAATATCAATAAAGTGTAGTTTGCTTTTAGGGACTGCATACTTTCTTCCTTCCTGGTCATTACATTGGGCAATTTCACTTCAGGAGCCAGGTTGCCAATCACGTTGGGAGCAATTTTCTGAGCGCGGTCAAGGTATTTATTCAGTTCATCGGGTGAGAGCCAGAATGCTTCGCCCTTCATGTAGTAGTTCTCAACCAGATACACAAAAGCCTCATCCATACCCATTATTTTGCTGTTCTCTACAAATCGGGTAAGCCACCATAGGGAGTATTTGAAAACGTCTTTAGATCCTTGTGCGTTTCTTAAAATAACATCGGCTTCTTTTTCCACGCTGTCGGGCCACGGTAGAACAAGTTTGTTGAAATATTCATCCAGTTTGGCATCATAGATAGGCGCATGAATCAGCCTGTCATCATGGAAATTAAAACCATCCCAAAAATGGGATTTATAATAATTGTAGGCAAAAGCAGAATCTTTAGTAACCCCGTCTGCCAGAAAATGTGGTCCTTCTGGCACATGAGGCACATCGAGGGCTTTGAATATATTTGCCAGTAAAGTACCGGTGTGGTTTTTAATGTAATCGTTGCGGTAGGTAGTAAGTTCTTTACCTGCTTCAGAAGATTTTTTACGTATTGCAGCTGTATCAGCAGCCGATTTTGCATCAGCCAGTTGCTTCTGAAAACCCTGCTGTTTTTCGCCATATCCTTTCAGGAAATCGGTATATTGCTGAAAACGTTCATTCTCGGGAGAATTTTTATACTTAACGCCATCTGGAAGTTTCGAGATATCGGCTATTATAGTGATATCATCGCCCTTATTGATCAGGAACTCTAAATAAGTCTTGCGGTCACCCATCAGCATTATGTAGATACCACCTACAAACTCGCTGTCATTGCTCTTGAATTCGGCATTACCGTTTTTATCGAACCTGGCCGAATCGCGCTTGTAAATACTTGGCAATGGCTTGCCATAATAATGGGCCATGTAGACAATAGAGTCTTTGCCTCCAGTTATTTTGAGGTGTACATGATATCCGGCAGCTTCTTTAGCGAAAGACGAATTAGAAAGACCAAAGATCAGTGTTATAGTAATGAATAAGATGCGCTTCATACACAATATTATAGTATTTCCTCCAAGTGGGGAAATAATAAATAAGCTAGTTTATATAGTTAATGAGGCGAAAATAAATAATAATGCTGATCAAACCCAATCCTGACAAAGTTTAATTTGTATTCTAACAAAATTTTTACAATGGCAGCTTGCCAGGTCGCGAATTGAATGGAAACTACTTAAGGGAAATTTTTTTCTCTTTGAGTATAAGAAATTCTGGTGAAGATAATCTTTGCTAATAGCTTGAGGATGACTTAATAATTTAATTATTCCTTTAAGCAAATCATTTTGAAGGTTGGGGACAAATGCAGGACAATTATTGATATTTTCGCCAATAAATATCTCTGCTTGAGCATACTAAATTCTGAATAAATGCCATTAAGCCTCAAAGACTATAAAGCCTCTGATTTTGGAACTCTTTCGGGATGGGTAACAAGCTATGAGCTATTGGTACAATTTGCCGGTACCGAATTCACATACCCGCTTAATAATGAAGAAATTGAAAAATACCAGTTGAAGTATCCCGAAAGGAAGTTTTACATGGGATACAATAACAATATACCTGTTTTTTTTGGTGAGATAATTCCATCTGAAAACAATATTCCAAGATTAGGTAGACTAATCCAGTGCCCTGTTTAGTATTTTACTACCAAGACACTGGATATTAAAGGTCAAGGCAATGATCCCGTTAAGGTCCAGATTGTACCCGAATCCATACTTTGGTTCAGTATAGAAATAACAGCATTCGCTACGACAGTTCGATTAATAGGATCCTTCGTGGACTGAACTGAATCAGCTACCAGCACCGCAGCTACTGTTCCATTACCAATTTGAACTTGCAGGTTGTCGCCACTGCTGGTATGTCCTTGCATGTCCAAGCGCGCAGTTCCAGAAACATGCAATGTACCTGCCCCCCGTCCTAGGTCTGCAAATGTCACCATATTCATTACGTTCTGAGAATCTGTCCTGTTGTTGGGTACAACCCGTCCTCGGATTGGATTTCCCGTGTTTGTCTTTGTTAGAGGCATTTTGTTTGGTTTTATTGTTAAAAAGAAAAACGGAATTTATCATATGCGTGAGCACGTCATGAAAGATAATTTTCATAACTCTTCATAATATCAAAACAGATTTGTTTATGGT